>JAGSHB010000058.1 GCA_023954815.1 Myxococcales bacterium | reverse complement strand
CAGCCCGCGGTCCCCCCACCGCCGCCGCCGCCCGTCGCGCCGGCTGGCGAGCTCTCCGACACGCAGCACAGCGAGGCGCTTGCGCAGGTGCGACAATGGGCGAAGCAGCGGGCGAAGGAAGGCCGCACACCCTCGAAAAGAGAGCTGCTCAGCAAGCTGAAGGAGACGAAGGCGGAGATGGCCGCTGGTGGGCCGGCCGCCAGACGTTCCAGCAGCCGTGCGCAATCGGCCAAGCCGGATCTTCGCCGTTCGCCGCGTGAGCCGCTCGCCGCGCCAGTCGCCGCCGCAATCGGTGCGACCGCGGCGTCGGGCATCGTGGAGACCAAAGGTTGGGGATGTCTCGGCTGTCTCGGTCAAATTACTGGGATCGTTCTTCTTTCCTTCATGGCGATGGTTGCCGTGGATATCGGCCTGAGCTCTTTCGTGTCCTCCGAAGCCGGCGTGGCGTTGAGTGGCCGCGACCCTGAAACGGCCGCCCAGGGTCGGGCGCTGCGCTCACGATTGATCTCCTTCGGGCCGAGTGACGCGCCGGTCGTCGCGGTCTTGGCCCTCGATCCCAACGACGCGGACAGTGGCCGAATCCTGCGTGAAACCCTGAGCGTTCTGCGTCCGGGCGAGCGCCGCAAGGAGCTGCCCCGCGGCGGTCGGATTCGTCTGGTCATCTTGCCGACGGGCCAGAGCGAGCAGGCCGGCGGTGCGCTGCTGGCCCTGCATCGGAAGGGTCAGCTGATCACGCGGGCCAAGAAGTTGCGAAATGGTCCGATTAACGCCAAATCCCTGCTGAGAGGCATGTCCAAGCGGCGGCGCGCGGCCGTCCGAGCCGCTGCGAGCAAGCCCGCGATTCGGCTCCAGGCCCGCGGATACGCCACCATGGCGACCGCCCTCGGGATGTCCTCGCCTCAGCTGCTGTTCAATGGCGTGCGTATTCACCGTCGGGGGCTGCGCAACCGCGCCGCGCTGGCTGAAATGACAACTGTCGCCTTGACTGGCACCCGGGCGAGTATGCGGCACATGCCTCGCGTGAACGAAGCCTACTGGAACGCGGTGCTATCTCCGCTGAAACCCCGAATTCGCGAGCGATTTTACGGCTGGATGGTCAAGGGAGAGCGCGTGCCATCCGCTCCCCTTCCCAAAGCGCAGCAGCAAAAAAAGGTGCCGGTCCAGCCCAAGAAAAAGCCGGCCAAGGCAAAGGCACCGGCCCATGTGAAGTTTGCGATTCCACCCACCGCTCCCAGGCTCGGCCCGAATACCGCCGCGGTTCGCATCGTGGTGTTTGCTGACCTACGCTGCCCTTTTTGTCGCAAGCTGGCCCCGCGCCTAGCCAAACTACGAACAGATTACGGGGACGACGTGCAGCTGGTGTTCATGCACTACCCACTCAAGATGCATCCCGGCGCCGGCAAGCTGGCGCAACTCGCTGTAGCGGCTCACGGGCAGCAGGCATTTTGGCCGCTCTACAACTATTTGCACACGCCGGCCGGCATCAAAGCGAGCCCGAAGGCAACAGAGCGCTGGCTGCGAGACAAGGGGCACATGGGTCGTACGGCAGCAGCTCGCGCTCGGTGGAAACAGGATCTGCGCGTGGCGCCGCGCGTGGTCGCCCGGCATAGAAAACTCGGCCGCAAGCTAAAGGTCCGGGGGACGCCGACCACGTTCATCAACGGCTGGCGGGTCAATGGCGCGGTTTCCTACACCAAGCTGCGGGCGTTGGTCGACCAACAGATGAAGTCACCCAAGCCCCCCGTTGACGCCAAGCCCTGACGCTCCACTATAGGCGCTGTGCGGTGAGTCACTCCTGCACAGACAGAGGTGAGCGTGATGACAGAGAACGGAGCCCTGCGGCCCGATGGCCAGTCGAGATGGCCCGAGACGGACGTGCTGGAAGACGTGGTCAACCCGCGGCGGGTGCAGCGCATCGACCACATTCTGGGCCAGCGACTGCAGTCGATTACTGCGGTTTACGAAAATATCTACGATCCCCACAACGTCGCGGCCTGCATGCGCACCAGTGAGGGGTTTGGCCTGCAAGACGTCCACGTGGTGACCGAGACCGAGGAGTATCGGACGCCGACGACGATCACCAAGAGCGCCGACCAGTGGATGACCGCCCACCGTTGGGACACCACGGACGCATGCATCGCCCACTTGAAGGCTGAGGGCTTTCAGATTTGGGTCTCGGACCTGGCGGCGGAAAAACCCCTGGCGGAGCTGCCGGTGGAGGGCAAAATCGCGCTCGTCGTCGGCAATGAAGCCAACGGGGTGAGCGAAGCGATTCGGCAGGCGGCCGATCAGCGCTACATCCTGCCCATGAGCGGCATGGTGCAGAGCTTCAACCTGTCTGTCGCGCTGGCCATCAGCCTGCAACAAGTGGTGCCGGTTCGGCGCAAACAGCTTGGAGATATGGGCGATTTGTCGGTAGAGCGCCAGTGGAGTCTGCGTCAGCGGTGGTTGGAGTTTGGCATGCGCGAGGCCGGCAAAATCCGGTCGGCGTACGAGCAAAAACGCGACCAGCAAAAACGTATCCAGCAGCAACAGGCACGGGGGCAATCCAATGGCTGATCACAGCATCCTTCAAAGGGCGAACCTGCAGCTGTCCGACCTGACGAGCGTTGTCAGTCGCGCGCTGGCCGGTGGCGCAGACTACGCCGACCTCTTTTTCGAACAGAGTCAGAGTGAGTGGGTGGCGGTCGACGACGGCAAAGTCCGCACCGCGCAGCGCTCGTCGGGGCAGGGCATTGGTGTCCGTGCCATTGCGGGCGAGCGGCAGGGTTATGCGCACACCGACGTGCTGACAGTGCCGTCTCTGCTGCAGGCCGCCGATGCATGTGGCGCGATTGCGACGGGTCATGGCAAGCGGACGACCATCGCGGTCAGCGCGGGTGGTCAACCGGTAAATCGCTACCCGATAGCCCGGCCGCCCATGGCGTTGCCCCTCGACGTGAAAGTCAGCGCCTTGGCCGAGCTCGATGCGATGTGCCGGGCAGCCGATCCGCGGGTGCATCAGGTGACGGCGCAGATCTCCGTCTCCGAACAGATCGTGTGCGTCGTTCGTGGGGATGGTTCCGCGGTGTGGGATACACGCCCGCTGGTTCGGCTGGACTGCTCGGTCATCGCCAAGGGCGCCGACGGTCGGCTCGCGCGCGGCTCTTTCCGCGGCGGTGGTCGGATGGAGTTACAGCCCCTGCTGACGCCAGCAGCGCTGCGGGCCACAGGCCAGGAGGCGGTGCGGCAGGCGTTGGTCAATCTTCAGGCGATCGAGGTGCCCGCCGGCGTCATGGACGTGGTGCTCGGGCCAGGCTGGCCAGCGGTGCTGCTACACGAGGCGATCGGTCACGGTCTGGAGGGTGACTTCAACCGGAAAGGCACCAGCGCGTTCGCGGGCAAGATGGGGCAGCAGGTGGCCAGTGAGCTGTGCACCGTCGTCGATGACGGCACACGCATCGGCGACCGCGGCGCGCTCAACGTCGACGATGAAGGGACGCCGGGGCAGAACACCACCCTCATCCAAGATGGCAAGCTCGTGGGCTACATGCACGACCTGCTCGGTGCCCACCTCATGGGCGTCTCTCCTACCGGCAACGGCCGCCGGGAGTCCTACGCACATCTGCCCATGCCGCGCATGCGCAATACCTACCTATTGCCCGGGCAGGACGATCCCGAAGAGATCGTGCGGGGCGTCAACAAAGGCATCATGGCGGTCGACTTTGGCGGCGGTCAGGTCGACATCACCAGCGGCAAGTTCGTTTTTGAGATGACCGAGGCCTACCTCATCGAGGACGGCAAGATCGGCGCGCCGCTCAAGGGCGCGACGCTCATCGGCAACGGTCCGGACGTGCTGACGCGGGTCTCCGCTGTGGGTCATGACCTCGGCTTTCAAAAGGCCCAGGGTGTGTGCGGCAAGGAGGGGCAGAGTGTCCCCGTCGGCGTCGGTCAGCCGACCCTTCGAATCGATCAGATGACCATCGGCGGCAGTCAGGTCGCGTAGTTCAATCGGCGCTATTTACCTGATTATTCGGGTAAATAGCGCTCCGTCAGCTGGGATCAACAGGCGCCGAACCCCATCAGCCCGCTGTCATCCCGTCTTCGAGGGTATCCATGCTCAGCCCAATCGACCCGAATCTTCTGTCTGACCTGCTGGCCGTCGCCAAGCGCGCTGGCGCCACGGATGGCGATGCAGTGGCCGTCGCCCAGGTCTCCAGCGATGCACGCGTGCGTCTTGGGGAGGTCGAGCAAGTCGTGCGCGCTGAAGAGCACGCGGTCGGATTCCGCGTCTTTGTCGGCGATCGCTCGGCCATGGTCAGCGGCAACGATCTGCGCAGAGAGGCGTTGGTGGCTTTGGTAGAGCACGCCGTCGCTGCAGCTCGTCAGATGGATGCCGATCCGCACAGTCGCGTACCCAAGGGGGACGAACTCGGAGAGCCGACGGTCGTCCAACGACACGACCCAGCCGTCGCCAAGCTCGGAACCACAGCGCTCATCGACTGGGCGCAACGGGCCGAACAAGCCGCACGGGACGCCGACAGCCAGATCACAAACACCGAGGGGGCCGATGCCAGCGCCGGCGAGAGCGCGGTGGCCTGGGTCTCCATGGGCGGCGCCATCCGTACCCGTAAAGGGAGCACGGTCAGCGTCAGCGCGGTACCGATCGCCGAGCGTGACGGCGAGATGCAAGTGGACTGGTGGGCCGACACCCGCAGAAGCTTGGACTTGATGCCAACCCCCGAATCCATCGGCGAAAAGGCGGCGACGCGCGCACTCCGGCGCCTGGGAGGCCGGCCGATCACGACCCGCAGCGTGCCCGTGGTCTTCGAGGGACCGGTTGCGAGCCGGGTCTTGGGCGATTTCATCTCGGGATTGTCGGGTGCGCGGGTGGCACGCGGCGCCAGCTACCTCTGCGATCGCCTCGGCACCGCCGTGATGCATCCCTCGTTGACGCTCATCGACGACCCGCTGGTGCCTTGGGGGCTGCGCTCCCGCTCGTTCGATGGCGAAGGGTTTTCCAGCCAGCGCACAACCGTGGTCGAGGCCGGTGTACTCAAGACCTATCTCACCAATTTGCGCACCGCCTCACGTATTGGCTGTGGACACACGCGCTCTGCCAGCCGCAGCGTGGGTAGCGCGCCGGGCGTGGCCTCTACCCATCTGCATATGGCGCCGGGCGACGATGATTTGGCCGCTCTATTGCGGGAGATCGGCACTGGGCTGCTGGTGACCGCAACCATGGGTCACGGCACGGATCTGATCACGGGCACCTACTCTCAGGGCGCGACAGGGCTGTGGTTTGAGGACGGCGAGATTCAGTTCCCGGTCAATGAAGTCACGGTCGCTGGCAATTTCGATCAGCTGGTTCAAGGGATCAGCGCCCGCGCCAACGACGTCGACCCCTGGCGCGGCATCTCTGCGCCCAGTTTTGCGGTCGATCAGCTGACGGTGGCAGGCGCGGGCTAGCGCATGCCAAAACAAAGGCTCAGTCTGCCGCAGCGATCGCAGCCATCAGCCGCTCGGCCATCTCCAGCCACGCATCTGCACCCACATTGTCGCTGACCCAATCGGGCGTGTGGCGCAAAGCAGCAAGATGGTGGTGGACGTCGGCCGTTCCTACCGTGACGCCAAAGCGCCCGGCTTTCCACAGGCCAGCGTCATTGGGGGCGTCGCCAATCGTCAAAATCTGCTCAGGGCTGTAGCCCAGGTTGGCGCTGACACCGAGCACCGCCGCACCTTTGTCAGGCTCCGACAGGCTCAGGTGAATGTGCACCGACGACCAGATGACAAAGACGTCATGGGCCAACGCAGCCTCCGCCATCTTGCCGATTTCTTCGTCGCCTCGACCTTGCCGCAAAAACGCCACATCACCCACCCGGCAGAACGCGTCTTCGGCGAGGACCAGACGGTCATTGGGCCCGGCAATCTCGGCCGCCACGCGCAGCAATAGGTCCCGATCGGGCTTGCTCCACAGGTTGACGACATCCTGGTCCGGTCGCACCAACACGGCGCCATTTTCTGCGATCGCCTCACGAACCTCAGGTAGGTAGCGAGCCAGCCCGAGCGCCTCACCGGCAGGCCTACCCGTCACCGGGAGCACCTCGACACCGGCGGTCGCCAGCCTTGATATGGCCGCCAGCACGTCGGCGGAGAGTTTCCCGTTGCGCGTCATGGTGCCGTCCACATCGGTGGCGATGAGACGAATCCCTGCGAGTTTCTCGGCTGGCAAAAGGGAGAGAGGACGAGGCGTTTGGGTCATGAATTGCTCATGTTTTGGGGTTATCCGCGCTTTTTGAGCGCGCGGACGCGGCGTCGGATGCGACGGGCATCTTCGAAGCGCCGGTCTTCCAGCTTCAGGTAGCGGCCGTACCACGTGAGGGCTTCGTTGCGACGGCCGGCAGCGTCCAGGCTCTCCGCCCAGGTCATCACCGCGATGGGATTGTCCGAATCGAGCTCTACGGCTTGCTCGATCGCTTCGAGTCCTTTCTTGAGGTGGCCGCTGGCGAGGTGTGCCCGCCCTAGCACGACGTGAGATTCAGGGAGCGGCGTGATCAGCGTGAGGTCTTTTTCGCCCTGCGCAATTGCTGCGGCGAGCTTCCCCTGGCCCTGCAGGCACGCCACACGCAGCGCCCGCGCCAACACAAAGCCGGGCCGATTGCCGAGCACGCCGTCGAGTAGCTGCTGGGCCTCGGTGTACTGATGCCGTTCTGCCAAGGCGAGCGCGTGATTGTAGCGCACCGTACCGTGCTCTCCGGCGAGCTTGCCCGCTCGCTCATAGGCATCCATGGCGCTCGCCCACCGGCCACGACGCAGCCAAGCATTGCCCAGGTTCGTCAGCAGGCGGGCATCGGTCGGCGCGATGGCCAAGCCGCGTTCCAGCGCCCGGGTCGCCGCGGCGATCTCGCCATTGCGCATATACAGCACCCCCAGGTTGGACCAGGCGCCGTACAGATTCGGCTCCAGTGTGCCTGCCTTGGTCAGGTGCACCCGGGCCTTGGCGAACTGCCGCTCATCCATATGAATGAGACCGAGGTGGTAGTGCGCAGCTGCCGAGCGTGGGTTGGCCTTTAGGTGGCGCTGGAAGTGCGCCGTCGCGGTCGCCAACTCGCCCTTCTTCAGTGCCTTCCAGCCATCGAAGAGCGCGCCACGAAGCGGCTCTCGCGCGATGCTGCGCTCGAGCGGGCTGTCGCTGAGGCCGATGTCGCGGTCATAGAGTTGGGCGCGTTTGGGACCACAGGCCCACGCCGTAGCGAGCAATGCCACAACCGCTAAAGCTGCGACAGTCGGGCGATGGGGACCGGTGGGCTGCGTGGGCGAAGGGCTCATGGACGCATCGTAGGGGGCCAGCCCGCGCCTGTCATCTCGAACTTTCGGCCTGGGTAGCGCTTAGTTCGCGACCTGAGGTAGTTCGGTACGGATGCGACGCAAGAAGGTGGGTACGGGCGCAAACCGCGCAGTTCCGGCCTTTTTGCGCAGATTCAGCGTCAAACCTGCGGGGTTGTAGACCCGCAGATTGTGGGTCGTCGGCGTGGTGATGAGGAACTGCGCGCGGGTCACTTCTAGGAAGCGGGCGACCTCGTCGATGCGCTCGATGGACAGGTGGGCAAAGGGCTCGTCCAGGATGAAGAAACCAGCGGTCTGGCCGTCGTCATTCATGGTCAGGGCCATCAGCAGGATGAGCGACGCGACCACGGACTGGCCGCCAGATAGCCGGCTGTCGTTGACGGGCACGGGCCGCTTGCCATCGAAACCGACGCGCACCTCGAGACCCGCACGACCGAGCAGGGCGTCGCCCTCAGCGTGGAGCTGGTCAGCGCCCGGCACGTGCACGTCGACTTCGACCCGGCACAGCTCGCCCAAGGCCAGCACATTGCGGCGGTAACGGCGAATGGTCTCCTCGACAACGCGCACATAGGCCCGCCGCGCTTGGGTCAACTCGTCGGTCGACTCGTCGAGCTCATGCCGCCTGCGGGCCAACTGCCTGTCGTGATCGACCAACTCAGCGTGACTCTTCTGCCAAAGCGCCACAGCGCGCGCGTCTCGGGTACCTGTCCAGCCCTCGACGCGGCGACGCAAGCTGTTGAGGCGCTCGACGAGCACCACCTCGGACTCCAGAAGCTCCAGCGCCGCTGGGCCGCGCAGGGCCTCAGGAACGCGTTTTTCGACCTCGACCAGATCCGTCGTGACCCGCGAAATCCGCGAGTCCACTGTCGCCGCGCTGCTACGTGCCCGATCGCGCTCTAGCAGTGCCTCGCGATGGCGGTACTCCAACAGCGAGATCCGGCGCTCTTTGTCGATGAGTTGGTTGTTGGCGTCGTCGACCTCACCGAGCAAGGCCATGAGCCGCTCGCTGGCCGCGCGCCGCTTCTCCGATAGATCGGCGAGGCGCTCCTTCAGGCTCTCCGGGTCGCCCAGGCGATCGAGTAGACGCCCGCGCGCCTTGGCGGCTGCGAGTTGCTCATCGATGACCCGCACCCGCGCATTTGTGGGCTGCAAGGAGCGTTGCAGCTCGTCCCTGCGGCTGCGCAACTGGCCCAATTCGCCGTCGATCTGGTGCGTCCGATGTTCGCCCGCACCCGAGCCGCAGTAGAGATCTTGGGTACCCACGAAGATGCCGCCACGGGCGTCCTGCTTGTAGCCGTCGGGGGTGATGGTGATGCTGCCACGACCGAGACCGTGGCCGTCTTCGACCGTCTCCACCAGCGTCACGCTGTTGAGCATACGGGTGACGTTTTCAGGCACGCGTGGATCGGAAAAGCGCACCACATCCAGGGCTGAGCCACGCCGCGGCTTAGCCCGGGTTCTCGGCCCGTACTCCGACACATAACAACGATAGCGCTGCCGTTGTGCCAGCTTTCGTGCCGGCAGCGTATGCTCTCTGTCGACCAAGATGGTGAACCGCTCGCGACCCAAGATGGACTCGACTGCGACGTGCCAGTGGTCGTCGGTGATCTCGACCATGTCAGCGACCAGCGAGTGCGGAATGTCCATCCCGCGCAGCTCGCGAACCATGCGCTGCACCCAGTCTGGAGGCCGACGACGGCTATCTCCGGTGCTGAGGCTCTCCCGCTCGCGGCGCAGCTTGCCAATCTTGCCGAGGAGGCTTGTGAGTTCGCCGCGGATACCACCCTCAGCGGTCATGAGTCGTTCGCGCTCGTCGATGAGCTTGTGCACATCTTTTTGGTCAGCGCTACCGCCCGAATCCTCAAATTCCTGCACCCAGCGCTTAAGATCGCGGTAGCTGCTATCGAGCTTTTCCTTGTCCTTCAGCAGCGTCTGGTAGGCCTGCTTTTTCTCGACGATGGACGCTTTGATCTCCTCGACGCCCTTGCCCAGACCATCGCTCTCTCGGTGAAATCCACTGAGCACGCCGTCTGCTTCGGCCAGGGTGCGTTGCGCACGCTCCCGTTCGACCTTCAGGGTCGCGAGCTGATCGGTCAGCGCCTTGAAACGCGCTGCCGGCAGCCGTTCTTCCCGTACTTCCTGCTCGGAATCCTTGAGTTGTACGAAGCGCTCATAGCTCTCCGCATCGCGCCGCAGGGTGTCGACGTGGAGGCGCATCACGGTCAACCGCTGCTCGAAGCCTTCGAGGTCGCGCTGGCCGCTGAGAAAGGTCGCGCGGGCCTCGCCGTAGCGCTCCAAGACGGCCTTGTCACCCTGCATTTCCAGCACGTACTCAAGCAGCTGCACCGGGGTACGCCGTGCGAGCTTGTGGGTCTCACCCTGCTCAAGTGCCAGGATCTTGAGCAGCGTTCGGGGCACCTGCGCCAGCTCCAGCTCGCGCGAGAATTCCATCGGCCGCAGCGAGCCGCTCAAGTCCTTCAGCGTCTCGATCGGCGCATCGCCGCCCACGACGAGGTACCGGCGCTCCCACTTGCCCTTCTTGCGTTCCAGCACGCACGCGAGCGTCACCTCATCCTCAAAGCGACCGAGATGGCTCCACGGGCGCCTGCCAGCGTGGGTGGGTGGATTGTCGACCAAGGCCTTGATAACCGCGACGCCTGTATCTTCCCGCAGGTATTGCGGCAGCTTGCGCGAGGTCGACAGACGGGTGGCGTTGAGCAGCACACGAATGGCATCGAGCAGGGTCGTCTTGCCGGAGCCATTGGGGCCCGCGACGAGCACCACGCGGTCGTCGAGCGGCAAGCGCACGTGCGACCAGTAGTCCCAATTCATCACCTCAACGGCGCGAAAGGTGAACATCAGCCTTCCTCCCCATAGCCATCGTCCGCGGCTTGCGCCTGTTGGCTGTCCAAGAGGTCCCAGAGCACAGAATCCCGGAGTTTTCGAGCCATTTGAACGCCGTCGATGAGCAGATCGAGTAGCGGTCCCTCTCGCAGGTCGCCGGCGCGACTCTCGGTGATGAAGCCGGCGTTCTTGAGTTGGCCAACGTACCGGGTAAACGACGTTTTGCCGAAGCGGTGACCGAACTCGGCGTACAGGGCCGCACGCGCTACAGTCGGTCGGGGCAGCACCGGTGGCACAATCGCTTCGCCGTCACCATCGGCCTGCTCCAGGCGCTTACGCCGGGCTTCGTCACCGGCCACCCGGCGCGGCAGCACCAGCTTCGACCACAAGATCACCAACAGGGCGAGGGCACCGCGTGGCAGGCGGGTGTTGGTCGCCCAGTCGAAGCGCACATCACTTTCGATATGCGGCGCCAGCCGAACGGCAAAGTGGTCAGAGGTGTAGCTATCGACAAGTTCGAGACCCACACCAGAGAGCCGGCGGCGCACGCTATCGCGCAGCTCGTCGTCCAGCAGCAGGTCACGGCAGCTCTTCTTGGGCAGGTAGCGACGGATCAGCAGGTGGGCGCAGATCTCCTCAGCGCGGCGCGCGAGCAACTCATCTTCGACCTTGGGCGGTCCATCGAGATCCTCAGCGGTCTCAAGCAGCAGCTGTGTGTCATCCATCTGCAGGGGTCTCCAAGGGGCGATTGACCAGTGCTGCGTATCCGTGTGTCGCAGCGTCCCCGGCCACGACTTCACAGGCCGCCAATCGGGCCGATTCGCATAGCACAGCCCCCGTCTCGTCACCAGGGGCGGGCGCCGTCAATTGTGGTCCGGATAGAGCGACGCAAGAGCTTCATGCAACAACAGCTTAGACTGCTATAAATTCAAACGGTTCACGGCCCGTTTCGGTCGCAATGATGGGCAGCAGCGACGCCAGTGCATGTCGAAGTAACTAGTTGGCTGTCGCCCAAACCCTTAGTTCACCAAGGGTTTCGCGCAAACTCGACTCCAGCACAGCCGCTCGACCAACCGCCTGTACTTCAGCGCTTTCGGCATCGGCGAGGGCCAGTTGTAGATCCTCAAGTTGCCGCACAGCGTCACGCAATTCGGCTTCCAAATCGACAATGTTCACCCCGCCGGACTCCGTCGCAACCCGCAACTGCTCAAGCGCAGCGTTCGCGTCGGCAAGGCTCGACTCCGCGAGTGTCGCGCGATCGGCTTCGCTATCGGTTCGCTTGCGTTGCGCCTCGTTGGCGGCGCGTTGTTCGTCCAGTTGGGTCTGTAGCGCGCCGTTGTCATCACGCAAGGCACTCGCGCCAGACTTCAGCTCCTCATGGGCCGCAGTCAGCGTGACCATGGTTGCCTCTGCGGCGGCCGCCTGACTCTCCAATTGCGCCTGCGCTGCCTTTAGTCGGTCGTTGTCCGCCGCGAGGTCACTTGCCCGCAACGTGGCGGTGGTTTGCTGTTCCAAGAGCGACTCATTGGCGGTCTGCAACTCTTCATTCGCGCCCTGAAATGCGCCTCGTTCAGCTGTCAGGTCAGCGATAGTGCCCTGCAACTTCTCGACGTTGTCGGCCAGGGAGAGGTTCGACGCCGTCAGGCGTTCAGCCTCGCGTTTGAGCGCATCGCTTTCGTCTGTGAGGCGGGCGTTGGCTGCCGAGAGCTCGTCTGTCTGCGCGGTGAGTTGCTCAATCTTGACTTGATCGGCCGCGCGCTCTGATTGCAACTTGGCGTGCGCAGTCTGCAGCGCCTCATGTGCCGCTGCCTGCTTCGTCTCACGCGCCTGCAGTTGCGCCTTGGCCGCCATGGATTCGTCGTAGGCAGCCTTCAGTCCATCATTGGCAGCCTTGACGTCATTGTAGGCGGCCTTCAGGTCGTTCTTACTCGCCTTGGCCTTGAGCGCTGCGCCTTCAGCGAGCTTGTTGGCACGCGCAAGCTTCGCCTCAATGGCGGCCGTTCGTTTATCAGCCGCGTCCGCGTGTTGCCGCGCCTCTGCCAGCGAGCCAGCGAGCTCTGCCAGTCGTTCGTCCGTCTCCGCAGCACTGGAGGCTTCCCCGGCTGTCCGAGCATCGGCTGCCTGGCGCAGCGCCTGGAGGTTGGCCTCGGCTTTTGCCGCGCTCGCCTTTGCCGCGCTCAGTTCTTCCGTCAACGAGGCAACAGTGGCATCAGCGGCGTCGGCGCGTTCACTGGTGCGCTTCAGCTCCCGTGCGGCGCGCTTGATGGTGTCCGCGCGGGCCTGCTCCGCTTGATTCAGAGCGGCCTTCGTCGTTGCCAGTGACGCTGCCAGCTCATCGGCGCGCTGTGTCGCTCCGGCCACAGCTGTCTGCAAGTCGACGCCTTCCTCGTGGCCACTGTTTGCGGCATCGGCCGAGGCTCGCGCTTCTGCGAGCGCGTCGCGTAAGGCACTGATCTCACCGACCTGCGTGCGCAACTCCTCCATCTCCGCGACCTGGACCCGCAAGGACTCAACTTCCGCTGCCCGCAGCCGCAGCGAGTCAACCTGGGCGTGCAGCCCCTCGATCTCGGCCTGCCTAGCATCGGATACGCCGTTGTCCGCCTTCGCTACGTCGGGCTCTGGGGGGGTAGGCGCGCTGCTTGCTGCTTTGGCCTTGGGTGTGGTGGACGTACCCGTGGCTTTGGGACCGGATTTGAGGGCTTTTCGCGCACCGTTGATCGTGTACCCCTCGTTGTAGAGCAGGTGCTTGATCAGGTGGAGACGCTCGACAGTCGTCTTGGTGTAGAGGAACCGGCCCGTCTTCGATCGCTCGGGTCGCACCGACGAAAACTGCTGCTGCCAGAACCGCACGACGTGGGTTTTAACGGCCAGTAGCTTGGCGACCTCGCCGATGCGAAAGTAGACCTTGTTGGGAAGTTCGAGCGGGGGAGGCTGGGTATTCATGGTCCGATCTCACCACGGCGAGCCACGTCATGCAATGCGCGCAGACGCAGTAGCCTGACAAAAATGAGTCAGACAAAAAAGCGCCAACCAACCCCTCCGAAAAGGGGCTGGTTGGCGCAAGACTTCTTGGGGCGCGAACCTTGCGGCTCGCTGCACCGATTAGCCGTTGAGCTGCTGCTTGAGCACCTGCGACGGCTTGAAGGTCAGGACCTTCCGAGCCGAGATCAGGATCGGCTCGTCCGTCTGCGGGTTGCGACCCATGCGCGACTTCTTCTCGCGAACGACGAAGTTACCGAAGCCCGAGATTTTCACTTTCTCGCCTTCTGAGAGGGTCTCTTTGAGGGTCTCGAAGACCAGCTCGACGATCTCAGCGGCTTCGCGCTTCGAGAATCCACCCAGCTTGTCGTACACCGACTCGACGATATCAGCCTTGGTCATGACGTTCTCCTATCGTGATTGTGGGGCTTAGGCCGCGGCCTGTGCCTTCGCTTGCTCGTAGACAGCCTGGAAAGCTGCCGGATCTTTGAGGGCCATCTCAGCGAGGACCTTGCGGTCGAGCTCGATGTCCGTCTTGTTCAGCCAGCCGGCGAACACGGAGTACTTGCCACCGAGACCACGGGTCGCTGCATTGATCCGAGCGATCCAGAGGGCGCGGAAGGCGCGCTTCTTGCGACGACGCTCTTTGTAGGCGATCTTCAGACCGCGCAGCACCTGCTCGCGAGCGGTGCGGTACAGACGCGAACGAGCGCCCCGCATTCCCTTGGCCATCTTCAGGAACTTCTTGTGACGACGACGTCCTTTGAACCCTGTCTTTACGCGCGGCATAGCTGCCTCCTCTTATCTCTAGCTACCGAGACAAAATCTGTCTGTTGTCTCGGATATGTTCGCTGCCGAAGCAGTGCCTTGGCTCAGCCGTACGGCATCATGCGACGGATGGCGCTCTCGTTGGTCGAGTCCACCGTGTCGCTGCCACGAAGGTGACGCTTCATCTTCCGGCGCTTGTGCTCAAGCAAGTGGCGGCGGTAGGCGCTCGCCCGCTTGATCTTACCGCTCTTGCGGATGGAGAAACGCTTTGCCGCACCGCGGCGTGTTTTCATTTTCGGCATCGGTCTTGCCTCAGCTCTGGCGACCCTTATGGGTCACCTGGGTCTTGTTCTGCTCCGGGGCAGCGGCGCGCGCTTTCTCGGGGCTCTTATCGGTGTTCTTCTCTTTCGCTGCTCCACCCTTTTTCGGGTTGAGCATCATGCTCATCGTGCGACCTTCCATCTTCGGATGTACATCCAGGATGGCGATGTCGCTCAACTGCTGTGAGATCTCCAGCAGACGCTTGCGCTGTGCATCCGTGTAGGCCATCTCGCGACCACGGAACATGATCGTGACCTTGACGCGGTTGTTGTCGCCGAGAAAGCGACGCGCGCGGTTCATCTTGGTCTCGAAGTCATGGCGCTCCGTCTTGGGACGAAACTTGACCTCTTTCACCTCGATGTGGGTCGAACTACGCTTGGCTTCTTGTGCCCGCTTTTTCTGCAGGTACTTGAACTTGCCGTAGTCCATGATCCGGCAAACAGGTGGGCGAGCGGTTGGGGCGACCTCGACGAGATCGACGCCAGCCTCCTGGGCGAGGCGCATGGCCTCCTCCACAGGTACGATTCCGAGCTGCTCTGCTTCGAGACCCACGAGGCGAACCTCGGGCACCCGAATGCGGTGGTTGACGCGCGGCTCGCGGCTGCGCTCATTGTCTTCCCGACCGCGGGACCTACGGAAACCCATGCTTGCACTTACCTCTCATGCCAGCCACGTGGACCAGCGGGATCATCTTGACGCCGAGGATTGTTTCGACGGCTGCTGTCCGGTGGGGCAGTTGCCCTCTTCGGATTCTGGTTGCGATGGTAGGCACGAGCGGACTCGAACCGCTGACCCCCACGATGTCAACGTGGTGCTCTAACCAACTGAGCTACGCGCCTGAAGATGGGTCTAATGACCCGTCTGGGGTTTCCCCCACTTTCGCTACCAGATTCCGGTCCTTTCAGCCGGCTTCTCCCCTGCCTTGCACGTGTGCGTTGGCGAGGGAGGGGGCTGTTTAGGAGCTTTCGCCGTCGATGTCAATCACTTCCCGCCGGATTTTCCAGGGTTGCCGAGAGTTTTTCCGGCTTTGTGCGGGTTGCACTGAGCATACTGCTCGATCCTGGCGATCCTTCAGCGTTACTCGCCGAAGGACTAGCCACAGATAGGATCGATGGCGCAGAACCACGGGACCGCGCAGGTCACTCGTGGGCGGCCGTATCTAGAGCCACCACGCATGGATGTCAAGGACACAAATGGCTTGCTGGCCACTGAAGGTTGCTATGGAGGACCGATCACCTACTCTCAGCGATAGTAGGTCGACCGCAGCGCTGGTATTGAGCCACGGTATTGTCGCCCATGGAGAGCACGTGGTGGTCGGCCGCAATCGTCAGGGCTCAAGGCTGATGCCGACGCACAAGATTGCGATCGTCATGATCGCGCTGACCTGTGTACTGGCCGCTGCCGAGGCGCAGGCTGCGTGGCGGGGCATCCGCGATGTCAGTCGCGGTACAGCTCATGTACTCGAGAAGGGCGAGATTACTTTTGGCGTCTTTGCCCCGATTGCCTACGGCGTGACCGATGCGTTGATGGTGCAGTCGAGTCCCGTATTCGATCTGCTGCTCTATCCGAATGTGGATGCCAGATATCGACTCATGCGGCGCGGCAACTTTGTCCTGTCGGCGACCCTTCACTACAAACAGGCTTTCCTCGGGGAGGACAAACCCGGTGAGCTCGACTTTGGCGGCGTCGGCACAGTGTATATAGGGTCTCGCTTCGCCATCACCGGCGGGTTACTCATCGCACAGCGCTTTTCGACCCGCCAAAACGATAACTTTCAGGGCGGTTTGGCTGCGCAGCTTGCAGCCCACATGCTCATCAACCGGAACAACCTACTGATGGTCACGGCCTATTTACGCACGGCCGGTGCGGCAAGCCAGGACGCCATTCTTGCCGCCGACCGCCCGCTGGTGTCGGTGGCCTGGATCAAGCAGCTCAAGGTCATCTTCAACATGCACCTCGTCCTCGGAATGAGCTACGGGCGGTTTGAACTCACTCATTCGCCGACCAATGTGACGACACTTCCGGTGTGGCCAACGATCGATGCGTGGTGGCGGTACTGAAAGGCCGATTGCCAGGGGGAGAAGTCACATGGCGCACGTCACGGTGATTGGTCAGTTTGAGGGCCGGCGCATCGCGCGCATGCTGCGGCAGATGCACCTGGGTGCCCTCATGCCCGGCGAACGGTTTGAGGTAGATGGCTGGCAGGAAGACGGCTGGGTGACGGTGCGGTTTGTCCTGACCGACGACCAGCGCAGTTATCCTGTTGAGGCGCGGCTGCACGCCCAGCGTCACGGCCAGCGTACGGCGGATGCCAAGGCGATGTTGCTCGACCTGCTCGGTCATTTCTTCGGGCTGTACCTAACGGAAGGGAGGGCGCCGTTTACCGGGCCAAAGTGGGAAGAGGTCGACATGGCCGGCGTGGCCGTTTTCGTGCGTGGGCAAGAGCAGCACGCCGTGGCCGAAGCACAGGCTGATGCCCTCCTCCGTACCGATTCTCTGACGACGGCCGCCCAGGTCACGAACAAAGCGCCGGTCGGATCAGTCGATCCAGCCGAAAACTAGCCTTACTTCTGCCAAAGGCGGCGATCTGGGCTGCGGCCGAGCGGCCTTGACTTCGGATCCCCGCGGGTGTGTTCTCTCGCCCCTCAGAATCGCTCCCTGGGCACACAAGTTCCCATAGCGGCGTGACCTTCAACGGCCACAATTCACTACCTACCTCAGGAAAGCGCACCATGACGAAGCCCGTAACCGTCGCCGTGACCGGAGCCGCCGGCCAGATTTGCTACAATCTCCTGTTCCGTTTGGCCTCCGGCGAGACCTTTGGCGACCGGCCTGTGCATCTCAAACTGCTCGATCTCCCTATCCCAGCGGTCCAGAAGGCGGCTGAAGGCGTGGCCATGGAGCTGATGGACTGCGGGTACAAGACCCTGTCCGGCGTCACGGTCACCGGCGATCCGAACGAGGCGTTTGACGGTATCAACTGGGCGCTGCTCGTGGGCGCCAAGCCTCGCGGCCCCGGTATGTTGCGCAAAGATCTGATGTTGGAGAACGGCCCGATCTTCACCACGCAGGGCAACGCTATTGCTCGCGGCGCGGATGATGTTCGCGTGCTGGTCGTCGGCAACCCCTGCAACACCAACGCGCTCATTGCTGCGAGCAACTGCGCTGGCGTGCCGAACGACCGCTTCACGGCGATGACGCGTCTCGATCAGAACCGTGCCGTAGCACAGCTGGCGATGAAGGCTGGCGTGACCAACGCAGACATCAGCCACGTCACCATCTGGGGCAACCACAGCGCGACGCAGTATCCCGACTTCGAGAACGCACGCATTGGCGGCAAGCCAGCGGCTGAAGTGATCGGTGACCTCAACTGGCTGCAGAACGACTTCATTAAGACCGTTCAGCAGCGTGGCAAGGCGATCATCAACGCCCGCGGCAAGTCCAGCGCGGCGTCGGCGGCCAACGCTGCGATCGACCACGTGAAGTCGTTCGAGAACGCGACCGCACCAGGCGATTGGTTCAGCGCCGCTGTTGTCTCCGACGGCAGCTACGGCGTGCCCGAGGGGCTCATCTGCTCGTTCCCCGTCACCAGTGACGGCAAGGGCGGCTTTGAGATCGTGCAGGGCCTTGAGATGAGCGATTGGGCCCAGGGCAAGCTGGCCGCCACGATCGCTGAGCTCCAGCAAGAGCAGACCGTGGTTTCCCACCTGCTCGGCTAGAGAATTTGCGTCCCGGTGTGTCAGGCCGGGACGTTTCTGCCCGCTGTCGGGCTGACCCAGGCTACCGCCCGGGTATGGGGCGTCCTCGGACCCCCGGAAGGAGAGCGCCATGAGCACCGCATCAGGCGGCAACGCCATCGGCAGATTGCTAGGCTCGACCATCGGGATGAAGATCTTGATGGCCATCACCGGCTTCATCTGGATCGGGTTCGTGCTCGGCCACATGGTCGGCAATCTGCAGATCTTGTTGCCGATGCCCGAGGACGGCATTCACGCTATCAACAAGTACGCCGCCATGCTCAAGGCGACCGGCGGTTTGCTATGGGCCGTCCGGTTCGGTCTGCTCGCCGCGTTTGCAGCCCACGTGTGGGCCGCCATTGTGCTGAGCAAGCGCAATCGGGCCGCTCGTGCGGACAGCTACGCCGTGAGCAACAACATCCAGGCTAAGCCGTCGAGCTACTACATGCTCATCACGGGGCTGGTGATCTTGGGCTTCATCGTCTTTCACCTCGCCCACTTCACGCTCGGTTTGGTGCAGCCTGAGGCCTTTGGCCATCACCTCGCCAACGGCATGCACGACGTCTACACGATGTTCATCCTCGGCTTCCGCAACCCGGTCTACGCCGGGCTGTACATCGTCGCCAACGTGCTCATCGGCATGCACCTGCACCACGCCGTGACCAGCATGTTTCAGACGTTGGGACTGCGCACGCCGAAGTACCAGCAGTACATCGACATGGCTGGCCCTGCGGTGGCGAGCGTGGCGATCGTTGGCAACGTCCTGATGCCTGTGGCCGTCTTGCTCGGCCTCATTGGCGGCTCGGTATCCTGAGTTTTCCGTCGCATGGCGTACGGCGCGATGCGAACCCCCTGACCTCACGTCAGCATTGGTAGGAGATGACCATGATTCTCGACTCAAAGGAGCCCAAGGGCCCGATCGAGGAGCGCTGGGACAAGCACCGCTTCGACATGAAGCTCGTCAATCCAGCAAATAAGCGGAAATTCAAGGTGATTGTTGTAGGTTCCGGTCTCGCCGGCGCCAGCGCTGCGGCCACCTTGGGTGAGCTGGGCTACAACGTCAGCTGCTTCGCTTATCAAGACAGCCCTCGCCGTGCGCACAGCATCGCGGCGCAGGGCGGTATCAACTCGGCAAAGAACTACCCGAACGATGGCGATAGCGTCTTTCGGTTGTTCTACGACACGGTCAAGGGCGGCGATTACCGCTCCCGTGAGTCGAATGTGTACCGGCTCAGCCAGGTCAGCGTGAACATCATCGATCAGGCGGTCGGGCAGGGCGTGCCTTTCGCTCGCGAATACGGTGGTCTACTGACGAATCGTTCCTTCGGTGGCGCGCAGGTGAGTCGGACGTTCTACGCCCGCGGTCAGACGGGCCAGCAGCTGCTCCTCGGCGCTTACCAGGCGCTCGCTCGCCAGATTCACGCCGGCAAAGTCGAGATGCACAACCGGACCGAGATGCTCGATCTCGTGCTGGTCAACGGCCATGCCCGCGGCATCATCACGCGCAACCTGGTCGACGGCACCATCACGCGTCACGCAGCGGACGCGGTCATTTTGGCGACCGGCGGCTACAGCAACGTGTTTTACCTGTCGACCAACGCGATGGGCTGCAACGTGACGGCGGCGTTCCGGGCGTACAAGAAGGGCGCGACTTTCGCCAACCCCTGCTACACGCAGATTCACCCGACGTGCATTCCGGTCAAGGGCGACTACCAGTCCAAGCTTACGCTGATGAGTGAGTCGCTGCGTAATGACGGCCGCGTCTGGGTGCCCAAGAAGGTCGGTGACCATCGCCCGCCGAACAGCATTCCCGATGAGGAGCGCGACTACTACTTGGAGCGGCGTTACCCGAGCTTCGGTAACCTCGTGCCCCGTGATGTGGCCTCGCGCAACGCCAAAATCGTCTGTGATGAGGGCCGCGGTGTCGGTGGTGGGCAGGCTGTGTACCTGGACTTCCGTGACGCCATCGCGCGGGATGGAAAGGACGCTGTGGAAGCCAAATACGGCAATCTTTTCCACATGTACCACAAGATTACTGACGAAGATCCCTACAGCACACCGATGCGTATCTACCCGGCCCCGCACTACACCATGGGCGGCCTCTGGGTGGACTACAATTTGATGAGCAATGTGCCCGGGCTGCACGTGCTCGGTGAGGCGAACTTCTCCGACCACGGCTCCAACCGCCTGGGAGCTTCGGCGCTCATGCAGGGCCTGGCCGACGGTTACTTTGTGATTCCATACACCTTGGGGAACTACCTCGCGACAGCCAAGCAGGAAAAGGTCACCACAGACCACCCCGAGTTCGTTGCCGCCGAGGCAGAGGTTCAGGGCCGCATCGACAAGCTGCTGAGCAACAACGGCACAGCGACCGTCGACAGCTACCACCGCCGGCTCGGCCGGATCATGTGGGAGTACTGCGGTATGAGCCGTTCAGACGAGGGCTTGCGTAAGGCCATCGTCGAGATCTCGGAGCTGCGCGCTGAGTTCTGGGACAACGTCTCGGTCACCGGGTCGAAGGGCACCTTCAATTCGGTGCTCGAACGCGCCGGTCGTGTCGCGGACTTCTTGGAGTTGGGCGAGCTCATGTGCCGGGACGCGCTCGAGCGGGCCGAGTCCTGCGGCGGTCACTTCCGCGAGGAAAGCCAGACCGCCGAAGGCGAAGCTCTTCGTATCGACGAGCAGTACTCACACGTGGCCGCGTGGGAGTACCAAGGCGAGGGCACCGACCCCGTTCGTCATACGGAAGACCTTGAGTTCGAATACGTCAAACTCACGCAGCGCAGCTATAAATAGGGCGAAAAGCGGCCGCATGTGCCGCGCGGGCTGAAAATTCAGCCCATAGTTCACCCGCAATCGCACCGAGCCCGGAAATCCGGGCGGCAGGAGCCAGCCATGAACATCACTTTGAAAGTCTGGCGGCAGGATGGACCCAACAGCGCAGGTCGCCTTGAGACCTACGATGCCAAGGACATCAGCGAGCACATGTCGTTTCTCGAGATGATCGACGTGGTCAATGAGCAGCTCGAAGCGGCCGGCACCGATCCGATCGCCTTCGACCACGACTGCCGCGAGGGCATTTGCGGGATGTGCTCCCTTCAGATCAACGGTACGCCTCATGGCCCGGAGCGCGGCACCACCACATGTCAGCTGCACATGCGGACCTTCAAGGACGGCGAGACGATTACGATCGAGCCCTGGCGCGCGACCGCGTTTCCGGTGGTGAAGGATCTGGTCGTCGACCGGACGTCGTTCGATCGCATCATCGAGGCCGGCGGTTACATCTCGGTCAACACCGGCGGCCCGCAGGACGCCAACGCGATTCCGATCAACAAGGGTGATGCGGACGAAGCCTTCGAGTACGCCGCCTGCATCGGTTGTGGCGCGTGCGTTGCTGCTTGCAAGAACGCGTCGGCCAGCCTGTTCACCGCTGCCAAGCTCAGCCACTTAGCCCTGTTGCCCCAGGGTCAGGCCGAACGCTACGAGCGCACCAGCAGCATGGTCGCGCAGATGGATCTGGAGGGCTTCGGCTCTTGCACGAACCAGTACGAGTGTGAAGCCGCCTGCCCGAAAGGCATCAGCGTGCAGTCGATCGCGCACATGAATCGCGACTACATCAAAGCGAGCCTTACGGGTCGCTAGTCGCGGGACACTCTTATGCGCGCTTTTCGATGCCAGGTCCGCCTGTCCCTCAGCGACATTGACCGCGGCGTCTACGCTGAGCGTGTCATCTCCATCGCCCAAGAGCCGGACGAGCCGGACGAGCATATTCTGCTGCGTTTTCTGAGCTTCGTCTTTTTCTACGACGAGCGGCTCCGGGATGCAGGTGGCTGGACCCAGCCCGCCCAGCCAGACTTGCTCGCAGACGACCTCATCGGTGATGTGAACCTGGTCATCGAGTGCGGTATGCCGCAGCGCACCAAGCGGCTGGTCAAGGCCCTCGGTCGTCACAAAGGCGCCCGCATCATCGTCTTGCTCGAGCAGTTCGACGAGTGGCAGACGCTCAAGAAGGAGCTGACTTCGGCGCGGGCGCGTAACGTCGACCGACTGGAAGTCTATCGCGTCTCGCAGTCATTGATGAATCAGCTCGAAGCGGTCGGTAGTCGCAACATGGAGTGGACCGCGACCATCAATGAAGGCGTCCTGTACCTCGACTGCGATGGCGAGCAGATGGAAGGCGGTCTCAAACCCGCAGTGTGACGCAGTGTCGCCAGGACGCGGCCAGCTAGACCTCGGAGTTCCCCATGAACCACGACGAAGATCCTCGCCAGCCAACCCACGAGCAGCGGATGGAAGGCAGCCGCATCATCAACTGGCTCGACGAGCAGGAAGATGGGCTGATCACACAGCTGCGCGGGTATGTCGACACCAACTCTGGACTCGACAATCCAACTGGTCGCGGCGAGATCCTCGACGATCTACAAAAGCGTTATGAGCAGCTTGGTTTTGTCTGCCGACGCCTTCGTCACGAGCAGGGGTTTGTGCACCTCATCGCGGCGCGACCAAGCACCAAGCCTGACGCGACCAAGGTGATGTTGCTGGGCCATGTCGATACGGTTTTCAACTCAGACTCTGTTTTTCTAACCTTTCAGCGCGAAGGCGACTGGGCTTCCGGCCCCGGCGTTGGCGACATGAAGGGGGGACTTGTGGTCACCCAGGCGCTCCTCGGCGGGCTCAAGCAGGTCGGGCGACTCGGCGATTTTGACTGGGTCGTGGTCCACAACAGCGATGAAGAGATCGGCTCACCCACCTCTCGTGAGGTCATTGAGCGCCTCGCTGCGGACAGGGACGTCTGCCTCGGATTTGAGATCGGCCGCAAGAGTGGCGCGGTCGTGCGCTCCAGGGCCGGCGTGGGCGCATTCTTCATCAACGTACGCGGTCGTGCGGCGCACGCCGGCATGGATCCCCACCTCGGGGCCAGCGCCATCGTCAGCGCTGCCGAACTTGCTCAGCGCATTGCCGCGCTCGCAAATCCGTCGCTGCAAACCTCGGTCAATATCGGAAAGATCACCGGTGGGGAGCGTCGCAACATCGTTCCGGATGCGTGCAAACTCGAGGTCGATGTGCGGGTGCGGTCGGCCGACGAAGCCACGCGCGTCGAGCAGGCGCTTCGGGCCGCATGTGAAGAGCTGGTCGTGCCAGGCACCACGGCAGAGGTCTTTGGGCACATGAGCCGGCCGCCGTGGCAGCGCACCCCGGCGAGTGACCGTCTCGTGCATCACTTTCAAGATGTGGCCCGCGATCTCGGCGTCACCCTGGAGGCCGAA
The DNA here is from genome assembly GCA_023954815.1 of Myxococcales bacterium. Lineage (GTDB taxonomy): Bacteria > Myxococcota_A > UBA9042 > UBA9042 > UBA9042 > UBA9042. Next base: position 9,047 of record JAGSHB010000058.1, on the reverse strand, counting down.
GACACGGGCGGCGGGGCCGACACCAACTTCGCTGGCAGCATGGGGATTCCGACGATTGACGCGCTCGGACCCGTAGGCCAAGGCGCCCATACCCACGACGAACGTATCAAGCTGCACTCGCTCATCACACGCGCCAAACTCTGCGCTATTGCACTGCTGCGTTGGGAAAAGGCCGATCGCGCAGAGGCTTAGGCCTGCTCCCCCCTGTCACGCCGTTCCATTTTGGCCGCGATGGCATCGTGACCGGTAGAGGTGGACGCATGACCAAGACGGACTCATACTGTCTTCCTTGCGTCGCGCAGCCGTCCGCCGACTAAGGGGCCAGTGTGAATCATCGGTTTCAACACGAACTGCACATCCTGAGTGGCGACCTTCAGGGTCAGGTTCATGTCGTCGACGGTGAGTTGATTGTCGGCCGTTCCACCAGCTGTGACGTGTTCATTCCCGATCGGCGGATGAGTCGGCGTCACGCGCGGTTTTACTCCGAAGGCCGCAGCCTCTTTGTCGAAGATCTTGAGAGTCACAACGGCACGTACGTCAACGGCAAACGTGTCGCTCGCATGCAGCTGTTCACCTCCGATGTTGTGCGTGTCGGTACCTCTCAATTTGAGGTAACAGCGCGCGAAGCCATCGAGGACAGCGCGCCGGTGCAGCTGGTTGGTGACCCGGGTGGTTTGCACCCCCAACTGGTCAAGCAAGTCAGTCCGCACACGCACCCCAGCCTCACCCAGATGCTCGCTGAGGAGTACTTCGACGCCATCGGTGCCGGCGGGTCGAGCGAAGCGGATACAACCTCGCCCGAACAGGTGCGCTTCCTCGTTCAGCAGACGCGGAACTTCGCGCTCCTCCACGAGATCTCCAAAGTTATCCAAACGATGGCCGACCCGCGGGAGATGTGTCAGGTCGTGCTCGGCCTCATCCTAAAGGTCACCAGAGCCGACCGCGGGTTCGTGGTTCGTGTGGACGCCGAAAGCGGAGACGACACGCTGGTGCCGCTGGCTGTGCTGGATCGCAAGGCCACAGACAACCCAGATGGGCCCATGAGAAGTACGCTCAAGATGAGCGAGACGGTCGCGGAGCAGGTCATCAAAGAACGTTGTGGCGTTATCACGTCAGACGCCATGAGTGACACGCGATTTTCTGGTGCTGAATCGCTGGTTCTCAACGACATTCACAGCTTGTTGGCCGTGCCGATGGTCGTCGGTGACCGGGTGACGGGGCTCATCGAGATCGAGAACAACCAACTCATCAACAGCTTCACAGAAAACGACCTGGATTTGTTGAGCGTCGTCGCATCCATGGTGGGCGTCGCTGTCGAGAATCTGGAGCTGGCACAGCAGCGCGAACGCACCATCGCTGAGCTGCAAGAAGCCCAGGAACAACTGCTCAAAGCTCAAGATCAACTCGTTCGCAGTGAGTCATTGGCTGCCATCGGTCGTTTCGCCAGCGGTATTGCCCACGAGGTCAAGAATCACCTCGCCCCGTTCATGCTCGCCGATATGCTGGCGCGTCAGTACCCGGAAGACGAAGACGTGCAGGAGAGCGCGGAGTTGATGCTGGAGGCGCAGCGCCGGATTTTGGGGCTGATTGACGAGATTCGGCACTTTGCATCGGGTGCGTCTGCCTCTTACGAGATCATGCCGCACGACCTGTGTCGCGTGATCGACGGCGTCATTCGGTTCGTCAAATGCGATGCCCGTGTCAAAGCCATGAGCGTCGTATTCGAGCCCACCGAGCGTCCGCTCGTCGACATGGATGCCGGGCGTATGCGGCAGGTGTTCATCAACCTGATTCGCAACGCCGCAGATGCCATCGACCACACCGACGGTAGCATCGAGATCCGGCTCCACGAGCAAGGCGATCAGGTCATCATCGAGGTGTCCGACAACGGCCTGGGTATCAATCAAGATGTCGCCCACCGCCTCTTTGAACCCTTCTTCACCACCAAGGGCGACAAGGGCCTGGGCCTAGGCTTGGATATTTCGCGCAAGATCGTCCGCGCCCATCAAGGTGCGCTGACTTTTGAAACCAACGCAGCTGGCGGGACGACGTTCCGCATCATCATGCCGACCGTACAGGAAGCGGATGACCTCGAGTTCTCGTTCGGCATCTCTGCCTCCTGATCGGTCCAGTGCCGTTCGCGCCGCTGCCCGCCGTCATTGCGTTGGCGACGTGGTGTCCATTGACCGTGTTGTCCTCGTAGCCAAGACCTCGGCCCTGCAGCGTCAACGTCGTCGTCCAGACCCGAAACTGACCGCTGTACTCGATGCCGGGGGGCTGCATGCTTCTCGGATTGTCGGTGCGCACGACGAGCACATGGCGACGCTTGAGTACGTGACTGCGGCTCTCCGCTCTCAGGGCGTACGGCTAAGGACGGTGGACGCGCTGCGCCGGCGAGATGCGCGGTGGGCCAATCTCATCGTGACCGTCGGAGGCGATGGCACCTTTCTCCGCGCATCACATTGTGTCGAGAGCGGCGACGAGGACGACGGGACGCCCATGCTAGGGGTCAACAGCGCGACGGGATCGTCGGTCGGCTTCTTTTGCGCCGCCAATCGCACCAACTTTGAGTCGGTGCTTTCCAACTTGCAGGCCGGCGCGCTGCGGAGTTCGGGCCTTTGGCGGCTGCAAGTGGCGATCAATGGGGAGTCAGTGCGCGACCTCGCACTCAACGATGTGCTGGTGGCGCATCGTGTGCCGGCTGAGACTACGCGCTACACCCTGCGAACCGGTGGGCAGACACAACGCCAGAAGTCTTCCGGGGTTTGGGTGGCTACCGCTGCTGGGTCAACCGGTGCGATTCGCTCTTCCGGCGGCACGATTTACCCCCTTGGCGAGCGGCGTCTTCAGTACCGGGTTCGCGAGCTATTTCCGCTGTCGGTTCGTGGCGCATCGCCCTTGGTTCGCGGGTTGGTCTCTGATGTCTTGGAGATGGAGAGTCACATTCCGTCCGGAGTGCTCTACATCGATGGCAGTCACAAGCGGGTCTTCTTCGGCACGGGTGACGTGATCACATTCACGCCGTCAAAGCGACCGCTACCTTGGATCGCCGCCACCGATGTAGAGGTGCGGCGCGACGATGTGCGCCAGATTAGCGAGCAGATCTTGCTGGCTGCCGGTATGCGGTCACCCGACACCGAAGTGGACTAGTCATCTCGGGGCGCCACGGTCTCCGTCGACAGCGCTACGGCGGGTGACAAGGCAGCGAGCGTCCCCGGGCGCGAGCGTCCCAACCCACGACCCCGGGCCCGACGGATTTCAAAGCCTGGTGCCACACTGTGGCCGGTCGGGCAGGTATCGCGGAAAACCAGCAACTGTCCCGGTTGTTGCTGAACCTCAGGAGAGGAGCGCTTGCCGGTCAGCCAATCGTCTTTGAGATCGTCGAACGTGACCGGATCGAGCCATCCCATCCGCTCACGCCGTAGCCATTGTTTGCACACCGCACACACGGGCTCTCCGCGGAGCTGCTCGAAGGCGCGCGCTACCAGCAGGGCCACGATTGCCGCTCGTAGCCCCAGCCAAACCACAACTGCCCACAGGGGCGCCCGGATGACGCGCGTGTCTCCAAGGACCCGCATAACCGTGATTCCGCTACGCATCTGCACCCGCGCCGCTCCCACAACACCGCCAGCCCCGGTTTCGGCCATCAATGCCGCGTCGATGAGCGTGTCGGGGTTGTCCGAGTCGGTGATGACGGCGTGGTCGGCGAGCAACAGCCCCTCGCTAGCCACAACACGCTGTTGATGTTGATGAAAAAGCCAGGCACTCGCCGCGCGATCGGCCCCCAGCCAAGCCAAGGCGACCGTCAGCGCAGCGGCGAGGTGGGCAGCGGATCGGCGCTCCCCCGTGAAGTGAGCGGTCGAGACCAACATAAAACCAGCGGCCAGTGCAGCGGCCAGTGGCCAGAGCCCGAGCAGGAACAATGATTGTCCAGCGAGTGCGCTGATGACCCCGAGCACGAGACCGAGCAGCAAGGCGATGGGAAGGAGTAGCTTCACAACAAGACAACCAGCAGAAGCAGCCAACTGTTCCCGTCAGTCATGCAAGAAGGCAGCGGCCGTGTGCGCCGGGCGAACCACGGTCCGACCGGGGCTCGAATGAAAGATGGTCGCGATGGCCGGTGATTAGCCGCGGGCCGGGTAGAGCTCTGCCACAGCCAGGGTCAGGTCGACCAATTCAACAACCTGACTGCGGTCGTTGACCAAGAACCAAGTCGTCACAGTGAGCATGCCGTCGTGGACGCGCACGTCGACGGGATCGAACTCACGGATCTGGAAGCCAACGTCGCCGGTGAGCAGCTGCTCTGCCGACACGCCTTCGCTGATCCGCAGCTTGTAGCCCGGAGGAACGCGGTTATCGCGGACTTCGGGCGCATCGAGATCGGGCAACTCCAGACCTGTCGGCGGGGCCAGCGGGCCAAAGCGCACAACGGCTGCCTCGTCGATGCCAGCCAGCACGTGCACGCGCACAAAGCGGTCGCCACTACCTGTCTCGGGACTGCTCGACTCGACTCGCACTTTGAAGTTCTTGTACGTGCCTTCCAGGCTCGTCGTCTGGCGGCCCTGGTTCGCGTTCAACCCCAAATCGTCGGCCGCCTGGGCGACGACATCGATGCTACGCCGACCCTGGCGGTACAGCGCCATTCCGATCAGCGCCAACAGCGCCGCCGCGAAGGTCACGCCGACAGTTTTGAGCGGGTCGTACTGCGCTTCCGGTGTCTGGGCGACGCATTTGTCGATCTTCCAGTCTTGGGCGTCGACGTTTGCTTGAACGATGCAGCGTTGAACGACGTCGCCAGCCACATCCTTGTAGCGGCTGTAAAATCGCTCGAACGAGCGCTTGCGCTGGGCGTTCCACAGACGCTTGAATCGCGGTTCGGCGCGCAACAGCTTGCTGTCGTCGAATTTATCCGGGTTCTTGCCGTCTTTGACAGCTTCAGACTTGCGGCGCTTTTGGTACTCGACGAGTACCCGATCTTCCTCAAGCTCTGTACGCAGATCCGCCAAGCGGGCCGCGGCTTCCGGGTTAGGCGGCGTCAATTCCGCGCAGCCGCTGAGTCCGCCCATCGCAACGACGGCCACGACGAATGCAGCAATCGTATTGGACATGTTGAACGCGTTGATTCTGAAGGTCCTGCGCAGCTTCGCCGCCATGGTGTTCACCCCTTCGATGGTTGAGATTGCTCAACCGTGCATGTTTGCGCCCAACTTCGTCGACCGGAGTTGGACCAGGAAACAGCCTTCGATTCCAGCCACCCAACGATTCCGGCAGCGTACGATTGCTTGCCGATAGCCTCAGACGTCAGCGTAGCGCTGGCGCCAATTCGGTGGCCTTAGAATCCGAGCGAGGCTACCACGGCGATCTTGCCCCCGCAACGCTACCCCGCGCCGGAATGGCGCCGGATTCAAGGCGGTAGTTCGGCGCGAAAGCAGGATTGTTTTGACCCCATTTCGTATCGTTCGGTCGGCTCTTTTTTTATGGACGGCACAACCCGCGAGCTGCCGAGGGGAATGAGGAAGACCTGCTCGTGTGTTCAGGATGAGTTTCTGTCGATTGGCGAGATCGCTCTCCGGTGGTGGCGCGTCTACGCTTCGTGCATGATCCTTGGCGAAGTGGAGGTCTTGTGTCGGCGTGTTCCGTCTTTTCCATCTTGAAGTCGAACCGTATGGGTCGTGCACGCGGGCGCGGGCGACTTTGGCTATCGACGGTGCTCACCGCTCTCGGTCTGCTTGTCCTTGCCTCTTCTGCCTCTGCGCTGCGCTTGCAAGTCCGAGCCCGGTCACAAGTGACCGCTCAAGTTTTCGCTCGTGGCGAAAATATTATCGTTCGCGGTCGTGTGTTTGACGCACGGGGGCGGGGGATCGTGGGCGCGCCCGTCGCTGTGTCGTTGGCGCCGCCGACCGTTGGCCCCATCGGCGTGGGGGTTCACCGAAAGACAGCCAGTGGCGCACGGGGACGATTTGAGATTGAAGTGCCGACCGACCGGGCGCCTTTGCGTGAGCAGCGGATACGCCTCAGAGCCCAAGCGGCGGATAGCCCAAGTCACGGTTCGGCTGTCTACGATGGCGTTGTCCACGTGGGGCGGCCGGTCGCAGACGTCGAGGTCGAGGTTCATCCAACTCGCGTGCTCACGGACCTGAAGGAGATCAGGGTGTCCGCCTTCGTGGGTCTCGCGGGCGTGCCCAGTCACAATCACGTGGTCAACGTAGCGGTCGACAACAGGAATTTGGCTCGCGCGACCACTGGCGAAGATGGCTGGGCGGAGGTCTCGATCGCCGTGAAGCGTTTGCTGCCCGCCGGCGTGCATCAACTGCGGGTGTCCACGCCAGCGACAGCCCACGTCAACGGCCGTACAGTGGCGAAAACGATTGAAGTTCACGTGGCTGTGGACGTCGCGCTGCATCGAATCACCACTGGCTGCGAAGCCAATAGTGTGTGTATTGAAGGCAGCGTGCGAGCTCACTCCGATGGCGCTACGGAACTGCCGGTCAAGGGGGCCGCGGTGATTTTGCACGGTGAGCGCCATCAGCTTGGTATTTTACGAACCAATGCAGATGGGCGATTTGCCGCTCGCTTGCGCATGGACGTGCTCTCCGATCTGTTTGCGCCGGGCGCGATTGGTGTGGTGGCCGAGGTTCGCGTGCCAAAGCCCTTTCACGAAGTTGGCTGGAGCCCTGTGGTCGCCGTGGACATTCCGCCTCCGTCCTCGCCTTCGGAGTGGCTCTACCTCGGCTTTTTGAGCCTCATTGCGATGGCTCTGGTGGGCAGGCGTTGGTTCGATCGCCGACGGGAACGCGCGCTGGCAGATGAGCTTGCGGCGACCGCGGCTGGACTTCCTGTGCTGCAAGTGCGGCACACCGGCAGTGGCACGGACAGCACCGTTTTGCGCGGCGTGGTGATCCACGGGGAAAGTGGGCAGCCCAGCCCGGCAACGCTCATTCTAGATGGCCCGCAGCCGCAGACAGTGCCCGCTCCGACCGGCAATTTCGACATTTCAGGGTTGGCCGTCGGCCGGTGGACGCTGCGAATCATGACGACCGAGCATGAGCCGCTCGACGTCGTGATGACCATTCCCCACGACGGTACGTTCGATGGCTGTGAGTTGCTGCCGCGGAGTTGCCGGGCGATCGTTCGCGGCCAGTTTTCGGCCACCGTCAACAAACACACCGGGCGCGCGGTCGATTGGCGTGATGAGACGCCCGCTAGAGTTGAGGATCGATGGATGCGGGCGCGCCGTCGGGGACATGCTGCGATTCGGCTCGCGGTTGAAGTGACCGACGCAGCGCTCTACGGCCGCCAGACTGAGCTATCTGACGCCCAGCGTGTGAGCGATGCCCTCGAGGAGACGGAACGGTGAGCGCGAGACGCAAAACCGTGCGGTTGTTGGGAGGGACCAAGGCAATCACTCTCATTTGCTTGGCTGCTTCGCTGGTCATGAACTGCACACTCCCAAAGATGGCGGTCGCTGCGGAGGCTGCGCCGCCCCGGGATCACGACGACTTCGACCCAGCAAATGATGGGTGGAACGGTCTGGGCTACTTGCTCGAGACCGCCCGTGAGGCGAACGTCACCGCTGACGTACAAGACACCCTGGACTGGTCTGAGTTGGCGGCGGACGATGTGCTATTTGTCATTGCGCCACTGGTTGGGCCCGGCCCCAACGCGTTGGAACTCAGTCGTTTCATACGGGCTGGCGGCCGCGTGATCATCGCCGACGACTTCCGTGCAGGCGCGGCGTGGATGGCGCCGTTTGGATTGCAGTTGATGCATCGGGCCGGACCGGCCAATCAATACGCCGCCGGGATTCGTTACCTGCCCAAACTCGATGGTGACGCCGAGCTGGGTGAATTCTTGGGTTATCATGTTGGCCACGTGGTCCTGAATCATCCTGCAGCGATCGTCGCCACCGAGGTTCGTGGCTGGCGGCACCGCTCACTGGGTCGCTTTAGTGATCGCGTTCGTGCATGGGCCATGGAAGCCTATCGTCCGGGTCAGCAGGGCAAGGTGCTCGCTCTGTCCGATCCGAGTCTGCTCATCAACGCGATGACACGGCGGTTTTACGGCAACAAGCAGATGAGTGCGAACCTGCTCCGCTACTTCTGTTTCGACAACGAGCCCTGCCGCGTGCGTGTCCTGGCCAATCTCAAAGAGGTCCACGGCACCTATCGCGGCGGCGGCTCCGGCGGTTTGTCGCGCAACGTCCGGCGCATCGTCCACCAGTGGGTGGAGGGACTTTCCAACACATTGTCGAACTCTCGGCTACGTCACTTGTGGTGGTTGTTGGCGGTTTTGGCGCTGGTTTGGCCAATCTACACTGCTGCGCGTATGCCCGGCCCTCGATTGCCTGCGCTACTGTCTGGCCCCGGGGGAGAGGGCCGATTGCGCCGCACGGTGCGCGCATGGCTGTCGCAGCCCGACGCCGACTACCGCCGACCAGCCCGGCAGCTGGCCCATCACTTGACCCGCATGGTCACCAATGCGGACGAACGACTCGCCCAGACGATGGGAGGGGTGAGCGCTGCGCCATTGGAACTGCCTGAAACAATAGAGAGTTTGGTCGGAAACGGGCAGATCTCCGAAGCCGCCGGTCGCCGCATTCTCGATCTCGTTGGCGTACTGCAGGAGGTGGCGGACCGCGCCGCCGATCCGGTTGACCGCGAACGATTTACGCAATTGGCTGCCGAGGTAGACTGGGCGGAGCAGGTGTTGAGTCACACCTCAGCACAGAGGAGAGTTTCATGAGCGATTTGGGCACTGACCAGTCGGCTGCGGGGGATTTGTCTGCGAACGATTCGAGTGCGACCACACAGGCTCTGGCATCCACTAACGTCCAGCAGGTTGCACTGACCCACGATGTGCTCGCCGATGCCACCCAGTGGCGCGACCGGGTCTCCGATGAAGTAGCACGCGTGTACATCGGGGGCACGGACATCGTGCCGCTCATTCTGGCCGCCATGTTGGCGCGCGGCCACGTGTTGTTGGAAGGCGTCCCTGGCTTGGCCAAAACCACCCTGGCCAACGCTATTGCCCAGGCGGTTGGTTGCGTG
>JAGSHB010000204.1 GCA_023954815.1 Myxococcales bacterium | reverse complement strand
TGGCGGCGGGGTCGATGGCGACCCAGTACTTCTTCGGGATCGACCGCTCCGCCTTCTTGGCCATCTTCACGCCCTCGTTGAACTGCGAGGCAACCCACTTGCGGGACTGCAGACCGAAGCCGGTGGGCATGTCAGCGGTGCGGGTGATGACCTGGAAGGTCAGCTGTGCGAGGGGGAAGCGAACGATGCCGCCGCCGCGCTTCATGCCTTTGAGCAGCTCGAGGGGCTTGATGGCTGTGGCGGGAGCGTAGCAAGCGTCGGCGCGGCCGTTGTTGAAGATGCCCGCGAACGTGCCGACCTCAGCCGGGACCATCGAAGCGCCGACGACATCGACCATCACGCGGGAGGGCTTGTCGTGAATCAGGGTCGCGATGCGCTTGCCGGAGAGCTTGGCCATGGTGTTGGCTTTGCGGTCGCGCAGCATCAGGTAGACGGCGCCGCCGGGGAGGATGCCGATGGTCTCGTAGGCGCCCTTGGTCACCAACTTGGTTGCCTTGGGGCTCGCGAGGGCACGAATCAGCTTCTTCAGAGCACGGTAATTGCTCACCGCGCCGATGGCCTCAATGGTGCCGGTCGCTTTGACGAACTTGCGAGCGCGCAGGCTGGTCAGCACCACGGCGTCGCACTTCTTGGCGAGAAAGTCGGACTTGGCGACCGTCTCGTTGGTCTGTGCCTTGAGCTTGAAGCGCACACCCCAGCCCAATGCCGCGGTCTGGTAGCTCTTGGCGAACTTGAAGATGTCGCCGTGGGCACCGGAGGGGTCGAATACACACAGGGTCTTGTCTGCGGGGGCGGCAGCGGCCATCGCGGGTGCCAGCAGCACGATCAAAGCCAGAGTGAGGCGTTTCATGGGGTCTTCTCCGGTTACAGTTGCAGGACGTGGCGCCGCTGCGGAAAGGTGTAGTTGCCGTCGTCGGCAGCTCGTCACGCGGTCTCCATTGGAGGGCCGTGCGACCTTAGCCACCCCAACGCACGTGGGCAAGCGACGCTTCAATGGTTCCTGTGGATTGTCCGAGAAAAATCGAAAAAACGGTTCACAGCACAGTCATCGCCAGCAATCGGCTCAGCCGATTTTGATTGTTCGAGCGAGACCGTCCAAATCGCGGTCACCACCGCCAGCCGGGCGCCGGTGCGCTACTTCTCCGCGGCTGTAAGCCAGGAATCCCGCCGCCGCATCGGCCGGCTCTTGCGGTGCCCGTCCAGGCTCCGCAACTGAGCGGTGGCGCGCGCCTGAAGGGCATCGTCGCCGTGCCGTCTTGCGAGACCAACGGCCTCCTGGCAGCACCGCTTGGCTGCATCAAAATCACCCTCAGATCGGTAGAGGGTCGCGAGGGATAGGAGGGTCGCTGCATGCCGCATGCGATCGCCAAACGCGTCGAAGATGGCGCCGGCACGTCGCAGCGAATCGGCTCCTGCATCGATCCGCTCGAGCCGCAAGAAGAGTCGACCCAAATCCGCTAGCGCACAGGCCTCCCCGTGAAGGGCCCCGGCTGCGGCGAAGCGGTCCCTCGCCGTCAGCATGCAGGACTCCGCTGTCTCCAAGCGGGCGTCCACCAAGGTCGTGCGACCCAGCGCCAGATACGCCCGCGCCACCTCGCGCTCAGCCCCTGCCTCAGCCAGCTGCGCGATCGCGATCTGAAGAAACTCTTGTGCTTCGGCGTGATGACCATCTGCGATGCATAGCTCTCCTGAGGCCTCGGCAATGCGCCCTACAATCGCTGGATCGGCTTCGGTCTGGGCCGCTCGCTGTGCCAACTCGACCGCCCGTCGAGAGGACTCCCGATCGCCACATTCGAGTGATGCGCGACACATGCGGAGCAGCGCTCGCACGTGGAGGAGCACCGGAATCTCGACCTTGGAGGTCACATTGAGCGTGCGTCCCAGGAGTTCAACGTAGTCTGGGTAACGACCACGGACGTCGGCGTAGCCCCAGATTTGGACCGCGGCAGAGACGGCCCGCGTCGCGCTGGAGACCGTCGCTGGCGAGACTCGCAGCGCGCGTTGCAGCACGGCGTGCACGTTTGGCATCTCCAATCGCATCCGCTGCACGGCTTCAGGGCCTTTGGCCTCGTGGCACGCCTTGGCCAACTGCTCCGCCAATCGCAGGTAGTACTCGGCGTGGGCGCGGCGCACTGCACGGCCGTGCTTGCCCTCGACCAACCGCTCTCTCGCAAAAGTACGTACCGCACGGACCACTTGGTAACGCCGGGCGCCAGGCACCTCCGTCGGCTCCCAGGCTTCAATCAGCGAGCGCTCACACAGATCCTCAAGCAGCTCCGCCGGCGGTCGCTCGCCTGTGGCCACGCCAATAATGGCATTTGCTGCTTCCGCGTCGAAGCCGCCATGAAAGACCGTCGATACGGCAAGGCAAGCCCGGTGGGACTCGTCGAGCTGACGCCACGACCAGTCAACGGCTGACGCCAGGGTGTCGTCATCTAGATTGCCACGTACCAGCCGAGCCTTGCCGCCGGCCATCAACGCAGCCAGCGCCTTGGCTGGATCTTCGGCTGCAAGACGAGCCGCCGCGAGTTCGATGGCGGCGGGGTTGCCCTGTAGCTCGCGCAGCAGGTCGCACGCGGGCTGGGACAGTCGCGGGGTAATGTGAAAATTGGGATGGCGCCGCCGAATGGCCGCAGTGAGCAACCGCCCAGCGTCCGTCTGAGCGACAATTCGTGGGTCTTTGGGCAACGTGAGTGGCGGCACCTCGATCGCGACAACTCGGCCCCCGTCGCCATCGAGCGGGTTGGCGGCGGTGACTAACAGCTCCAACTCCGGCGCCGCCGTGATCCAGTGCTCCAGCAGCAACCAAATGGAATCAATGACCGCATCGAGCCCGTCGAGGACAATCAGCGTTGGCCCGCGCACCTCAAGTGCTTCCGCCACGTCGCGAACCAGCGCCTCAGCCTCGCCGCCTGGCAGCTCCAGAACGGCCGCAACCAACCCAGGGATCTCGGCAACTTCAGTCGCCGATGAGGCGTCGACCCACCAGACGCCGCCATACAAACCACCGGCGCCGCCAACACGTTCGCGTGCATAAGCGTCAGCGATGTGCGTTTTGCCCACCCCCGAGGCGCCATGCAGCGCCGCTATCTGCGAGGATGACGTCAGTGACCGCGCGATCCGCTTGAGAATGTCTACGCGACCGATCAGAGCTTCAGCGTCCGGAGCGAGATTACTTCGCCGCGCGACGATGTTGCGTAGCGCCGTGAGGCGCGTCGTATCTAGTGGCTCCTCCCGCGTGATCTCGCTCTGCCCCTCGCTAAAATCAGATGGCGCACGCAGGGCGAGCTCGGCCCCACCACTGTCTTCGGCGGTGCGCCTCAGCTTGGGCGCGCGCAGGTGCTTGTCGAGCCACTTCGACATCGCGTCTTTGGGTTCGTCCGTCCCGTAGCGTGCCAGCCACCAACGCAGGGCGCGCGCCATTTCGGAGAAGGTCTCGAAGCGGTCCTCGGCACGTTTCTCCAACGCACGGAGCACGATCAAATCGAGTGGACCATTGACCTTGTCGCACACCCAAGACGGCGGCTTGGTCACCTCGTGAGCGATGCGCTCCATCACCTTCGCGTCGCTCGCGTCGGCGTAGAGGCGGGTCATGCTGACCAATTCGTAGAGAACCACGCCAAGGGAGAAGATGTCGGTCCGGCGGTCGAGTGGCTTGCCCAGACATTGTTCGGGCGACATGTAGTCCAACGTGCCCTTGCGAATGCCCGGACGTGTCAACTCAGACTGCACAGTGGCCTTGGCACAGCCAAAATCGATGATGGTGACGTCCCCTTGCCAGTTGACCAGGACGTTGTCGGGTTTGATGTCACGGTGGATGATGTTGAGCGGTTCGCCTGTCTCCTTGGACTTGCGCTCGTGGGCGTAGTGCAGCGCCTCGGCGGCCTCAGCGATCAAGCGCACACAGCCAGCCAAGGGCAGCGGTGCGCCGATCTCCTCGGCCAGATCAAACATCCCGGCGAGATCCGGCCCATCGACCCGGTCCATGACGATGCACCACCGGCCTTCGATCTGGTCGAAATGCCGAATTTGCACGATGGAAGGGTGCGAGAGCTCGGCCATCACCCGCGCTTCCGTCAGAAACATGTCCACGGACTCTTTCTGATTGGCGAGGTGGTTGTGTAGCCGCTTCACGACGACGAGCTCGTTGGAATCGTGCGGCCGCGCTAGAAAGACCTCGGCAAACCCACCATCTCCTACACGCTGGAGCAACTGATAGGGACCAAACGGGACGCCAGCGTCGGGGGAGTCAAACCAACCGCGATCGCGCAGAGATGAGCGCCGGCGGTGCCCGGCGGCGGGCTTGACCGTGTGCCCGATGGATGTCGCGCTGCGGGGACCGGGTTTCTTGGCCATCTAGGCAGCCCCCGCGTTGCGAGACCGAAGGACCGTTTCAGCCAACCGCGCACCCATCTTTAGTCCGAGCGCCATGATCGTCACCTGAGGATTTACGCCGATCGCCGACGGAAATATCGAAGCGTCTGAAATGTAGCAGCCCGGGAGGTCCCACAGTTGACCGTCGAGGCCAACAACTGAGTCCTTGCGGTCCACTCCCATACGGGCGGACCCCATCAAGTGCGGGGTAAAAAGCTCCATGTGTCGGATCTTAATACGAGAAGATGTAATCTGTCCAAGTTGGTCTGCGTTGGTGACCTCGTGCAGATTCGTAAAGGGTAAGATCAAACGCTCGGCGCCCATCTCAAAATGCATCGCTCCAAGGGTTCGCACCGCGCGCAGAAAGGTCTCTTGGTCGGCTGGGGTGATCGAGTAGAACGGTAGCGGCGTGTCGAACGGGCCTCGGCGAATGACTCCGGTTGTGGTGTCTTCTACCAAGATCCCCGACAGCACCATGTTGTTGTACTGCCGCATCATCTCCCATACCCGACGACCGTGGGCGGGCAAGGCTGCGGCCATGGCCCCGGCGGGCACCATGTTTTCGGCGAAGATGATGCCCTGGTCGTGAAACTCGCGAATCTGGCCCCACTGGCTCACGCCCTGCCACCCTCGCACGTCAAATGGGTACACGGCGAGCACTTTGACGTTGGGGTGGGTCACAAAATTGCGCCCCAATTGCCGAGAAGGCCGCCCGAGGCGATGACGCAGCAACAAATGCGGGGTTTGTACCGCGCCGCAAGCGATGACGACGGCTTTCGCTCGCACAGTGACTCGTTGGGCGAGCTTGCGGGTTCGCGGATCGACGACGCGGCCCTCCACCCCGGTGCAGCGCCCATTTTCGATACGCAGCGACAGAATCCGAACTTCTGTGAGGCAGCGCGCACCGGCCTTGAAGGCGCGCGGCATGTACGAGACCAAAGTCGACTGCTTGGCGCCGGTGACACAGCCGAGCACGCAGTTGTTGGCGCCGACACAGTGGTCTTGGTTGCGAGTGTTTTTCTGGTGATGCCAGCCAGATCTTTCGGCCCCCAAACTCATGATGCGATTGTCGCCGCCGATAGACCCCGGAATCTGATGGCGCGCTGAGATGTCTTCTTCAACCGTGGCAAACCACGGGTCCATCGCCGCAGGCCCCAGCTCCGGGGCTTTCAGGTGCGCCTGCCATTCCGACAACACGGACTCGGGGGTGCGGTACGTCATGGCGCCGTTGATGACTGTGCTGCCGCCGACGCAGCGCCCCTCCGCATAGATAAAGGGCGACTTTCCAAAGATCATCGTGGTGCCGGCGTCTCGCCAAAGGCGCGGTAGAGACTCCGCTAGGTAGGGGTTGAACGAGGAGGTGGGATGGTGACCTCCCTCCTCGACGAAGACCACATCGACGCCAGCCTCGGCCAAATGCGCGCCGATCGACGCGCCGCCCGCGCCGGTACCCACAACGACGACCTCAGCGTCGACGATATGATCCGGAGCGTAGTCTTTGTGCTCGAATATCATGGCAAATCCGCCGGCTCTGCGCTGGGGGAGACCGCAGATGCTAACGCTACGGCAGATGGCTTGAGCAACGGCACCGCGGGCCCGTCTGAAAGCGCATTGGACCGCGCAGCGATGCGCTGACGCATGAACCCTCGCGGGTCGTAGTCGATGGCAGCGTGCACCTCAGGCCTGTCAAAATAGGCGGTGAGAATCGCCGCACGGGCAGCCTGGACCAGGGTGCCAAATAGCCGACTCGCCGCGAGCAGGTCCAAATGGGCGCTCGCCGGCTCGACGTCCCAGTGGCGTAGGCGGCGCCACCCGCGGAGCCGCCAAATCGGCGACCAATCAAAGAGGTACATGAGCAGGACAATGCCTCGCGCCGCGAGCGGACTCATATAGGGCAGCGTCAGCCGTAGCTGCAGGGTCACTGCGTCGATTGTCTGGTCGTCTGTCGGGGCGCCACAAGAGGCCGGCGGGCACAGGGCAGCCACCACGCCTCGGGTCGCTGCGAGCAATCCCGGGCTCATCGACCACGGATCCGCGCGCACCCAGCCGTCGCGCGGGTGGCGTTCGAGCGTGGCGACCTGTGTTGACGGAGGGACCATCGATGCTCCCAGAGCTCCGGCGCGAAAGTCGAAAACTGGCGCGCGACCCGTCGCCGCTGGCGCCAATCAAGGACTCTAGTGAGGTGCACCATACCCCATGGGCGTAGCCTGTCACCCCGGTTTGTCTTGCATTTTGGTAGGGGCGCCCGCCATCCTCTCGCGGTGTTCGCCTTGGCCCATGTCAATCCCCGGGCGAATCGCAAAGGAGCTCCGCCATGAATCGAGTGTTCGCGATCGCCTCTATGGTGCTGTTTGCCGCCTGTAGCAGCAACGCTGGCACGAATAACTACGGTGGCGGCGGATTCTATGATCTGGGTGGCCCCGGCCTGCCCACGGATACAGGCGGCCGATCGCGGCCAGACGGCAGCGTGCAACAAGATGGTGGTACCGGGCAGGCCGATACTGGCGCAGCAGACGGAACCGCGTCACAAGACGCTGGCGGAACGGTTGTTGACGCAGGCGTGACGGACTCAAGCGTGGCCGACAGCGGCGTGCAGGATTCTGGTGCCACGGTTGAAGACTCAGGCACGCCCGACACCACAGCCCAAGATACCGGCACACCGGATTCTGGAGCGCCAGACACTGCCAAGGCCGACGATGTGCCATGGGGCACCGGCGCTGACGCGCAACCCTACGATGCTGGGCAGTACAACTACACGGACGTGAAGAACACCGGCGGCAATACGGGCAGCGGCGGCGCAGGTCTGTGCATCCCGAAGATCAGCCAACTCAACCTGGAGAAGATCAAGACCGGCGGCAAGGTGGATATCGTCATCTTCGTCGACACCTCGGGCTCGATGGGGCAGGAGGCCAAGTACGTCTCCAACAACCTCAACGCGTTCGGTAGCTACCTTGCTAGCAAGGCGTTGGACTATCGGGTCGTGCTACTTGGCAAGAGCACGGGTTGCTGCAAGCTGACCATCACGCCGCCGCTCGGCAACAACCCAGCGGTGTTCAAGCACGTCAACAAGCCGGTCTACTCGCTCGACGGCCTGAAGCGGATCATCGATTACTACCCCGACTACAAGTCGTTCCTCCGCGCCGACGCCACGACCAACTTCCTGGCCATCACTGATGATGAGTCGATCATTATGAAGTCGACCGTCTTCGAACAGAAGCTGACGGCGCTTAATAACCCAGCATTCAACGCCGGTTACGTTTTTCACAGTATCGTGGCTTACGGCCCAATGGCCAAGAAGGGCTGCTCCACTGGCGCACGTATCGGCCACCAGTACCTGAACTTGACGGCGAAGACCGGCGGCGTGAAGGCACCGGTGTGCGACAGCAACTGGTCGAAGATCTTCAACGACATCGCCAAGGGTGTCGTCAAGACCGCCAAGCCGCCGTGTACGCACGCGATTCCACTCCCAGCGGGCACGTCAAACGCCAAGGGCGTCAACGTGAACTACGTGGCTGAGGACGACTTCTTCAATGTGCCGCCGGCGAAGAACAATGTGTGCTCTGGCACTGGCTTGGGTTACACGTTGGACAACCCCAACAACCCGAAAAAGGTCACGCTCTGCAGCAAGAGCTGCAACCTGCTCAAGGGCGGCGGCAACATCCAGTTCGACTTCGGCTGCTCCCTGTAGCGCTGGTCCCGCAACCCATGAGCCATCACGCCGTGCGGCGTCCTGCGCTGGTTGCCGGCTGGCTGACGTTGCTTGCGCTGTTGGTGTGCGGTCTGGGCGGCCAGAACGCGCTCGCATCGACCCCGCGCTGGGCGGTGCTCGTCTACGACGGGATTGGCACAGAAGCCGGGGCGTTGGTGTTGGGACGGGTCATCGAGGACCGCGGGCTGGACGTGCCTAAGGCCGGCGAGTCGACCCTGCGCAAGGCCAACCGCCTGCGACGCTTGTTGGCGAGTCATCCGCTTGCCAAGGCGACGGTGGCGATCTCTGGGGCTGGAAAAACTGCGAAATTACAGACCGATGAGCGCGGCTTCTTCAAGTGGCGTGTACCAGGCGGCCTGGAAGTCGGTGTTCATCGTGTGACGGCGCGGCTGACGCGCGGGCAGCAGCAGCGACCGGTCCCCGGACAACTGACGGTCTATCCGAAGGCACCTGGCGTGCTGTGGGTGAGTGACATCGACGACACGGTGCTCGCCACCGACGTTCGCCATAAAGCGCGCATGATCAAGGGGCTTCTGACGACCAACGCGCTGGAGCTACAAAGCTTTCCGGGAGTGGTCGATGTGCTCCGAGCTGGTAAAGCGGCCGGGCATGCACTGGCCTTTGTCTCGGGCTCGCCGTGGCAGCTCCAACCTAGGCTGCGGCGCTTCATGGCCCATCGCGACTTGCGGCGAGCGCCGTTTTTTCTCAAGCGCATTGGTCTGGGTGACGACGCGGACGCGCTGATGGGCCAAGACGGGTACAAACGTCGGCAGCTGGAGCGCTTGCTGAAGCTACTGCCGGGCTACAAGGTCATCTGTTTTGGTGACAGCGGCGAGCATGACCCGGAGATCTACCGCGCTTTGCAAAAACGCCATCCGGGCCGGGTTTTGGGTGTGTTGATTCACGACGTCGGCGGCCTAAAACCCAAGGATCCGCGGGTGGCTGGGCAGGTCGCGTTTCGCAAGTGGCCCATGGCCCTAGCGTGGCTCGAGCGAAAGGGATTGCTCAGGACACGCAAGACGGCACCTACCGCCGGCAACCAGGCTCTGGCCTCCCATCGCTCCTGCAAACCGCGGGTCTCTGTGCCCCTGTCTCAAGCTGCTTCTGAGACGAAAGCTCGCGCTGGCGCAGCTGCACGTTCGGTGACGTCTTCCCCCTGAGCGCGTCCTGAAGACCACCGTGCAAAAACAGAATTGGCGTGCCATACCCGAAGCCACGGAGGCTCCCATGCATAACCCTGGACGCACGCGGCTGCCCCTTGCGCTCGTCGCCACCCTGCTCTGCCTGATGGCCAGTCAGGCCACAGCGTTACCCATGCGCATCGCCGTGCTGGAGTTTGCCAACGCGTCGAGCGACAAGGGCTTGCAATCACTTGGCAAGGGCCTGCAGTCCATGCTGACGACGGATCTGTCGAAGGTGCGCGCCCTGTCGCTCATCGAACGTGGTCGGCTGCAGGCCATCTTGGCGGAGCAGAAGCTTGGGGCGTCGGGTCACGTTGACACGAAGACGGCGGCGCGGATTGGCAAGCTAGCGGGCGCGAGTCACCTGCTGGCCGGTACCTACACCGTGCATGGTGCGAAGATGCGGCTCGACGGGCGTCTCTTCGCGGTGGAGGGCGGCCGGGTGCTGCTCGCTGAAGCCATCACGGGCGAAAAAGACGCCTTCTTCGAGCTGGAGAAGTCCCTGGTGCGCAAGCTCATCAAGACCCTGGGCGTGAAGCTCAAACCGAAGGAGCGGGCCGGTATTTCGCGGATTCATACAGCTGATTTTGCCGCATTCAAGCGCTTTTCGGGCGGCGTCGCTCACTTTGACGCCAAGCGCTACGAAAAGGCGCTGGCCGCCATGCGCGCTGCGATGAAGATCGACGCCGAGTTCAAGCTCGCGCGGGTGACCCTCGGCCAATATGAGCAGGTCATCGCTCGCATCCGCGCCAAAGCCGACAGCCTGGTGGCGCAGCGCCTGATCGCCATCGCGCGTGAGAAAGGGGATGCAAAACAGCCGCGAAGACTGGCAGCGC
>JAGSHB010000250.1 GCA_023954815.1 Myxococcales bacterium | reverse complement strand
GTCCTGTACCCAGCGCCGCTACGTGATCTGCTGGTCAGGGTTGTGGTCAGCGCCCCCGGTGGATGAGTCTGTCGACCAGACTACGGTCCAATGCAATAGGAGCACGAGATGAACGAAGCGAGGACGAATGTGGTGGTTCGCAAGGAACAACCGTTCGACGTAGGCGCCGTCCGAAGCGTCAACCTCGCAGCCTTCCCGGGCGAAGCCGAAGCAAACCTCGTGGATGAACTACGCGCCAACGGCAAGGCGACGCTCTCCCTAGTGGCCGTCCAAGACGAGCGCGTCATTGGCCACATCTTGTTCAGCGCTGTCACGTTAGATTCTCACACCGGCCAAAATCCGGTGCTTGGGCTGGCTCCGATGGCGGTGCTACCGGCGTTGCACCGACAGGGCGTCGGCTCGCTCCTCGTCACCGCCGGCCTAGACCACTGCAAGCGAGCCGGTGTCGGTGCCGTCGTCGTTCTCGGACACGCGGACTACTACCCTCGCTTCGGCTTTCGATCAGCGAGCGCGTTTGGGGTCTCCTGCGAGTACGACGTGCCCGACGAAAACTTCATGCTCGTCGAGCTAGCAGAAGGGGCGGCAAGCGACATCTCAGGAGTCGCCCGATACCAACCGGAGTTTGCCAACGCATAGCGCAAACGGGGAACGCCTCGCCCCCCTTTTTCCCCGATTGTCTGCGCGGGTTGGCTGCGCGGTGAGGGCGGCCGCTGAGGGCGCAGGCGGGTGCAATTGGCCCTGGGCTACGCGCCTTTGCGTCTACGGAGCTGTTTAATCCGCAGCCCGTTGTTCGAGTCGTCGATCAGCGTCGTCAGCCGTCGCTCCCGCGTCTCCGCACGCTTGGCGCTGGTCACCCAACGTGCCGCCTGTCTGCGATAGCCGGGCGGTTGCGCTTGGTAAAACGGCCACGCGCCCGCGACCTCCTTGAACCTCGCTACCATCGGGTCCGGCAGTGTGTCGTCGTACTTGGCTGTCGCGTAGCCACTGTCGGGGTGCACATCCTTGTGGGCGAAGGCAGCGAGGCCCTCCGCCTTCATGCGCCCTTCCTTGGTGAGCCGCTCGACAAGATCGATGTTTCTTTGGCTCCAGACGCTCCTCGGTTTCCGGCGCGTGAAGCGAATCATGTAGCTCTGCTCGTCGCGCGACTTCCGAATCCCGTCGATCCAGCCGTAGCACAAGGCCTCGTCGACCGTGTCTTCCCAGGTCACGGACGGCTTCTTTGTCGCCTTCTTGTAGTAGCCCACCCAGAGGTGGTCGGCCGTCGCGTGATGCGCTTGTAGCCACGCTCGGAAGTCCGTGGGCTCGGGAAAAAACGTCGGTGCTTGCTCAGTCATGCGCGCCTGTGTCGGTCGGTCGGTTAAGGGTTCCCGGGAGCATTCATCGCTGCCGAGCATAGGAGCAGGGGCGGGGCATGTCATGAACGCCGATAGGCCACTTACCCGCGTCTCGTACCTTTTCAGGCTGGTAAGATCGGCGACCAACAGATGGTTGCTGATGCAGTCTCGGTGTGCCCAAACTCCAACGCTGCGTGTACAACGTCCGAGTCGCCCGGAGCCGAATAACCCACCTATCTGTCCCGCAGGAGCTCATATGTCACGCGTCTTCACAATGAGCGTCGCGTCCGTCTACGTGCACTACGTCAACAAGGCTGAGAAGAAGGGCCGCGACAAGGCCGAGGTCGATGAGGTCATCCGCTGGCTGACCGGCTTCGATCAGGGGGCGCTCCAAGCCCATCTGGATGACAAGACCACCTTCGAGGACTTCTTCGAAGGCGCCACGCTGAACCCCAACGCGGACCTCATCAAAGGGGTGGTCTGCAAGGTGCGTGTCGAAAACGTCGAGGACCCGCTGATGAAGAAGATCCGCTATCTCGACCTGCTCATCGATGAGCTGGCGCGGGGTAAGAAGATGGACAAGATTCTGCGCATGCCAAAGGGATGACGCCTCGCGCCTCAGGGTCAATCCGGGCTCGCAGCGCCTGAAACCCGTACTTTTCTAGGCAAAAACCGCCGCATTGGCACCAGATCGCCCGCCAGAGCCATCTGGTAGCCCGGACCGCATATTAGTGCCTCCTACAGACGATCGCGGCCCTGGGGCGATTTTCACGGCAATCTCGGCTGCGCTCCCCGTCACCCCGGCCGCACAAACGCCGCCCGGGCCGCCTCGCATTGCTCCCTCACCAGACAGCCTTCGATGTGGTCATTGACCAGCCCCATGGCCTGCATAAAGGCGTAGGCAGTGGTCGGCCCGAAGAACTTCCAGCCCATCTTCTTCAGGTCTTTCGCTAGGCGAATCGAGTCCTCGGTCTTGGAGATCTGGCGCATCACGTCATGGGTCATCCGCGCTGGGCGCCGCTCGGGTGGGGGCTCATAGCGCCACAGCAGCGCGCCCAGAGAGCCATAGGTATCCACCGCGTCGCAGGCCTTCTGGGCGTTGTTGATGGTGGCGGTGATCTTGCCGCGATGCCGGATGATGCGCGCGTCTTGGACCAGCCGCTCGATGTCCGTTTCGTCAAAACGGGCGACCTTTTCAAAGTCGAAATCGAGAAATACCTCCCGAAATGCGGGCCGTTTGTCCAAAACCGTCCGCCAGGACAGGCCCGACTGAAACCCCTCCAGGCAGACTTTCTCGAAGAGCTTGTGCTCATCCTCCACCGGAAAGCCCCACTCCGTGTCGTGGTAGTGGGCGAACCCAGGAGCAGCGTCCCCCCAGAAGCAGCGGGCGTGACCGTCTTGTCCTCGAACGAGGCCGGCTGGTAGCGGTGTCTTTTTCTCGTGAGTCGTTTCGTCCATGCTGCCAACATACGGCCAACGCGCAGCGCCACCAAGGCCATAGTGCCGCGCGGGCCGATTGGCGGGCACAAACCCTTGGGAGCAGCACATGGAAAAGGTCATGGGTATCGGGGGCATCTTCTTCAAGGCCAAAGACAAGGCCGCACTCGCCAGTTGGTACCAAGACAACCTCGGCCTGCCCGTCGACCCGTCCTGGGGCGGCGCCGTCATCTCCTGGAAAGACAACGACCCAAAGGGCGACGCCCACACCGTCTGGAGCCCCTTCGCGGCCGATACAACCTACTTCGCGCCCAGTGAAAAGCCCTTCATGCTCAACTTTCGTGTGGCCAACCTCGACCGGATGCTGGCGCAGCTGAGGGACAATGGCTGCGATGTGGACGACAAGATCGAGGACAGTGACTTTGGCCGTTTTGGCTGGGTGATGGACCCCGAAGGCAACCGGATTGAGCTGTGGCAGCCGCCAGCCGGGTAGTCGACGGTTGGCTAGCCCCTGACGGCCGTGTTTGGAGCGACAAGAACTGAGCTAGCGATCGGCGACGATTGTGCTACAAGCCCCGCCCCACCCTGGGCGCGGCGCCATCCCTCACTTGGATGCACCAGCGGCGCCTCACATCCGAGCGGACAGCCTCATGCCCCACCCCATCGTTGCAGACGAGCGCGCGCTATTTGACCAAGTCTCTGGGCTTTTACAGACGCCCATGGCGCAGGTCACGCCGTCTGAAAAGCCGATGATCGACGAGCTTTTACGTATCCGCGAGGAGCTCGGCACCGCCAAGGGCGACGACCACGGGGCGTTGATCGAGCAGTACCACGCACAAGTGTCGCTGCTGGAGCAGATCCGCTCCGCCAGGGGGCAAGCCCAGGTCAACCCAGCGAGCCCCTACTTCGCCCACCTGCGTCTGCGGGAAGAGATCGACGGCGAGATGCGGGAGCGCGATCTCTGCCTCGGCAAGGCGACCCGCATCGAGCGCGGCATGCGCATCGTCGATTGGCGGGATGCACCGGTCAGTCGGCTGTTTTACCAATACCGGCAGGGCGACACCTACGAAGAAGAGCTGGGCGGCCGCATGGTCGAGGGCGAGGTGGTCACCCGGCGAACCGTGGCCATTCGGGCAGCCGAGCTGCAGGCGATCTACGCACCGGAAGGGGTCTTTCAGCGCGGACAAGATGGCGACTGGCGGCAGACTACGGTGGACAAGCCCCGGCTCGCTGGTGGCTCAGGTAACGCGCTGCATTGGCACAAAAAGGCCGGAAACTCGGGGCCACAAGCACACGATCGGCGTCTCGGCCAGGACCACGGCGGCCGCCAGAATCGGCGTGATAAGCACCTTCCCGACATCGCTGGGCTCATCGATCCAGACCAGTTCGACCTCATCACCCGGCCCGAAGGCTTTGTGGTCATTCGCGGTTCCGCTGGCTCCGGCAAGACCACCGTCGCGCTCCACCGGATCGCTTGGTTGGCGCACAACGACCGCCGCATCAACAGCGGTCGCACATTGTTTCTGGTCTTTTCAAAGGCCCTACGCGACTACGTCAGTCACGTGCTGCCGGCGCTAGGCGTCCCCGACGTCAACATCCGCACCTTCAGCGAATGGGCCAGCTTCCAGCGGCGGCAGCATTTTTCGCAGCTGCCCTCGGGCCACCGCCACGACACGCCGGCCATCGTCGTCGCGCTCAAGAACCACCCGGCGGTGCTCAAGGCGCTGCAGTGGCAGGTCGAGCGCACGCCAGGGCCCCGTACGGCCGCGCAAGCTATCGAAGATTGGGTCAACGCGACGACCAATCCCGAGCTGCTCGCCGAAGCGGTGGCGGCGACGGTCCCGGGTGCGTTTACGACCGAAGAGCTGGAGCGGGCGACGGCATGGTGCGCCGCGGTTCACGCTGAGTTGCAGCTGTGGCTAGAGGAACGCCGGGGGCCGCAGGGCGACCAAGGCGACCTCTTCAACGCCGGTAGCGGTCGCAACTGGGGCCAGGCTGGTAATTGGCAAGCCGATCAGCGCCAGGAGCGTGAGCGGCAGGGTCGCAACAGGGGCAAGGGCAAGAACAAAGGGCCCAAGCGCGCCATCTTGGACGAAGAAGACGACAGCCTGCTTCTGCACGCCTGGCAGCTGCGGGTTGGGCCGCTGCGGGGCCGTAAAAACAAACCCCTGCGCCTGCTACACGTGGCCATCGACGAGGTGCAGGACTTCTCGCCGGTGGACGTGCGTGTGGTCCTCGGCTGCCTCGATCAGCGCCAGAGCATCACCCTGGCTGGCGACACCCAGCAGCACGTGATGAAGGACGCCGGCTTTACCTCATGGAGCGATTTCTTCCGCCATCTCGGCGTCGATGGCGCCGCGGTGGAGACGTTGAAGATCTCGTATCGCTGCACCCAGCAAGTCGTGAACTTCGCCATGGATGTGCTCGGCCCGCTGCGCGAAGACGACCCGCCGCTGGTGGTGCGCTCTGGGCCCGATGTGGAGCTGTTTCCGTTCACGGACCACGGCGCGGCGGTGGTTTTTTTGGCAGATGCGCTCAGTGAACTAGCCGATACCGAACCGGATGCGTCCGTCGCCGTGCTGACCCCCTCGCCCCAGCTCAGCGCGCTGTACTACCGCGGTCTGGAGCGCAGCGACGTACCCAGGGTGAGCCACGTCAACGACCAGAAGTTCAGCTTCGCGCCAGGCGTCGAAGTGACCGAAGTGAGTGAAGTGAAGGGCCTGGAGTTCGATTACGTGGTGCTCGTCGAGGTCAGCGCCGCCCAGTATCCCGATACCGACGCCGCGAGACGTCTGCTGCATGTCGGCGCGACACGCGCGATCCACCAACTGTGGCTGACCACGGCCAACGCGCCATCACCGCTTTTGGCGACGACGAGATAGTCTGGTGATGTGTTGAATATTTCCACATGCATCGGATCGTCTACAGTTTGAACGCGCGATCACGACGTCCTGTGATCCCGCCAAATTCGCTTCTATCCATCTGATTTTAAGCCCGTTTATCGGTATATTTCATCAGTGGCACAACCTTCGCACTTGTATAGCCCCGACTGCCACGCTCTCGGAGGCTCCCATGTGCATCGCCCAGCGCGCCCAACGCGCCCATCGCCTGCTCCCCGCTGTTCTACTGCTTGGACTCCTGGTGTGGGGGGCGTCCGGCTGCGGCGGAGAGGCCACCTCCGCGAGCGGATCAGCTGGCGGCTGGGGCGCTTCCGATGCCGTGTCTGGCAGCGATGGCGGCATGGTGTACGACGACGCGTCGGCCAGCGACGCCGGCGGCTCCTGGGGCGGCGGCGCCGACACCTCGGCGGGTGGCTGGGGCGCGTCAGACACAAGCGCGGCCGAAGACACGTCAGGCCCAGACGAAGACGACGCCGGTGGTCAATCGTGGCAGCAGACCTCGGACTCCCCGCCGGTGGCGCAGGTCAGCTTGGGCGGCGGCAACACCCTGGAGCTCGTCAGCATGCGCGTGGCTGTGCGCGTCGAGGGGCTGAGAGCGCGCGTGCTGGTCGACCACATCTTCAAAAACCCCCATCCCAAGGTCATCGAAGGTACCTTCCGCTACACCTTGCCGCCCGAGTCGTCCGTCAGCTATTTCGCGATGTTTGAGGGCCAATCGGGCGCACAGCCCGCGTTTTTCGGCTCGGGGGACGGCCTCGGCGGCAGCGATCAGGCGACCATTGCAGGCACGACGCCCATCACGGTGGTGACCGGCGCCGACAAGAAGGTGTGGGGTACGGCCAAGGTCGCAAAGATTCAGCGGCACATTGAGGCGGTGCAGGTCTACGAGAAAGAGACCGAGAAGAAGATCGACCCGGCGTTGGTCGAGGCGGTCGCGCCCAACACCTTCTCAGCCAAGGTCTATCCCATCCCCGCCAACGGCCACAATCGCATCCTCATCGCCTGGGAGCAGACCCTGCCGTCCATGCCCAAGGCCGGCGGTGGTCGGGTGTACGAGTACGTCTTTCCGGTGCCCAAAGGTGACCTGGAGAGCTTCGATTTTACCCTGCTGGCGAAAAAGGCCCACATCACCGCTGGCAAGCTCATCGGCAACACCACCGGCGGCGTCGCGGCGTACAAGCCCGGTGAGCTGCCCAAGGACGTGACGGAGACCACGGTGACCGAGAGCGCCACCAAAGCTGGCTACCTGGCGCGGATGGTCAGCGGCAGCGACACGGGGGACGGCACGCTCAAGGGCGGCAAGCTGGCCTTTCACTTCGATCCGGCCCTGGGTTCCG
>JAGSHB010000066.1 GCA_023954815.1 Myxococcales bacterium | reverse complement strand
TCCCGAACTCGGAAGTTAAGCCCTCCTGCGCCGATGGTACTTAGTGGGTAACCGCTTGGGAGAGTAGGTCGCTGCCGGAACTTTTAACGAGATGACCCGCGCAAGGTGCAAACCTTGCGCGGGTCGTTTCGTTTTTGCTGTATTTTGGTGTCAGGCTGGCCGTGCGGCGTGTCTTTGTGCCGCTGGTGCGCTGGCTGCGGTGAGTGCGTCGAGTGAACGCTGAGTTAATCAACAGTTAGCGCATCATTGGCGCGTATCCTGTGTCTCGGAAGACTCGTCGGATCGGGCGTCGCGGACGCCAAGCCTAGTACAGTTGATATTGCGGGCTCTTCGGCCGTTGACCGGGTCGTTCGTGTGGGGGTAGGTTTGCCGCCCACAGTGGGTCCCGTCGGAACAGGAGAATAGCCATGCCAACACAGATCGTTGCTGTAACAGGCCGAGAAGTTCTTGATTCTCGCGGGAATCCAACCGTTGAAGTGGAGGTGTCATTGAGTTCCGGCGCCCATGGTCTAGCGATGGTGCCTTCCGGCGCGTCGACAGGCGCTCATGAGGCCATTGAACTCCGCGACGGCGGTGACCGCTATCTCGGCAAGGGGGTGCTCACGGCTGTTGCCAACGTTGACCAGCGGATTGGACCGGCAATTGTCGGGATGGACGCGCTGGATCAGCGAGCTGTGGATGAGGAACTGCTGGCATTGGACGGTACGCCGAACAAGGCAACGCTTGGGGCCAATGCGATGTTGGGTGTGTCGATGGCGGTGGCTCGCGCGGCGGCGGATGCGGTCGGGCTTCCGCTGTATCGGTATCTCGGGGGGGCCCGTGCGCGGGTTTTGCCCGTGCCCATGATGAACCTCATCAACGGCGGCGCCCATGCCGCAGGTGGTTTGGACATTCAAGAGTTCATGGTCGTGCCGCATGGTTTCGACACCTACCGAGAGGCACTTCGGGCGGGGGCAGAGACGTTCCACCAGCTCAAGAAGATGTTGGGCGCAAGAAAGCTTCCAACGACCGTGGGTGACGAAGGTGGGTTTGCCCCCCGTCTGGAGCGCAACGAGGATGCGTTGGGGCTGCTACTCGATGCGATTACAGCTGCTGGCTATGAACCCGGAGCTCAGATGGGCCTTGCTTTGGATGTCGCTAGTACTGAGTTCTACGACGCGAAGACGGGCTTGTACGATCTCGCCAGTGAGGGACGCAAGCTTGATAGCTCGGAGTTTGCCGGCTATCTGGCAGGACTTGCTGAGCGCTACCCCATCGTGAGTATCGAAGATGGCATGGATGAGGACGACTGGTCCGGTTGGGCAGCTCTGACGTCCGCCGTTGGCAAGAAGGTCCAGCTCGTGGGTGATGATCTGTTCGTGACGAACACGACCCGGCTACAGCGCGGGCTCGATGAGAATATTGCGAACGCTATCCTGGTGAAGGTCAATCAGATCGGAACGCTATCGGAGACGTTCGATGCGATAGATCTCGCCATGAGTCGTGGATACGGGGCCGTCATTTCCCATCGTTCGGGTGAGACAGAGGACACAACTATCGCCGACATAGCGGTGGCAACGGCTGCCGGGCAGATCAAGACGGGGTCACTGTCGCGGGGCGAGCGTACGGCGAAGTACAATCGGCTGCTCCGCATTGAAGATGAGCTGGGTGCTGCCGCCATGTACCCAGGGCGCAGTATCCTCGCCAAGTCCCACTGAGGTGCGCATGACCCGTTGTGTGCTGACACCGTTACTCCTTGTCGCCTTTTGCCTGATTGGCTGCGCGAAGGAGACGAAGCCCGAGTCGGTTCCCGTGGTGGCGAAGAGGCAGGCTCCCGAGCCATTACCCCCAAAGGCACCCGCTCCCGACCGGGTGGCTTTGGGAAAGCTGTTTCATCAGTCTCGGTGCGTTTTGATTGGCGCGCTACCTGCGTCGTCGTCTATCTATACCAGCGCCGGATTTACCGATGACGAGGCATTTCGAGTCGCCTTTACCAAGGTCGCTGAAGACGATCCGCTGTGGGTGCACAACCTTGTTGCGGCGTCGGCGAAGAAGCCCTGCAAAGTGTCAAAGGAGGGGCTATGACCGTGATGCGGCGGGTGAGTTTGATGTTGGCCATGGTCATCTTGGCTGTGTGCTCTAGTGCCTGCAGCCCAACGGTTGGCGATGCCTGCGAGACCTCTGCGGCGTGCGGCAGTGGATTGATTTGTGATCTAGCGACGCCTGGTGGCTACTGCACCAGAACGCCTTGCCGCGCCGGCGAGTGCCCAGGCGAGAGCATCTGTGTCGACTTTGGAACAGAAGCGTCGTGGTGCATGCGTCGGTGCGACGATGGCCAAGGTTGTCGTGACGGTCTCGCCTGTGTCAACGGCGGAACGGACAGCGGCGTGTGCCTGGGCGACATCGCGAGCGCCAGCTGCCGCTTCTGTACGGCGCAATAGGCGTCAAATGTCTAGCAGCAGCGACCATCGTAGACCCATGCACCTTCGAAACGGGGCGCAGCCTCAACGCAGTTGGTGGGGGAGCGTTCCCAACAAGTACATGGTTCTGTGCTTCGTGATTGTGGGTGTGCTGTCACTCAGTAGCTGCGGCGGCGCGACCTCGTCAGCGGCGCCAGACAAACCGCTCATTCTGAAGGAAGATGGCCGCTCAACGCTGGGGCGTCGTCAGGCGCGCGTTTCTTCGGGAGCGCGCACTGGGCATGCTCGGCAACCAGCCTCCATGGGCACAGTTGTTCGGCGTCGGTTCGTGGACGCTGTGGTTGCGGCAGGGCCAGGCCGTCTGTTGCAGCTCGTCCCTCTGGCCCCAGTTTTCAACAAGCGACGTCGATTCGCTGGTTTCAAGATCGTTCGGATACACGACAACAGTGCGCGCGTCCTCAGGTATGGCGTGCGACCCGGAGATGTGCTTGTCAGTGTCAACGGCCAAAGAATTCTGAAGCCAGACCACATGCTGAAGCTCTTCAAGCTGGTGAAAAATGCGTCTGAGTTGCACATACGGGTGCGGCGTGACGGTCAGCCAGTGCAGGTTCGAATCCCGATTGTCGACGAGAACGAATCGAGGCGGCCCACTCGATAGCTCATGACGATGGGCGTATGAGGGTGCTTTCGGGACTAGACAGGGCTCAGCCCCCCACATACGCTGCACAGGAAGGCCGAGAACTTGCTGCCAGAGAACCATCAGGGCTAGACTGGCGCACGTCTGGATACCGTTGAGCACGTGTGAATGGACTCTGCGGGGCGGCCACACGAACGTCTGATGTTCCTGAACTCGGAAATGAGAGCACGTTGAGATGAGCGACGGTCGATTCTACTTCCGTTACTGGGGCGTCCGCGGAAGCATTCCAGCGCCCGGCCCAGACACGTCTCGTTACGGTGGGAACACGACGTGTATAGAGGTTGATGTCGGAGGCCATCGGTTTTGCATCGATGGCGGTACAGGCGTTCGACTCTACGGGAACAATCTTCTTGAGGAATTACCGGTTCAGGTCACGTTCCTCATGACGCACCTGCACTGGGACCATGTTCAGGGCTTCCCCTTCTTCACGCCGTTCTTGGTGCCTGGCAACGAGTTTCACATCTACTCGGGGCATCACAATGGTGGCAACATCCTAGGCGTCCTGCAGCAGTTGATGGCTCAGCCAGCGTTTCCAATATCGATGGACGCCTTCCAGTCGGAGTTGAAATTCGACTTTCTCGAGCCGGGTGATGTGCTGACGTTTGGGGACGTGACGGTGCGGACAACCTTGTTGAATCACCCAGGTGGGGTGATTGGCTACCGCTTCGAGCACGGGGACAAAGTCTTTGTGCACGCATCGGACTGGGAACATCCGTCAGACGATGAACTCGACGCTGACTTCGTTGAATTTATTCGGAATGCTGACGTCTTGAGTGTTGACGCGACCTACACTGAGAAAGAATACCTTGGAGCGGAAGGGCCGGCCCGCAAGGGATGGGGTCACGCCACCCAAGAGGCCGCGATTCGTCATGCCGACGCGGCTGGTGTGAAA
The DNA here is from genome assembly GCA_023954815.1 of Myxococcales bacterium. GTDB lineage: Bacteria > Myxococcota_A > UBA9042 > UBA9042 > UBA9042 > UBA9042. Next base: position 26,384 of record JAGSHB010000066.1, on the reverse strand, counting down.
CGCACGATTCTCTTTCATCATGAGCAGGCTCGGTCCGACGACGCCCTCGATGAACTTGGGGCGGCGCTAAAACAGCGTCGCGCTGACGTGACATTCGCTGTGGAAGGCGAGCGAATCGACTTGCGCTAGGCGTACATGGGCGGGCGGCGAGGGTCCGGTGATGCTAGGTACCGCTCAGAACGTCGATGGCCATCTCGAACTTGTTGAACGGCGGCATCAAATACACACCGGCGCTCATGGGCCGAATCTCGTTGAGAAACTCCCGCGCAATCGTCACACCTTCGACGGGACCGTTCTCACCCGCGTTGACCATACGAGTGCGGATGCGCTCTGGGATCGTCATTCCCGGTACCTCATGGTGAATGAAGTTGGCGTGACGCGCATTGCGCAGTGGTAAGATACCCACCAACAGGGGAATCTTCGGGCGTGCTTTTTCGATGAATTTGTCTAGGATCACCGGGTCGTAGATAGGCTGCGTCAGTGCGTAATGAGCCCCAGCCTCTTGCTTGCGATGAAATCGCTCGATCTCCAACTCCAGGTCGTCTGCCGTCGGGTTCACCGCACACGATAGACGGAAGTTGGTCGGGTGTTTCCTCGGTTTTCCGTTGGCACTACGACCGGCGTTCAGGCCATTGAGCACCCCCAGTAGTCCGATGGAGTCGACCTCAAAAACGGCATGGGTGCCCGGATAGTCTCCGACCGATGGGGGATCTCCAGTCACACACAGCAGGTGCTTTACGCCCAGTGCATGGGAGCCCATGGTTTCGCTCAACAGACCGAGCAGGTTCCGGTCGCGGCAGGACACATGCAGGATGATCTCGATGTCGACTTGTTGCCGGATCAATACAGCCAACGCAAGCGGACTCATACGGGCGGTTGCGAGAGGCGAGTCTGCGATGTTGATGGCATCGACCCCAGCGAGTCGGCAGGCAACAGCCCCTCTGACCAGCCGCTCTGCGTTAACGCCACGCGGTGGATCGAGTTCTACGCTGACCACGAACTCACCTGCTGCAATCTTGCGCTCGAAGTCCGACTCAGCCCAGTCGGCTAGCTGTTCCCGTGGGCTCTCGTTGGAGGGTTCGTCGTTGCGCTCCTCGACCAGCACAACATTGAGTGCTTTGCCCTTCACGTCAGGCAGGGGCGTCGGCCCGCGGATGCCGACAGCTTGTACTGCCCTGGCAATATGCTCTGGCGTGGTGCCGCAGCATCCTCCGATGGCACGTACGCCGCGGCGGGTAGCCTCTAGGGCCCAATCCGCGAAATAGTCGGGCGAGTTAACGTAGTGCAGGCGGCCATCGACCACCCGCGGCAAGCCGGCGTTGGGCACGAGCGCCAAACGTGCCCCGCGAACGCGACACATGCGCTCGAAGACCTCGTCCATCCCTTGCGGGCCGACACTGCAATTCGCGCCCGCAGCCGCCGCTCCAGCGTTCAGCAACGAACGTGCGACCTCTTCAGGTTTGTGACCGAGTAGTGTCTTTCCTTCCTCTGTGAACGTGGCAAAGGCCATGAAAGCGGCATCATCCTTCAGTGATCGAAGCTCTGCGATCGCGAGCAGCAATTCCTCAAGATCGCTAAAGGTCTCGAAAACGATGAGGTCTGGATCAGCGTCGACCAAAGCGCTCAGTTGTTCTCGGAATACTGAGGAAGCTTCGACGGGCTGGATGCGACCCACGGGAGCGAGCGGTTGCCCCAATGGGCCGACGCTCGCGGCCACCAGTGGCCGATTGTGGGGCGGTCTGTCGCTCGCAGCGTCTCTCGCGATCTTCACTGCGGCCGCGTTGATGCCCGCGACATCTGGTTGCTCGCCGCCAAGACGCAACCGGTTGGCGCCAAAACTATTCGTCGTGATGATGTGAGCGCCGCTGGCTACATAGTCGCGATGCACACGTCTCACGGCCAGAGGTTGACTGATGCAGAGCTCGTCGAGGGAATGGTCGAAGCCAAACCCTTGCTCATAGAGTTGCGTGCCCATCGCACCGTCCATGACGACTGCGCGTTCGTCGAGGAGGGCGACCAACTGATCGTGTGTCCACATAATTGTTGTGTATTCCTGCGGTCGAGCCGCGGGGGAGCGAAGCTTTGGGGCTTCGTGACCTTACTTGGCGAGAGTCTTCAGCCATGCGAGGAAGCCGAGCCGGAGGTTGTACTTTGAGCCTGACGAGGTGCCGACGGCCCCTGACTGTCCGACGAGAATGTCGACATCCAGCTTGCCTGACTTGCCTGCGACGCGGGCGTTGGCAAAGGTGACCTTGACTGCCTTGGGAGCGCAGCCCTCGTCTTTCACGCCGTTGCAGGTATGGTCCTTTCCGTCACAGAGCTCCTTGGCCTTGGGTGTGACTTCGTCGGTGCATGCGCCCTGCAACTTTCCGTCTTTGCACAGGCTCTTACCCTCTTTACACTCGCCGACGTTCTTTGTGTCCTTCGCGCCCGTGTAGCAGGGCTGAGTCCCCGAGTTAGGTTTGTTCTGACAGCCCTTCTGCGTATCGCAGATGTCGTCTGTGCAAGGGTTGCTGTCATCGCATTTCGGCTTGTCCGTGCCCGGCAGGCAGGTGAACTTACCGGTGGTGGGATGCTTTCCGCACTTGTCACTCGCGGTGCAGGCATTGCCGTCGTCACAGCTGCCCTGGTGGTCGCTGTTGATACACTTGGCCGTGATCTTGTCGCAGGAGTCGTTGGTACAGACGTTATTGTCGTCGCAGTCGACCTTCGCCTTGTTGCTGCAGGTCTTCGCTGTCGCGTCACAAATGTCTTCGGTGCAGGCATCGTTGTCTTCGCATGCAGCGTCGTCTTTCTTGCCATTGCAGTCATTGTCGAGTCCGTCGCAAGACTCTTTGCCGCTCTTTCCGAGGGAGTCGCAAATGGCCTTCGTGGTACCGTCACAGGCGACTTTGCCGCCAGCGCAGACACCCACGCCGCAGGCTTGGCCAACAATCAGCTTGCCCGCTGCACCACCGTCCCAGGCGAAGTCTTCGTCGGTCTTGCCATCGCAATCGTCATCGGTGTTGTTGCACACCTCTGGCTTCGGGGTGGCCGCACCGGTGCACAGCAGAGCGCCTTTGTCGCTGCACGCTGCCTTGCCCGGGCATGAGCCAATCAACTTCTTGCAAGTACCGCTACCAGTGTCGCAGGCCTCACCGGAGGTTTTGCAGTCTCCATCCGCCTTGCATGCGCTCTTGCTGCCACTGTCCTCGAATGCCTTGATGGTGCATGGGAAGTCTTTGGCTAGGTTGTCCGTTTTGCCATCACAGTCGTCATCGAGTGTGTTGCAAACTTCGGACGCGGGCGTTTTGGCAGCGCACTTTGTCAGCCCGGCGCTATCGCACTTGCGTTTGGCTTTGCAGGAGCCGAATTCGTTGCTAGTGACGCATTCTGTCTCTAGACCGCTGGCCTTCGCCCAGTCAGAACACGCGCAAGTCTGGCCCTTGCCCTCTTTGCGCTTGCATTGTTTGACTGTCTTGCCAGCACCGTCTTTCTCATCGGCGCAGGTGTAGTCGGTCGGGCAGTCCGCATCTGCCTTGCACGGTGAGCCACAGAACTTGCCCTCGGCGCCATAGTCCACGCAGAGGCTGGTCACGCCATTGACCTGGCAATCCGAGTTGAACTGGCAGGGAGAGCACAGCGTTAGCTGCGACGAGACGCAGTAGAAAAGTGGGGTGCCGTCTCCGATGTCCTTGCAGGTGTAGCCGCTTGCGCAGGTGTCCGTGCACTTCTTTGCGCAGCGTTTGCCTTCATGAGTGTCCAAGCAGATGCCACTGTTGCAGGCGCCGTTGTCCGTGCACGGGCAGTTGTCACCGCCGGGGCATGCGCCACCGGCGTCTGCCGTGCCAGCGTCGGACGCTCCCCCATCGGTCTGTCCAGAGGAGCCTGTATCGGAGGCTGCCCCAGAGTCTTGAGCGCCGCCGGCGTCGTCTTGCGTAGCAGTGTCCGTGTTGTCGCTGACCTCGCCCTCGCCGGTATCTTCGCTAGCCGTGCCGGTGTCAGCTGTGGCGGTGGGCTTGCTGCCGCCTTCGTCCCCTCCGCAGCCAGACAAGGCTCCAAGTAGGATCAGGGTTGCCAAGGTACGAAACGAAGCACTGTTCATAGGAATGACTCCCAAAATCACGGAAAACGGTAGCATCAAGCAACGAAGCCTAGCATTCGCCCAAAACCCTTGTCAATTGCGACCCAACATCATAAGTATCTAAAAATAATAGGTTAAGTGGTGAAATCTAACACAAATCAGCAGATCGGTTGCGATTGCCGCCGCTTGGCTCTACACCGACTCTCGCATCGGCGTTGACTTTTCCAGCGCACAGGAGCGGTCATGGCGGTTGGGCATCAACGGCGAAATCTGAGTATTGCGCTCGTGTTGGTGATCTGTGGTGCCATGGGCTGGTGGGTACTCAAGCCCACAAACTCGGCGCATGTACGGGACAAGGGCGGCGCTCTGCCGCCGTCGAGTGTTCGCCCACAGGTTGCATTGGCCACTGCCGCATCGCCAACAGCCCCGCCGCCCCGTCGCCCTGCTGGGGAGCGTCTCATTGCTGGCGCTCGTCCCGTGCAGGGGCAGATATTCGCGGCCACGGCACGTGATGGAACCAAGGTCTCCGGCACCTTATTCAGGGCGGCCGCTCGTCGCGCCCCACTGCTGGTCTTTATGGGAGAGGCGGGCCAGGGAGTGGCCGCTTGGACGCAGACGTTGGAGACCCTTCGCGCATCGCGGGATTACCATCTCGTGGTGACGACGGCGCCGCAGACTCAGGCCGAACAGGTTGCCCGCGTTGAGCTAACGACCGGCGTGGGAAGTCTTGAGACAGCTCTCCTGTGGACGCAACGGGAACTTGGATCCGCGATCGTGGGCGTGGCCCTCGTGGGGGGCGGACTCGGCGGCTCTGCTGCTGCCTTGCTCATGGCCGAGCGGCGGGACATTACCGCGCTTGTTGCGATCTCAGCCGCTGCACGTCTGGGCAATTTTACGCTGCCGGAATCGCCAGACTCCTTTGGTGGTCGGCACACACGATGGGTGGCAAGCGAGGGCGACGAGAGAGGGGCTGGAGCCCTCGAAAAGGCGCAGACACTTGTTCAGGCCGTTGTGCATCGCCGCCCCGGGCACATGCGAGGGGCGGAGCTTCTGGCCCATGATCGCCGCGCGCGCACATCCATGGCGGGCTGGCTCTTTTCAGTGATGCCTGAACCCCAACGCTAGCGGTGTGCGGCGGAGTTGAGCTGCTGCCCATCGACGCCGCCAGAACCGGCTCCCGCTTGGACGATTGTCGGCCGGTGGGCGTTGCGACCAAGCCGCGCCATGGGGTACACCGGCCGCCGCGACGTTTTCGCCGCGCAGCTCCGAGAGGCAGGATCATGCTCGATATCAAGTATGTTGTGAACAACGCCGACGCTGTCGAAATCAACTGCAAACAACGGTTGATGCCCGCTGATATCGGCTCACTTGTGGCCACCTACAGGGAGCGGAACGCCGCGATTACTGAGATGGAACAGGTACGTCAGGAGATGAACGCCAACGCGCGCTCCATGAAGCAGCGACTTGAGCCAGAGGAGCGTCAGGCGAAAATCACGCGTGGCCGCGAACTCAAAACCCAGGTTGCCGATCTAGATACACGTGCGCAGGAGCTCAAGCAGTCGGTGGACACGCAACTCCGTCGGTTGCCGAACCTGACCCATCCACAAACGCCGATTGGCCACGACGACGAAGACAACAAGGAACTCCGCATTTGGGGAACGCCACCCAAGTTTGAGTTTGACGCGTTGGATCATGTTGAGCTGGGCCGTCGTCTCGATCTGCTCGACTTCGAAAGCGGCGCGGCGGTCGCCGGCCAGAAGTTCTACTTTCTCCGCAATGAGATGGTGTTGCTCGACCTCGCGCTGCAGCGGTACGCTGTCGATATTCTCATCGAGCACGGCTTTACACCCATGGTGACGCCAGACCTGGCGCGGCCGGAGATCTTGGAGGGTATTGGTTTCAATCCCCGTGGAGCCGAAACGCAGGTCTACAACATCGAGGGCCACGACCTCTGTCTCGTCGGCACCGCAGAAATCACCATCGGCGGCATGTTGCGTGATCGGGTCATTCCTGCAGAGCAACTGCCGATTCGTGTCGCCGGTATTTCTCACTGTTTTCGGACGGAGGCCGGCGCGGCTGGGCGTGAATCGCGTGGTTTGTATCGCGTACACCAGTTCACAAAGGTCGAGATGTTCATCTTTTGCGGCGACGGTGAGGGAGCGGATGGGCGACCCGCGAGCGAGACTCATCACGACGAGTTGGTCGCGATTGAGGAGCAGATGCTGCAGGGGCTCGAGATTCCGTACCGAGTGGTCGATGTGTGCACCGGCGACTTGGGAGCTCCGGCGTATCGGAAGTACGACATCGAGGCCTGGATGCCTGGGCGCGGGATGTACGGCGAGGTCACGTCGACGTCGAACTGCCTAGATTTTCAGGCTCGACGCCTCGGCATCCGAAGCAAGACGACCGCCGGTCCCAAGTCCAAGCCGCGCTTTGTGCACACACTAAACGGTACCGCAGTCGCTTTGTCGCGCACACTCATCGCGCTGTTGGAAAACCACCAGCAGGCTGACGGTTCGATTCGTATGCCCGCCGGTTTGCAGCGCTACTTGCCCTTCACCGAGATTCGTCCCAAAGGGTAGGGCAGCTGCACAGCCGCCGTGCGCAGTCAGCGCACTGGCGCCGGCCAGTCACGGCCCGATGAGATTGGCCGAACCGCTAGCCAGCTATGCCCGAGTCAGCCACGCCTTGGCCCAGCCACGCCTTGGCCCAGCCGCGTCTTAGCTAGCCAGCCGCGTCTTAGCTAGCCAGCCGCGTCCTGGCTAGACAGACACACCAAAGTCGCGGAGGGCGTCATTGAGAGACGTCTTTTCGTCCGTTGACGGCTTACGCTGTCCGATGATCAGCGCACAAGGCACGCCAAACTCACCGGCTGGGAACCGCTTCATGCGGGTGCCAGGAATCACAACCGAGCGCGGTGGAATCATACCCTTGTGTTCAACAGGCTCAGCGCCGGTGACGTCGAGAATTCGGGTCGACTTGGTGAGCACCACATTGGCCCCCAGAACCGCTTGCTCCCCGATGCGCATACCTTCGACAACGATGCAGCGAGAGCCCACAAAAGCGCCGTCTTCGATAATCACCGGGCTTGCTGACGGTGGCTCAAGAACGCCGCCGATACCCACGCCGCCCGACAGGTGGACGCGCTTGCCGATTTGAGCGCATGACCCAACTGTCGCCCATGTGTCCACCATGGTGCCCGCTCCAACACGAGCTCCGATGTTGACGTAGCCCGGCATCAGAATCGCGCCAGGCTCCAAGAATGACCCATACCGAGCCACGCCAGGCGGCACCACCCGAACGCCTTGACCTGCAAGGTTGTGTTTCAACGGAATCTTGTCGTGAAACTCAAACGGGCCGACTTCGTGGACTTGCATTCGCGCCACGCCGAAGTACATCAGAATCGCCTGTTTGACCCATTGATGAACAATCCATTCGCCGTCGGTCTTTTCGGCGACCCTGAGTTCGCCTCGGTCGAGGCGATCAATGGTGTCAAAAACCGTCTCGATATACCGCCGATCACCGCCAGAGAGCAGGCTTCTATCCGCAAATGCGGCTTCGATCGTCTGTCGTGCGAAGCTCATGGGAGCGCCTCCGTTGGCGAGGGTCAGTTGGCGAGCTATTTCGCTGCGGCCGGCGCGGCAGCAGGCTTGGCCTCGGCAGCAGGCTTGGCCTCGGCAGCAGGCTTGGCCTCAGCAGCAGGCTTGGCCTCAGCAGCAGGCTTGGCCTCAGCAGCGGGCTTGGCCTCAGCAGCAGGCTTGGCCTCAGCAGCAGGCTTGGCCTCAGCAGCAGGCTTGGCCTCAGCAGCAGGCTTGGCCTCAGCAGCAGGCTTGACCGGATCGGGCTTCTCAGCTCCGTCAGCTGTCGCACCAGCAACGGCGGGCGCAATTGCAGAACTGGCGTCGACGGACGAGTGGTCAGCGCTCGCTCGAGCGAGAACGATCGACAGCACCATGAACAGCACTGCGGCGCCGGTGGTCATACGTGTCAGTACGTTGGATGCGCCGCGGCCACCAAACACTGAGCCAGTGGAGCTACCGCCACCGAGCGCAGCGCCCATGCCGTCGGCCCGTCCCGGCTGTAGCAGCACGACGACGGTGAGGAAAAGACAAACGATCACATAGAGGGCAACAGCCAAGTAGTAAAGCACTTTCTATTCTCCTGCCTCGGCCCTATCGGACGAGGGATTCGCGAACTAACGCGCCGCGCGCACGATCTCTGCGAAGGACTCTGCCTTCAAGCTAGCGCCCCCGACAAGGGCACCATCAATGTCTGGTTGTGACATCAGTCCCGCTGCATTTGCGGGCTTCACGCTTCCTCCGTACTGGATACGAAGCTGCTCCGCAAATGTCGGACCCAATAGGCCACGAACATGACTCCGAACCCAGGCGTGGACTTCCTGGGCTTGTTCTGGGGTCGCCGTCAGGCCCGTGCCAATGGCCCAAACGGGCTCATAGGCGCAGATGAGGGTCGACAAGGCTTCCGGTGTGTGCGCCCGCAGGGCGGTATCGAGTTGGCGGGCCAACACCGAAAAAGTCTGGTTTGCCTCTTTCTCAGAGAGGGTTTCACCGATGCACAACACCGGGATCAGTCCCGCGGTCAGCGCCACAGACAGCTTCTTTGCAACGAGGGCGTCGTCATCTCCGAAGACCGTGCGCCGCTCTGAGTGGCCGATGAGCACGTGGGTGCAGCCGACCGACCGAATCATCGTGCCGGTGACGCCGCTCGTGAACGCGCCACTAGCCTCCGTGTGAAGATCTTGGGCGCCCACGGCGATGGCCGAGTCACGCAGGCGCTGGCTCACGGGACGAAGGTACGGAAAGCTCGGAAAGATGATCGACTCGGCCCCGCGGTGAGAGCCGAGGCGATTGCGCAGGCCTGACGCCAGCTCCATCGCCTCATCAAAATCGAGGTTCATCTTCCAGTTGCCACCGATGGTCGGAGTCCGTGCCATGGTCTACCTCCTGCCGCCGCGCAAGGCCGTCAATCCTGGTAGGACGCTGCCGCCCAGAAACTCCAAGCTTGCGCCGCCGCCTGTCGAGACATGCGTGATCATTGAACTGACGCCTGCTTTCTTCGCGGCTGCGCCAGAATCGCCTCCGCCGATGATACTCGTGGCAGAGGAGCGAGCGAGCGCGCGTGCGACTGACAACGTCCCCTTCGCGAAAGCGTCGATTTCGAAGACACCCATGGGACCGTTCCAAAACACTGTACGCGGCGATCCGGGGCCGTCTTCCGCCGAGCCGTCCAGGATAGAGTTAAACAGTTCAATGGTCTCAGGACCGATATCCACGGCCTTTTGGTTGGGACGAAGATCCCCAACGGGCCGAACTTGCCGGTCCGCGTCGCTGCTGATGTCGGTGACACAGATCATGTCGACCGGTAACCACACTGGGACGCCCTTGTCAGCGAAGCGCTTGAGCAGGTGACGAGCGAGAGGAATCCGGTCCTTTTCCACCAACGAGCCGCCCATATCGTGGCCCTGGGCCGCGAGGAACGTATTCGCCATGGCGCCACCGATGATCAGCCCCTGCACAGCGTCGAGTAGCGTCTCCAAGACCTCGATTTTTCCGGTGATCTTGGCTCCGCCCACGATGGCGATGTACGGCGACGGTGCACCACTTGCGAGCTCGCCCAGGAAGGCCAGCTCACGCTCAATCAGCAATCCAGCGGCGCGATCCATCATCATCTTCGGCAGGGCAGATACCGACGCATGTTCACGGTGTAAGGCGCCAAACGCGTCATTGACGTACACGTCGCAGAGATCGGAGAGTTTGCGCGCCAGATCTTCGCTGTTCGCTTTTTCCCCGGCCTTGAAGCGGAGGTTCTCAAGCAGCACGATCTGATTGGACCGTTGCGTGGCAATGAGGTGTTCGGCGGCGTCTCCGATGCAATCGTCCGGTAGCAGGACGTCTTGGCCCGTCAACTCAGCCAGGCGTCTTGCGACTGGCTCGAGAGAGAACTGTGGCGCACGCGTTCCTTTGGGGCGGCCCAGGTGCGAGCAGCAGATCACCCGACCACCCTGCTCCTGAATGAACGCGATCGTCGGCAGCACCGCCGCAATACGGCTGTCGTCGGCTACTTCGCCATCATCGTCGAGCGGCGTATTGAAGTCGCAGCGCAACAAGACCTTGCGGTTGTTGAGCTCCAACTCGCGAACCGACCGGATATTCAGGCTCTCCAGCGTGACACCAGGCATTGCTTAGGCCTCCACCTGACGCCGCGCGAGGGCGCTCACCAACTGATAGAGGCGTGAGGCATAGCCCCACTCATTGTCGTACCAACTCACGACGCGAATCAGCTTGTCGCCCGGAACCGCGGTGAGTGCGGCGTCGATCACAGAGCCGGTCGATTCGCCGATTAAGTCCGACGAGACGACTGGGTCGTCTTCCACCCGAAGCACGCCTTTCGGGAGCGCTTCTGAGGCGGCACGAAAGGTCTCGTTGAGCTCCTCGACGGTGGCCGGCTTTTGCGTCTTCACGACGAGATCGATGAGCGACACATCCTGCACAGGCACGCGGATGGCAGACCCGTGGAGTTTGCCTTCTAGCGACGGAATGACCAGACCAATCGCCTTGGCGGCGCCCGTGCTTGTCGGAACGATGTTGCTCGCGGCGACGCGGCCGCGGCGGGGGTCTGATTTGTGCGGACGATCGACCATGGCTTGGTCGGCGGTCCAGGCGTGGACAGTTGTCATGTTGCCGCTTTCGAGGCCGAAGCGTTCGTCGATCGCTTTGACCATCGGAGCGAGGCAAGTTGTCGTGCAGGAGGCTGCCGAGATGACGGTGTGATGGTCTTCAATGGTGTCGTGGTTGATACCGTAGACGACCGTTGCATCCGGTGGATCGCCACCATTTCCTGGCGCCGAGATGACCACTTTCGCGGCTCCAGCCTGCAGGTGAAGTGCCGCCTGTGCCCGCTTGCGGAACAGTCCGGTGCACTCGATCACGATGTCGACGCCAAGGTCTTCCCAAGGCAACTCGGCTGGGTCTCTCTCAGCGAGTGCGACCACGCGCAGATCGCCGACCTGAAATGCGTTGTCCGTCACGGTTACCGGCAGGTCGAGCCGCCCGTGGGTCGAGTCGTAGCGCAGGAGGTAGGCGAGGTCTTCGTTGTCGGTGAGATCGTTCACCGCCACCCACTCGAACGGGCAATCGGCGTCTTGGGCAATGATGCGGGCGAGGGCCCGCCCGATGCGGCCAAAGCCGTTGATCGCGACACGAGGAAGACGAGCGCTCATATATTCGGTCCTTGAAAGTTAGCGGCGGAGTTCGGTTCCACGCCGCCATCTGGGCGAACGGGCGCGCGAACCTATGCTTGCGCGGGTGGGAAGTCAACGAAGCAGATCAGCGGGCGGTGCGCCTCGGACGGCCGAAGTTCGTGCCTGGTTCGGCCGCCCTGGAGGAGATCAGCATGGAGGCACGTCGGTCTGATAGGGGGTCAGTGTGACTGGCAGAGCGCCTCGATTAGGGCCGCCAGTTGGGCGCTTGTATGGGCCAATTGCCGCATCGCGACGGCGCCGACGATCATGATCAGGGTTAGTGCGAGTCCTGTCGCGCTTCCCGCCAGGGCGCTCGCCGACGCGACGACTGTGGCGCCAGAACCAACCAATATGCTGACCAAAGAGGCGATGAGCACCGCGAGACTCAGCGTGCCCAGAATCCCCGCCGCGATCTCAAGCCCCCGTGCGAATCCATACAAAACGTGCAGGCGGCGGCGCTGGTCGGCGATCAGAAGACTGAGCTGTTCCTGGTTGAGGGGCAGAACGGCGGGCGTCGGAGGGCGCGGGGGCGGATTGTACGTTTGCCGAGGTGCTGGTTTTCGGCCATGTGCCGAGCGGGTCGGTTGCGGTCGTCCCGGCTGCGCACCAGAATTCGCTCGGGATGGACGTCTTGGGCGCAGCCGTCCTTCGCTTTTGATCGGTCTGGGCACGGCAGGGCCACTGCCCGCCGGTTGTTGGAATGACGAAATGATGTCGCTCGATTCCCGAGAATTGTCACCGAACCCACGGCCAGTCCCAGGTTTGGGTCGGACAGGGTTGATCACACCGGGGCGGACGGTCGCCGGACCGCGGATCGGCTCAGATGCCTCACCGCTGGCGAGCAGGTTGGGGCGGTGCGACGCCGGTGCCGGTGCCCGAATCCTAGCGTCAGCGGTCCGACGGCGTTCACGACCTGCCGGGCCCATATCCGTTACAGAATCCCCCACCGCACTCACCGCAAAACGCGTATTGGTGTGCGTGCCGTCCTGAGGTGCGTCTGGCGGGAACGGTGGCGGTGCCCCCATCGCTGGCACAAACTGCGTGGCATCATCTCCGTCTGGCGGGAATGGTGGGGGAATGTCTTGGCTCATGGTGTTCTCGTTGGGAGTTTGCACTGTGCTATCACGGCGTTCATGGCGCCGAGGAGGGCGGTCTTGGTCGCCGCAGGGAGCGCGCTTTTACGTACGATGAAAGCGGTAGACTCCGCCTTTTCTCTCGCTGCACATGGGGATTTCGTGCGCTTGATATCCACGTTGTGCGCCAACATGAGGATAGGTCCCAGGCTGGCGTTGGCGGGCACGTGCTGCCGCGCGTAGGTAAAGAGTTGGCGCGGCGATGCCGTCAGCACGGCCGGATTAGGCTGTGACGGCTGTTTGCCCAGGCCTCGCCCCTGCAGCGCCCTGCAGTAGCCTAGCGCCATGGCCTGGGGGCCACTCAAATGAGACAGGCGTAGCTTGGCGAGACGAGCTGGCGGCGCGTCGAGCAGGTTCATCTGGCGCAACACCGCCTGCAGCGCCACGTCGAAGGTGTCGTCTGGCGCCAGGCGCCGCATGAGCACCGACGCGTTGAGGGCGGCCACGGTGGCGTCTCCTGTCGGGTCCTTTTTCATCAAGCGCAGTAGTTTGATCTCGTCGAGCCGAGTGCGCTGAGCGAGCTGGCGGATCAGCGGGATCTTCAGGTACCCCTTGAATACCGGCGCCACCACTGAAAATGCGATGCCGTTGGCCTGCGTCCTGGATGAGGGACGGTTGGGGCGTCCCGGCCGACCAACTCCCACAGGTCGACGAACACGTTCGGCGGGTGGCGTCTGCAACTTGATCGGAACGGCAAACGGCTTGCGAACACGTTTGGAGCAAGTACGGCCTAATTTCCGAACCGACTTCACGGCCTGCTCTGCAATCGCGAGCCGAATACTCGCCTTGCGGCTGTCCCTCGCTGCGCGTTGCACCGCCACAAAGGCATTGCAGCGTCGTTTGCGCCCTTTCCCCGCCACTGTCGCGCGCACGAGAGCCAGTGCGAGTTGTGGCGCTTGTGCGTCAGGCGCCGATTTAGCCGCCTGCTCGAGCAGTTGTAGTGCACCGGCACCGGAGATGTTGGGCGCTCGGACCGCCAGTTTCTGCCGATGGCTGCCCGCTTCTCGTGCACGGGCCCAGCCGAGCAGAAGCGACTCGCGGGCAGATAGTTTGGTGGCAGGGATAGCTTTGCCCAAGAGTGCGCCACTGGGCCCGATGCTGTGGCGTGCCCGCAGGGCCCGAGCGATGCCTTTGGCCGTCTTAAACTGACGAGCCTGCTTGACGGTCATTGCGCTGACCACGGCCATGGCGCGATCGAGTGGTAGATCGTCTGACAGCACCCGGGCGCGTGTCAGTACGGTCAGATAGCCGTCACGCCGGACCTCATTGACTGTCGGATGTTCGCCGTAGGCCGCCGACCAGACGCTGGTACCAACGAGTTCTGATGCAGCGTGCGCCATCGACGGCGTCCCCACACCGGCGATCAACAGCAGTATGACAGACAGCAAAGTGCTCACCGGACTGGTCTCACGGGTCATTCTATCCTCCCATCGCGCAGGGTATCGTGCTCGCGCCTACCGAAGCAACGGATCGCCGGTGCAGATCATTCGTTCGTGGGGCCACTAGGAGCCATTGGCACGTCGGCTTGGACTGGACACAAGAGACGGCGCTGCACAACACTTCGAGCGTGCCGATGCGGCGAGGTCGCGTCCCGTACCCGGGGATCGCGGCTCGACTCGGACATTGCCCGTGTCCAGTACCCCATCCAGTCATTTGTGGCCGTCCGTAGAGAATCATGACAAACCGACCGACAGCCCCGCTTCTGCCCTCTCTGTTCGCGCGTCGCTTCGTCATCATTTCTGGCAAGGGCGGCGTGGGTAAATCGACGATTAGTAGCGCACTCGCCCTGGCCGCGGCGCGCGCTGGGTTGCGGACTTGCGTGCTACAGCTGCATACACGCGATGCCATCGGTCGCCATTTTGGCTCTGAGCAGATCGGGTATGACCCCGTGCCATTGGTGCCTGGTTTGCCGCTATTTGGTGCCAATCTAGAGCCAAAGCAGGCCCTTCGTGAGTACGGTCTGATGAAGTTGCGATTTCGTGCGCTCCACCGAATCGTCTTCGAAAATGACGTGATGCGACGTCTGTTGCGCATGATCCCTGGAATGAACGAGACCTTTCTGCTGGGCAAAGCCTGGTTCATGGAAGAGAAGGAGGTGGACACCCAGGGGCGCCCCTTGTGGGATTTGCTCGTCGTCGATGCGCCATCGACAGGTCACGGCGTGTCCCTGTTTCGCCTCCCCGAAGTCTTGCTGCAAACCGTGCCGGTTGGTCCGATGGCGGAGGATGCGAGGCGGATGCGGGCGATGCTCACCGACCCGAAGCGTACGTCCTTCAATATCGTCACGCTCCCGCAAGAGTTGCCCGTCAACGAAGCCATCGATCTGAGCCGACAAGCGCGAGAGTCTGTCGGTGTGCCAACGGGATATCTAATCGCCAACTGCGTGCTACCCGACCTGCTTCCTCCGATCGCACCGGCGACGCTCAGCCGTTTGGCCCGGGCCGCGAATTCCACGGCGGTCCGAGGGGTTGTGGCCAGCACGGATCACTATCTCCACTGGCGTGGTCAGCAACAGGCGGAGCTCCAACGTCTGCGTCAGGCCGCGAAGTTGCCGGTGGTTGAGCTGCCGCATCTGCTAAAGCCTCTGGATCGTCAAGGAATTGAACACCTGTCGAGCTTGTTGTTGCAGGCGATGAATGCGCGGCCCCTTCCGGCCCTCGAGAGCGTGCAATGAGACGGGGATCGGCGAAGGATTTAGCCACACAACTTGCCTGGATGGTCGCTTTGGTGGCCGCTGCTGCCGGGTGTGGGGCTACAGTTCAGTCCGCACAAGGAGAGGCCGCCATGCCATCGACATCGAGAGCCACCCCCAGCGTACCTGGCCAAGCTGGGGGCCCGGCCCATGCAAGGGTGCCCACTGCCGCTGCGACGAGGGCGTTGGCGAAGGCTGAGGCCGCAGCGAAGTCGGTATCGATCCCAAGTGGCGTGCAGTTCGAGCGATGCTTTGCCTTTGCCGGCGGGTTTGCGCAGCAGTGGCGGCTAGCGAATGGTCTCCGTGTGGTGATTGCGCCCTCCCAACGGGACAAGGTCGTGGCGTATCATACCTGGATAGCGGCTGGTTCGGCCGATGAGGCTGTCGGTCAAACTGGCGCTGCGCATCTGCTCGAGCACTTGATGTTCAAGGCAACTCAGACCCAGCCCGGCGGGGCCTTCGACCGCATCTTGGAGTCCTTTGGGGCCAGCGCCAACGCGACCACTTGGCTCGATTGGACCTCATTTCACGAGGTGATCGTTCCTGAAAAGCTCGCACAGGTCACCGCGTTGGAGGCCGATCGCCTCCATCGCATCGTGTTTGAGCCGGTGTCGGTCGGTGCAGAGCTCGAGGTCGTGCGCAACGAGCGTCGCGAAACCGTCGACGATGACCCGGATGGCGTCCTCGCTGAAGTGCTCTACCGGGCGGCCTACGGACAAGCGCCATACGGTCATTCGACCATCGGTCGTGCGGCTGATCTGGCCAAGCTCACATCGACGCACGCTGCGGCATTTTACAAGCAGCACTATCACCCTGACGGCGTTTGGGTGGTCCTCACCGGTGCAGTGGATCCTGCAGCAGCGCTGCCGATGTTGTCCTCGCAATACGGTGTCATCGCCAAACGCGCTGGTCAGCGACCCAAGCGGCGCACAGCATCGTTACCCAAGCTCGGTGGTCCGGCGCATGTCACCCGTATCGATGCCGAGGCGGATCGTTTGCTAGTCGGGTGGCGCACGGTCGGCGGTGCGCACGCGGATCATCCTGCGCTGGCCGTGTTGACCGAGATCTTGGCCAATGCTGACTCGGCCCGACTGCCGGCCGCGCTCGTGCACAAAGACGGCCTAGCGGCCCATGTTTCCGCTGACTTTCCCATGACGCGCGCCCCAGCGCTACTCGAAGTTCATGTGGAGCTCCTTCCCGGGAAAAGCGCGGTTTCAGCGCAAAAGCGACTCGGAGAACTGCTGACTGGCCTGCGTGATGGGCGACCCATTTCGGATGCTGAGGTCAAGGCCGCTCGCAACCGCCTGTTGGTCACGCAATTTGCGTCGTTGTCGAGTGCCGATGGCCGCGCCGATGTGTTGGGCATGTTTGCTGCGACCCTGGCAGATCCGGCTGCATGCGTGCGCTGGTGGTCGGCCATTCAGCGGGTGACGACCGCCGACGTACGACGGGTCGCGAAGACTTGGCTGGTTCCAAGCAATCGCGTGGTGGTTCGTGGTGAGGCCACGGCCGATCAGACGGTGGAGCCACCGAAGTGATGATCACTGCTAATCGGACACGAGCGCTGGTCTGGCTGGTTGTTGGGACGCTGATCGTCGTCGCATCCGCCGTCACTGTATCTCGTACCGCCCATGGAGGAACGCCAATGCGCAGCGAGCTTCGACTCGTGGTGATACCCGCGACGTGGCCCCCGATCGTTCACGTGCGACTGCAGTTTCCCAGCGGTTCGATCGCCGATCCACCAGATCGACCAGGGCAGACAGCGCTGTGTTGGCGGGCGGCGCTCCGGGCAGCCGGTAAGCGCGATCAGGCGACGCTGGCGAAGGCATTCGACGGAATTGGGAGCGGCGTGGTGGCCCATGTTGGTCGCCGGCAAACGGTGATCGAAGGCTTCACTTTGGCGGCCGAGATGGAGACGTTCATGGGCCTGTTGGCAGACGTGGTGCTTCGCCCCCGGCTCTCAAAGGCGGATGTCGACCACGCTAGAACCCATCAAATCGCCGATATTTCGGCCCTGTTTGACGACGATGAATCTTTGGCAGCGGAGTCCGTCATTCGCTTCGCGCACCGTGGGCAGCCAGCTGGCCAATCGCCGATGGGGACGCCTGACGCTCTCCGCAGGATCGACGCCGCTCAGTGCAAGGTCGCCCATCAGCGATTCATTTCTCGTGTTAAGCCACACATCGGATTCGCCGGCGCCATCGATGAAAAGGCTGCTGGGGCTCTGCTCCGAACCCATCTCGCCCCCCTCTTGGGCGCAGCCACGCAACGTGTGAATTCACAGATGGCAGCGCCCAGGATCAAAGGGCGCCGCCTTCTGTTGCTCGACCATCCAGGCCGGTTACAGGCGTCGGTGGTTGTGGCGCTGCCGACGATTGGCGCGCGTCACAAAGACATGCTCGCGTTGCGTATCGCCGATGCGGTGATCGGCGGGGCGTTCAGCTCGCGGCTCAATCTTCGGATTCGGGAGCAGCGTGGGTGGACGTATAGCCTTCAGGCTGGGATCCGTGCAGCGAACAATACCGGGCTCTGGACCGTATCCTGGGCCCCGACCCCAGACGTGGCCGCACAAAGTATCGATCTAGCGATGCGTGTCATCGAATTGGCCCGGAAAGATGGCATTTCAGCCGCCGAGCATGGCTTCGGGCAAGGCTTCCTTACCGGGGGATTGCGCTACGATGCAGACACTCCAGAAGCCGAGCTCGGACTGCGAATGACGGCCACGTCGCTGGGGTTGGGGCCCACTTGGTTGGACACTTATGCGGCAAAGGTCCAAGCGCTGACCCGCAAACAGGTCAATGCCGCGTTGAGGGCGCACATCGATCCAGGCGCGGCAGTGGTGGTCGTGATTGGCGACGCACGCAAATTGCGACCTAGCCTCGCGCAACTCAAAAGTGGTTTTGCGGTGCAGGTCCTGCCCTACCGCGCAGCTCCAAATGAAGCGGTGGTCGCTGGCAATTCGGTGCGTGAGACTCCGGGGCCTTCTCCCGCAACCGTAACAACACCCGCCTCATCGGGTATCGCCAAGCCGGCTGCAGTCCACAAGTGACCACCAGCTCGCTAGCCGCTCTGCGTGAGGCGCACCCCTTGCCCGCACAGCACTCGCTGTTGATGTGGCGCGCCGCCGCCGTGTTGACCGACTGTTTCGATGAGGTCGATGCTCATTGGATCTGTTGGGGGGCCGCTTTGCTAGCACGCACGGACATCGGCGTTGTCCGACTCACGTCCCATCTCGGCGTCTCCCTGAGTGCCCAGGCGCGCATGGCATCCAGACAAATCTTCGGAGACGCATCCTCGGTGAAGACCCCACAGGTATTTTGGCGGGTCGCCGCTCGCGGGACTGTTGCTGTACGTGCTGCAGCCCTGTGCACGTTGCTTGCTAGGCTAGAGGCGGCGCGGCTAACAGGCGATAGGTCCGTGCGGGCCGCCCTGGTCGAGGAAGCCCAAATGTTCGCCCTGCCGCAGACCAGCGGTCTTGAATCGGTCAGGCATGCGTTTGAGCTGGAGCTGTCGAGGTGAACACGCCTGCGCCGGTTTGATGGACATCTGCTTCCACTCTTGGTCCACCGACTTTCAGCTGCCTTCTTATCTGTTCGTGGTCCGGCGAGCGCGCGCAGAGCCCGTCTTGTCGCGCCGCTTGAGGAAGCCTACACTTCGCATCGACCCCAAGCTCCACCCCCGAGGGGGCGGCCCACTTCGCACGGCGTTGTGGCCGATCCCGCCGGGAGTGAATCGCCCGCCACCTGCGCTCGTTAGAGCCAAGACGCCGGCGACGGAGCACCGACCGATGCACGCCGCCGTGCACAAACATAACCCCGATCGCATGGGCCCTCGGGCGCCGCGGTCAGCAGTGAAACCTCTGGAGGACCTCCAATGACCAACTTCTGTCTCCGAACCCTGTTGGTGGCGACGACAATCTGCGCCGTTGCCGCACCTGCCAGCCACGCCGTTGCAGGGCCGATGAAGTTCAAGATCGCATCGATCGCGCCGCCCAGCACGCCTTGGGCCAAGCTCGTCAAACGCATCAAGCGCACGTTCAGCAAAGAAATTCCGAAGACGGAGCTGAAGGTGAAGACCTACCTCGGCGGTGCCCTGGGCGGTGAGAAGGACCTGGTGCAGCGCTGTCTCGCCGGCGGCCTGGGCATGATCGGTGCCACCTCCGGTGCCATCGCGACCGTCGTCCCTGAGCTCAACGTGCTTGAGCTGCCCTACCTCTGGGATAACGAGAAGCAGGTCGACCGGGCGCTCGCTGGTCCACTGGGTGACGCGCTCAAAGTCGCTATGGAAAAGAAGGGCTTTGTGCTCTACGTCTGGGCGGAGAATGGTTTCCGCCACTTCGCCACTCGTGACCGTTTTGTTCACAAGGTCAAGGACATGAAGGGCCTTCGCATGCGCGCACAGCCCAGCTACGTACACACATCCATGTACAAGCACCTCGGCGCCACGGCCAACCCCATGCCCGCCCCCGAGGTTCCGGGCGCATTGAGCTCGGGCGTGGTCGACGGCTATGACAACTCGCTGCTCTACGCCTACGCGACCCAGTGGTACAACTCGATCAAGTACCTGACGCTGTCCAAGCACATCTACCAGCCCGCGGTGATCGTCTTCTGCAAGAAGGTCTACGACAAGCTGCCCAAGGAGATGCAGGCAAAGATGGCCGCCAAGGCTAACAAGATCGAAAAGGCCGGTCGCTCCATGGTCCGCAAGGGCAACCGCGCTGCGCTGAAAAACCACAAGGCGTCCCAGATTCACGTCGAGCCTCAGAAGAACCGGGCTGCGTTCCGTGCCAAGGCCAAGAAGGTCTGGGCTCAGTTCGCTCGTAAGACACCTGGCGGCAAGAACTTGCTCGCGCTGGCCAAGGCCGCAGCGAAGAAGTAGCGCACCGCGTATCTCATCGAACCAGCCGTCCTGCGGATCATCGCGTGGACGGCTGGTTTGTTTTTATCGGCCCGCACGCTTGGCCTCCTTCTGCCCCAGAGTTTGACGCGGAGCATGACTCCGGCCAATTTGGCGAGGCAGAATCACCGGGCAGAGATACACGCAGATGGGCATCTAGCTGTCCGCCGCAATGTACACAGCATGGAAGTGCTGGCAGCAAGGAGCCACATGGCTAGCGACAATCCACTCGTTTCTGATGTACCGCGGTACGACGACGCGTTTGAACGGGTCGACGGACTCGCGTCTCGTATCGAGTCTGGGGTGATGACCTTCGCGCTGCTGGCGATGTCCATGACGGCGTTCTTGAAGATCATCTACGAGGCCGTCATCGCCGACCGGAACTTTGTCGACTCGTTCCTGCTGCGGTGGCTGCATGGCACCGATAGCCAGCCGCCGGCGGAGCTGCTCAGTCAGGTCAAAGAGCTCTATTCGCCCATCGTGGTGATCGTCGTGCTGCTGCTCATTGGCATCGGCGCATCTCGCACCATCTCCGGGCAGATCGCGACCAGTCGAGGCGACGCGGAGTTGCCCCCTTGGAAGGCGATGGATTTTGGGCTGGGCCTAGCGATTGCAGCAGGTTTTGTCGGCTTGGGCTGGCTTGTGGTGGCTGTATCGAGTCAGATCATGTGCGCGGCTTTGTATGTGATTGCCCTGTTGCTCTTCGGCAGGCGAGCTCAGCGCAGTGGCGATCTGGTGCCCTTCGCCGTGACCTGGGTGGTCCTATCCATCCCGATTGGCGTGCTGATCTCCCGCATTCCTACCCAATACGCTTGGGTCAACGATCTCTCCAAGATCTTGATCATGTACGTCGGCTTCATGGGTGCCTCCATGGCCAGCCGCGATCGCAAGCACATCGTCCTGAACTTCGGTCGCAAGCTGTGGCCCACCGGCGCACGGCGCTCAATCGAGGCCCTCAGTCTGCTGATTTGGTTGTCGTTCAACCTGCTGTTGCTCGTGTTGGCGGCTCACTTGATGCAACTTCAGATCAGCGCAGAGTCAGAGCTGTCGGTCTTGCCGATCCCCGAATATCACATCGTTTTTCCGGTCGTCCTGAGTTTTGTGTTGATGTCCATTCGGGTTGCAGCTGACCTGGTGCGATGCCTCACAGGAGCCGTCCCCGTCGCCTCAGATGCCAAGGGCGAGGAGGTGGCAGCATGACCGGTTTGATCACCACGCTTGTCCTCATTTTTCTCGACTTGCCCCTGTTCGTTATCCTGGCCGGGCTGACGATCGCGCTGTTCTGGGTCAACCCTCACCCCGGTAGCGAAGAGTTTCTGACGAGTTGGGTCGACTTCAGCAATAACTTCAACATGCTTGAGCGTGCCGTTGGCCTAGCCCAGCAGCCGACGCTCATCGCGATCCCGTTTTTCACCTTGGCCGGCACGTTGATGAGTCGCGGCTCCATCGCCGACCGCCTCATCAAACTCGCCGACACCATGTTTGGTTGGCTGCCTGGTGGTCTCGCCATCTCCACCGTCGCCGCCTGCGCGCTGTTCGCTGCGATTTCCGGCTCCTCACCCGTCACCGTGATCACCATCGGCACGGTGATGTACCCCGCGCTGCTCGCCCGCAAGTACCCCGATCAGTTCAGCCTCGGCTTGGTCACCTCGGCAGGTTCCCTCGGCATCATCATCCCGCCGTCGATTCCGATGATCGTCTACGCGATCTTCGCCACCCAGGCTGGCGCGCCGGTCAAGGTCGAAGAGCTCTTCATCGCCGGCTTCTTGCCCGGTCTCCTCATCGCCGGCGCCTTGGTCGCCTACTGCCTGGTCGCCGGCTGGAAGTTCGAGCGCGAAAAGTTTGACATTCCCGCGATGATCAAGGCCCTCCGCGAGGCGGCTTGGTCGCTGGTCGTGCCCTTCGTCATCCTGGGCGGCATCTACCTCGGCGTATTCGATACCACCGCGGCTGCGGCCATCGCCGTCATCTTGGCGCTGCTCATCGAGCTGTTCATCCACCGCTCCCTCGAGTTTGACGATCTGCCGTCGGTTATGACGGAGTGCGGCGTGCTCATGGGCGCGGTTTTGGTCATCATCGGCGTCGCGCTCGGCATGAGCGAGTACCTGACGATTCACCAGATTCCCGATCAGATCGTCGCTTGGCTCCGGAGCAACGAACTCAGCCCCATCACGTTCATCATCTTGCTCGACGTCATCCTGTTGGTGATCGGCTGCCTGATGGACATTATCAGCGCGATTATCCTCTTTGTGCCCTTATTTGTGCCGATTGCGCTGGCTTTGGGCTTCGATCCCATCCACATCGGACTCATCTTCATCGTCAACCTGGAGATCGGCTACCTCACTCCGCCGATCGGGCTCAATCTCTTTGTGGCGGCTGGTCTGTTCAACAAGACCTTCGGCTACGCGCTGCGTTCTGCTGCGCCGTTTGTGGTCGTGATCTTCATCTGCCTCGGTATCGTCACCATGGTGCCGGCCATTCCGCTGGTCTTGGTCAATGCCACGCGTCCCGAGTCGAAACGGGTCAGCATGGCCTTCCCGATGGAGGCGCCGCCGCTGTCGAAAAAGAAGGAGGGCGAGACAGATGAACCCGAGGTGGACGTGCTCAAGCTCGCTGGCGCCAAGCCTGCCAAAGAGGGAGATGCCGCCGCCGGAGAGCCGAAGATGAAGTCGGTTGCCCAAGTGATGGCTGAGTCCCGTGAGTCGGGCATTGTCGGCGATGTGGTGATGGACGAGGATTTTGAGCCCGTCGGAACGCTCATGCAGCGGATGAAGGGACCCGATGGCAAAGACCGGGTGGTTGTGCTGATCGCGGACCTCGATCTCTGCGTGGATCCGGAGGACAACGCAGCGCTACTTCCTGACGATGACACGCTCGTGCTGCGCATTTGGCTGCCTGCCGACGTGAAAACCGGCCAGCACAAGGTGCCGAGTGCTGCCCAGTTGGACTTTGGCGTCATGACTGAAGGCAAGTTCAAGGTGAACGGCAAGGCCACGGCCGGCCAGGTGATCATCAGTGACTTGCCCGGCGCGAAACAGGGTGCTTTTGGCGTATTTTCAGTCACGTTGGGCGGCAAAAAACTCTCCGGAAAGTTCAAGCCGGACGTCTGTGAGGACGGCAAGCCTGCCTTCGGTGGATTGCCGTTTGGTACGACGCCCACGGCCGCAAAATAGGGCCGTTCTTTTGCGCCCTACACCGACAATTTGCGTTGACAGCGACGGGTAATGACCCCTAGGGTCGCGGCCCGGGTTCGCCCGGCAACCGCTCAGCCGCGGGCTCCCCTTCAAACTACCTCCGGCAACCCCCCGGACTGTGAGGATCCCATGGCTCGCAACAAGCCAACAAAATACATCTTTGTGACCGGTGGCGTCGTTTCGTCGATCGGCAAAGGCCTCAGTGCCGCTGTTCTCGGCGCCTTGCTTGAAGCGCGCGGATTGAGTGTCACAAACGTCAAGCTCGATCCCTACATCAATGTTGATCCCGGCACGATGAGCCCGTTCCAGCACGGCGAAGTGTTCGTCACAGATGACGGCGCTGAGACCGACCTCGATCTCGGCCACTACGAGCGCTTCACCACTGCGACGATGGCCAAGTCGAATAACTTCACCACGGGCCAAGTCTACGACGCGGTGATCTCGCGTGAGCGCCAAGGCGGCTACCTCGGTCGCACCGTGCAGGTCATTCCCCACGTCACAGACGAGATTAAGGCCAAGATCCGCAACGGTGCCGAGGGTGTCGACGTCGCCATCATCGAGATCGGTGGCACCGTCGGAGACATCGAGTCGCTACCCTTCATGGAGGCGATTCGTCAGATGCGCCTCGACGTGGGGTCGCGGAACGCCGTGAATATTCACGTGACGCTGCTGCCCTACATCAAGACGGCCGGTGAGGTGAAGACCAAGCCGACGCAGCACTCCGTCAAAGAGCTCCGCCAGATCGGTATTCAGCCGGACATCATCCTGTGCCGCCACGACCACCCGCTTGAGAGCAACACCCGCGACAAGATCAGCCTGTTTTGCAACGTCGAGAAAAAGCACGTCATCCTCGCGCCAGACGTCGACTGCATCTATGACCTGCCCGAGCGCCTGCACCTAGAAGGCTTCGACGACGCGGTCGCTGATTTGCTCGATATTTGGTCCCGGGAGCCCGATATCTCGGCCTGGAAGCGCTTCGCTCACACCTTCAAGAAGACCGAAACCCGTACGATTATTGGCATCGTCGGCAAGTACGTCGAGTTGAAAGAGAGCTACAAGTCGCTGCATGAGGCCTTGGTCCACGGCGGCGTGGCCAACGACTCTCGGGTTGAGCTGCGCTACATCGACGCTGAAACCATCGAAAAGGATGGCCCAGAAGCACTACTCGCTGGGTTAGACGGCATCTTGGTGCCTGGCGGCTTCGGCAAACGCGGCGTCGAAGGCAAAATCGCGGCGGTGCAATATGCCCGTGAGCGCGGTCTGCCCTACTTCGGTATCTGTCTCGGTATGCAGATCTCGGTTATCGAATTCGCCCGCAACGTGGTCGGCATCGCCGATGCCCACTCCACTGAGTTCGTGGAAGACACCGCCGAGCCGATCATCCACCTCATGGAAGAGCAGCGGGACATTGAGCACAAAGGTGGCTCCATGCGCTTGGGTGCATACCCCTGCTTGCTCTCTGAGGGGTCGCTTGCACACAAAATCTACGGCACCACCCGCGTCAGTGAGCGGCATCGTCATCGCTACGAGGTCAACACGGATTACGCCGATCGTCTCACCGAGAAGGGCATGAAGCTCTCCGGTATGAGCCCCGATGGTCTCCTGCCAGAGATGTGCGAAATCCCCAGCCACCCGTACTTTGTGGCCTGCCAGTTCCACCCTGAGTTCAAGAGCCGGCCCACGCGTCCGCACCCGCTGTTCACTCGCTTCGTGGCCGCTTGCTTGGCTGAGCAGGCGAAGACCGCGGCGGCGTAGTGAGCGCCCGTCTAGCAGATGACGGTGCGCAGCCGATTGCACGCCGCGGTCGGCTCAGTGTCATCGCCACGCCGATCGGCAATCTCGGTGATCTAACGCCGAGAGCGGCGACGCTGCTCGGTGAAGTGGACTTGCTGCTGTGTGAGGACACGCGGCACACCGCGCGCCTGTTGTCGCACATCGGCGTTCGCCCGCCCTGTCGCGCGCTCCATGCCCACAACGAGGCCGACCGTATCGCAGCCATCCTGGTGCAGTTGGCCGACGGCGCTCACGTGGGCCTCGTGAGCGACGCCGGCACCCCTTGCTTGAGTGACCCAGGCGCTCGCCTCGTCGATGCCGTGCATGACGCCGGTTTTGCCGTGGAGACCCTCCCTGGGCCCTTCGCCGCAGGGGCGGGGCTCGCGGCGAGTGGTCTGACCCCGGTCCCTTTCGCGTTTTGGGGATTTCCACCGAAAGCAAAGGCCGCCCGCGCTCGTTGGCTGCAGGATCGGCTGACTCCGGCACCGGACGGCGGGCCGATGAGTCACGCCGTCTACGTTCCGGGTCGTGATGTGCCCGCATTGCTAGCTGATTTGCAGCAAATCGCCCCGGACGTTCGGGTTGTGGTTGCCCGAGAGCTGACAAAGCTGCACGAGGGGTACATTCGCGGCACACCGGCTGTTGCGCTTGGGTTGCTCACCGCGGAGCAGGCGCGCGGCGAGGCAGTCCTGTTGGTTGAGGTGGCCAAGCCCATCATCGGCGCGAAGGCTCTCGAGGTCGACGCGGACACCGAAATCACGGCCGCTATTGCTGCGGGTGTGGATCGAAAACCGTTCCTGCGGGAGCTGGCTCGGCGCACCGGCAAGTCGCGACGCGACCTGTATCGAAGATGGTTGGATATCGCTGCTGCGCGCGACGAGGGTTAACAGCGTGCCGCGTAGTCAAAATGACTGCCCGTGCACGCTGCTAGTTTTCTTTTCAGTTGGGGGGCTACGAGCGCCCCCAGTCGCGGCAAGCCGCGACTTCCCCATCCCAGCAGACTGCACCCTAGAAGGAGTCCTGCTCCGAAAAATCGAGAAAAAGCGCAGTCTGCTAGCGCCGCTCAACCCGCTGTGTCGTCATACAGTTCGCCGAATCAAGTGCGATTCGTATCAGAGGCATAGCCGCGGGGATGAGCTGAGATCCAGTGCCACGCACTGCCGATAATCTCATGCAAATCCAAGTGCTGAGGTTCCCAGCCCAAGACAGCGCGGGCGCGGCTCGCATCGGCGTACAACACCGGCACATCTCCCGCTCTCCGCGCGGTTTCATGCACGGTGAAGTCGACGCCGGTGACCGAACGAGCCACGTCGACCAACTCGCGAACTGAAAAGCCCTTGCCGAGTCCCAGATTCATCGCATCACCGGCCCC
>JAGSHB010000033.1 GCA_023954815.1 Myxococcales bacterium | reverse complement strand
TCCCGAACTCGGAAGTTAAGCCCTCCTGCGCCGATGGTACTTAGTGGGTAACCGCTTGGGAGAGTAGGTCGCTGCCGGAACTTTTAACGAGATGACCCGCGCAAGGTGCAAACCTTGCGCGGGTCGTTTCGTTTTTGCTGTTCTTGGTCGCTGATGGTTCGTGGTTTTGAGGGCAATCAGGCGTGGAGCACAGCGCAGTCTTTGAGCGTTGATATGATCTTTGGCGACGGAGCTGGCTGTTTTGAGCGATGGCGTCTGATTCGTGCGCCCATCCACTCGGAGAGCGACGTGGATAAGCTGTCCGCGCGGCATCGGTGGCACATGCGGCAGGGGCAGAGCGACGTACTGCTAGCCTAGCTTGGCAAATCGCGTTCGGTTTTCCTGTCCAACGGTACAGTTGTGGCAGGGTGACGTCTTATTACGAAGTGCATTGGCGTTGACGAAGTCGGTCATACACTCGTGCATTTTCAGGTCAATGCTGCGCTTGTCACAGCGGAAGCTCTCAAAAAGCAACCGGCGAGGGCGCTTGCTCGTCTCATCGGGGCGTCCGTCAGGACGGGGCTTTCTGGCGTGCATGAGACCTCCCAGAGGTCACATTGAGGGCGACCTCTATCCTCTACGGTACGGAGATTGCGCCAAGCGATCAAGCGGAGGCGCTGCAAGGCGCACCTGATGGGGGTCCTTGAGGTCGAAACCCGAGCGGGCCATGAGCGGGCATGACCACAGTGTCTGTTGTAGTTTCGGGGCCTACAGCCGACGGTGGTCGGCGCAAGGAAGGTTGCGTCGGACGCTGTCTAGACGGTCCGGATCGAGCCATGCACAGGCAAAGCCAACACCATCAGAGACTCTTGCGATGACCTGTCCCCAGGGATCAATAATCATGGAGTCGCCGTGGGAGTGACGTTTGCCGCCGTGGATTCCCCACTGGTCCGGCGCGAGTACATAGCATTGGTTTTCGATCGCGCGGGCCCGCAAGAGGACTTCCCAGTGGGCTTTTCCGGTTTGAGCTGTGAAGGCGGCGGGAACGGTGATCACTTCGGCGCCTGCTTCGGCGAGTTTTCTGTAGAGCTCTGGAAACCTGAGATCGTAGCAGATGCTCAGGCCAAGCCGCATGCCTTCAATATCCGCGATCACTGGCTGCGTGCCGGGGATGATGTCATCGGATTCTTTGAACGTGACCTGCCCTGGCACATCGATGTCAAACAGATGGATCTTGTCGTACGTGGTCACGATCTGACCGGTGCGATCGATGACTACGGAGGTGTTGTACGCTCGGGTTGGCTCCGCGCTCGCCTTGTGAAACGAACCAAGCAGCAGCGCAACATCAAGCTCCGATGCCAGCGCGCGCATGTGGGTGACAACGGCGCTTGTTTCGAGTGGCTCTCCGGCGTCGACGCCATTGCCGGTCTTGAGAAAACCGGTGTTTTCGGGGACCGCGATAAGTCGAGCACCGTCGGCAGCGGCACCGCGAATTTGGATGTCCGCCTGGCGAAGATTGTCGGTCACATCTTCCGTCGACCGCAGCTGGACGACGGCAACTTTTACACGCTGCATGCTGAACTCCGCTTAATGAAGAGGACCGCGTCGCATCGCTTTCGAAAAACTAGGCTCGCGGCGAGGCAGTGGTTTGGCTGTGGCTAGCGGCGCGTCGTAGCCCTCGTGCTCATGGGGGATGTCTCTGCGATGAGCAGCTTCCGCTCCAGTGGGAAGCTTGTGGCCCCCAAAAGAAGAAGGAACGCCAGGAGCGCGCTTGGATCGCTGTGAGCGTCTACCGCACGGTGCTAGTACAAGAATTCGTAGTAGTGCATCGACGGAACGGCCACATCACGCTGGAGGTGGAAGCTGCCGTCGTGCACGTCAGCGACGCCTTGCTCTGGGAAGATGAACGACAACCAACTCGGCGCGGTGCCGTCCATGCGCGCCCAACGATAGCCAACGGTTTTCACGTCAGACGGTAGGCCGTTGACCTCGATGCGCAGCTTGTGAATCAAGATTTCTTTCGCGGCGGGGGCATCGACGTTCAGATTTGCGACCATTGCCCGAATAACGCGCTGACGGTTGTCGGTCACGTCAGGGAACGGCGTGTCGCCAGAGACGCAATCAATCGGCTGGCCGAGCTGGTCGACGTCGCCAGAGACACAGTTTTCGCGCGTCGCCAGCGCGATGAGGCCGCTGACTTCATCGCCCTTTTGGACCTTGCCGGAGAGCCCGGCTGCGTCGGGACCTTGAATGACCTGGACCATGCCCTTCGCGCGCTTGCTAGCTGCGACATCCGTGCATCCACCGGCCTTGGTGCAGCCGTCGAGTTCGCCGCCACCGCCACCGAGGAAGTCTCTGTTGAACCAGAAAGAGTGCCAGGCGCCCGGCTTGAGCGTGCCGGCATCGGCAAACTCCTTGGGTTGATCGAACCACAGCAAATCGCTGTTGAGTGCGGTCTGAGCAAGCTCTACTGGAGGGACGACGTTGGCATCCTGCGTGGGGAAGCGGACCACGCGGCCCACGGTTGCGCCATAGATGTAGCCCTGCCAGAGAATCTTCGTAGCGGCGTAGAAGGCCCCCTGGAACGTCGAAAAGCGAGCATGATCTTGGCGTAGCGTCGCAGGGACATTGGCTTCGTTCAGGCGCAGGTCCGTGACAAAGAGACGAATTGGCTTGCCGTTTTCGTCCTTTAGTCCCTTCGCATCGGCGTAGTTGCGCACCGACTTGGCGATGTCCCGTGCTTCAACAGGGCTGGCTGCTTCGACCTCGAACGAGAGCACACTCAGTGGCAGCTTCTCCTTCACCACGTAGTCGATGAAGGCGTACAGCCACGAGCGGTTGGGGGCGCCGACTTTGGTGTTACTCGCTTCCGCAGAGCTGCGGATGACGACGGAAGGGCCAAAGAGGAGCACGTCATTACCCGGGTAGGGAAACTCCTCGCGCAATTCCTTTGCGAAGGCTTTGTAGCTCTTGAGCCACGTCTCCTGGGTCGCCTTCGTGAAGCCACCCGCGCCGTTGGGATCACGGCCAAACTCGATGTTGAAGAGACTGGGGCTGCACTTCCAATCTTTGGCGGCGCCACCTTGCGGGTTGCAGAGACCGTTTTCCTTGAACTTTTTCGGTAGTTCACGGTTGTAGTACTTGGTGACACGACGGACGGCTTGCGCCCAGCGGGCAATCTCTTTGTCGGACTTTGGAATTGGCGTACCGAGCTGTTCGGCCACCGCCTTGCCTTCGTCGCTCATCCCTGCGTTTCCGTACTTGCAGCTGCTCTTGCCAGACGCGCCCTTGCCGTCGCCTAGGCCATAGGCAGCTGTCCACAGCGGGACGCGGTAGGCTGTGCGAACGGCGCCGATAAGCTTGTCGAGATTGTCGAAGTTGTAGTTCTTGATGTCGTTCGGATCTTTGGTGCCGTCTGGGAACACGCCCTGCATGGTGAATTCGCAGCCGTAGCCGACTGGGATACGCGACCAGAATGCACTCAGCTTGTCGTAGGACTGCTTTTGCATGACCGAATCAGGATCTTGGCTGACCGCCCGGAACGGCGCACCAATGACGCCACGCATTTCGTCCACGCGCTGCCGATCCTCGACTTTCACTGAGCTGCAGTCCCCTACGGACATGTCTTTCCGTAGGCACTTGTCGGCATTGATGATCACCGAGCGATAGCGCACCGAATTTGTGTCGTCAGGCAGGGTGGTGTGCGGGTCGGTCATACAGGCGGTGGTCGCCAAGATGAGGCCGGCAGTCAGGAGGCGTTGCATGTGCATGGTGAGTTCCTTCGGGTGACCTAGCGTCTACACCGGGGGAGTATCGATTGGGCCTGCGATCGAGGTCAAGCCTCACTATCAATGCGAGTCGGAACACGCACCATGGCGACGAAGCCGTCGGGCGATGGAGAGGCGATGCGTACTTGTGCATTGGAGCGTGCTGCCACTGTTGCTGCGGCGGTCAGTCCGAGGCCGAGGTGGCCCTTACCGTGACGCGGGGAGCCACCCGATACGGCAGCAGCGAGATCTTCACAGCCTGGACCACGATCTCTCACACTAAATAGGCCATGCGAGTCATCGAAAGTGACGGTCACGAAGATTTGGCGGTCGGTTTGATCTGCGATCGCATCGCACGCATTGCGGACGAAGGCTCGGAGAACGTAGCGAGCGTCGCTGGTGGTCCAAGCAGCTCGTGCTGTCTCGGTGTCATCCTCTGGGGACCACACCAACGTCGCCTTTGCTTGGGCGGCGAGGAGGGTCAGGTCGCTGCGAACACTTCGCCACGTGGGCCCATTGGGAAGCGGAGCTCGAACCACCCAAGATGCGGCCTCATGGGCGGTCTTTCGGGCCAACTCCAGCTGGCTCGGCATCATGCGCAGTAGCTTGTTATCCGCTGTCGGCCCGAGTTTTAGGCGTAGCAGGTCCACTTGGGCAAACGCTGGCACAAGCGCGTTGTTGAGATCGTGGGCCATCTTTCGAATCCGCTCTGACCAACGGACCAGCTCGTCCCATGGCATCGGTGGTACGGGCACGGCTTGTTCCCAGAGCGATTGACTCATGGTTTCCCCCACTACTTGCAACTCTGCGTCAGCGCCCATAGCCCACCGGCCAACTGACCAGCCGCATTAAGCCCACTGTAGGTCCACGATGTTCGAGCACCGTCATCATAATGGCCGACCGCCAACACCATTGCATCAGGAACTGTGGAAAGTGCGCCTTCGTCCAGGAAGATCTGAGGCTGGCCGTTGCACATTCCGAGTGTCAGCCTGATCTGAACGCTGGCATCCGTATAGGCGGGGGATGTCGGACCGGGGCAGTCACTACCGTCGTGCTGTTTCACGGCATAGCGCTGAGGAGCTTGCAGGGCCATCAGTCCCCTCGCGCCCGCTGCATCGAAGAGCACCGGCGTCATAGCTGGTTGCCCGAAACTGAGGCGCAGTAGGGGCTTCGTCGGCGGGTTCTGGCCGTCCACATTGGCGAACGAGGGGACGGCCGTCGCGACGAACTCAGGGGTGGTCAGGGTTGGCACCGCCCAGAGGACTGTGGAGTCGGGGCCATAGCACGCATCGTTCGGAAATACGGGCTTGCTGCCATCGATCGTCTGGTAGGTCTTGCCCCAAACGCCCGGTTCACTCGGGTTGTAACTCACGCCACCGGCTAGGAGCAGGGAGTCGCTTGCCGGCAGGTAGGTAATCAGTTGACCGTAGCCCGGCAGCGGACGGGCGCCGATGGAGGGGTAGCTCTTGGCTAGGTTCTTCCATGCCATCAGCGCCATATCGAGCACCCAGAGTTCGTCTGTAGGAGCGTTGTCGTTGAACCCGCCGTAGCTGATGAGACGCCGGCGCACTTTGTCGACGACCACGGAAGAGCCCGCAAGTTCTGGTCCGGCGACCGGATGAGCGCTCACGGTCCCGGTATCTACGGCCAACCTGTAGACCTTGTCCGTCACCTTGAATCGCTTGGCCGTCGTATTGTTCTTGTTGAACACGAGGCTGCTCGTCCAAATCAGGGCCGCTTTTTCCACCGACTCGTCCTTCTTCAGATCCAGTCCGCCTGCGAAGATCAACTGCTTGGATGGTGAGTCGGCGCCGTGAATGCCAAACGCGAACGGCGGCACATCAGTTGCGATCTTGGTCCAGGCGCCATCGCTTCCTGCGCACCACGCATCCGCAAGTGGGATGACCCTGGCGCTGTTCGCTCCCTCGTCGGGGAGTTCGAAGCCAAGGCCGCCAGCGATGCATAGCCCGACGCCCTTGATAAAGCCGCTCGCCCCACCGACTCGACCTCGCGGCGATGGCGCGTCCAGTTGCGTGAGATGTGGCTTGGCGCCGAGCAGCGCGATGGGACCTTCGGACGTTTTCCTGTGCCAGCCGGTTGAGCCATTGGTTTGGCGAACGTAGCCGCCAATGATCGCGGTCACGCTGGGCTGGGCGAGCGAAAACGTCGACGCACCGCTGCGTGACAGACTCGCCAGTGGGCTCGACGGATGGGTAGCCCACGTGATGCTTGTAGCTGTCTTCGGGGAGCTGCCGAACGTGCCGAGGCGGCTCGCGCCCGTGCTCGCGCTGTCGGCGGCGTGCCCGCCAAAGACCTCCAACGTACCGTCGGCGTGAAGCGCACAGGCGACCCCAGTCCGGTTCGGCGCGTCTTGCTGGGCCGTGATGAGCGTGAGTTGCGCGCTGCTCGATTGTGCGGAGAGACGATACAAGGCGCTCGCTGCACCAGGTTGACCATGCGAAAGCAGCAACGCGGCGCCCGATGAGTCGCTCAAGATGGGGACAATGCAGGCGGGCGTGCCGCTGAGTGCGGAATGGCCCGCAGGAGCCGCTGGCAACGCTAGTTTCGCCCAGGAACCGCTACCTCCGAGCGGCAGAGAGTAGGCATCGCCGCCAGTTCTGAACAGCACCAGCACACGCGTCGCTCCGGTTCCGACGATAACGCCGCGCAGCCCCGAGCCCTGAGCAGCGGCAGGGAGCGCAGGAATACCCGATGCGACACTCCACGAATTGTTCGGCGCCAATGACCAGATCTTGTCCGACGACTTGCCAGCCAGTTTGCCGCCAATCAACAGCATACGTTTGCCATCGGGGTCGTCGACCAGGGCCGCGCCATCGAGCGCGCCGGGCAGCTGCTTGCGCAGGTGGGACCACTTTGCTGGCGCTGAAGGCTTGATTTCTAGGGTCCAAAGCTCCGCGGTCGCTGTACTTCCTGTCGCTGTTGGGACCTTGCCACCGTACACCACGAGACGCCGCTCGGAGGCGTTCAGCGCGGCTGTCCAATGCAACCGGTTCGGCGGGCGACCACTGTGCAACTCAACAAAACCATCTGCATAGGGAATGGCCGAGCAAGTCGCCGAGGTTGTGTCCCCACTGCACGTTACCAAGGGCGGGTTCGCAGGAGAGCCATCGTCACACTTGTGAGTCTGTGCGCCGCACACATCGCACTGCGCGCCCACGGATAGCGACGAAGAATCCTTCGGAGAGGACCACTTGAAAGGCTCGTCTGTCTTACCGTCGCAATTGTCGTCGACGTAGTTGCACTGCTCAGGTTTGGCCAAGGGGGGCTGATGAGAGCCGTTGCCATGCACCGAGCAGGTGATCTGCTTGTCAGAGCCGCACTCGACCGTGCCGACCGGGACTTGCCCCTGGGCGTTCGGCAGCGCGCAGATCCCAAATACGCCCGAGCAGGTCTGGCCGAGCTTCTTCCCGTCGAAGGTCAGGTCCTCATCCGTCAAGCCGTCGCAGTCATTGTCTTTTTCATCGCACAGCGCCTCTTTAGCTTGCCAGTCGGGGTTTCCTGTCAGTTGGCATTGGCAGCCCACACAACCCAGCACAACGCCCTGATGGGTCGGCGCTGACTTGTCGCAGACCACTTTCACGTTACTAAGTTGCGAGGCACAAACTCCGGCATCGCATAGCTGTTGTGCAGTTGGTAGTCCCGTCTTCGTAGCGTCCTTGGCGTCCGCGTCTTTGGCGTCGACCATACAATCGCCGTCTGTGTCTTCCTTGTTGGACTGCACAGCATCGATCGTCCCGTCGCCGTTGCTGTCCTTGGCGTTCGCCGCGTTGCCCACCTCAGCTTTGTCGTCGATGCCGTCGCCGTCGCTGTCCTTTTTCTGCGGATTGGTGCCAATGCTGAGCTCAATGCCGTTGGTGAGGCCGTCCCCGTCGTAGTCATCGTCCGGGGTTTGGCAGATCTCGGCGATACAGATACCGCCCGCGCACTCTGAGTCGGCCTTGCAGGACTTGGTGCATTTGCCCCGAAAACAGACGCCGCCAGAGCATTCACTGTCGGAGCCGCAGGTGGAGCCAAAACGCCGTAGTCCTCGCGTATTGCAGCCATCGCAGCCGGGCAGGATGATCACCATCGACAGGGACAGGAAAACGACGATGCGCGCGATGATTCCGCCCGCTTTAGATGCTCGTTTCTGAGGAGCCGACCCGCGCGAGCCTGGGTGGTGATTCACTGCCGACATCCGACCTCTCCTCGAGCAGTTTTGTGGCCCGACCTTCGACGCCCAGCGTTGGGCTGAAAAGCTTCCGTGAACGCTAGCAGATGCCTATTTGGCCAGCAATCGCACGCACTCGTTTGGCGCCGTTGCGCCCGCTGCGGTTTGCATCGGTCTCGTTTCGGTCCCACTGCAGTCTCATGGGACAGTTGTAGTCGGTGTTGGAGTGTCGTCAAGTCTTTGAAATCGCAGCGGGACTCAAGTTGGCACGCGGCTTGCTCTTGGTTGGGGCGTCGAGGAGGACGTCATGCTGGCCAAGATTGAGAGTGCTGCAGTTGTGGGAGTGGAGGGGCAGCGGGTCGACGTGGAGGTGCAAACCTCACAGGGCCTGCCGCAGATGGACATCGTTGGGCTCCCCGAGATGTCGGTGCGTGAGTCCCGTGTGCGTGTGCGAAGCGCGATTCGGCACGCCGGGCTGCGATTTCCCAAAGCGAGGGTCATCGTCAACCTGGCGCCGGCTGATCTGCGCAAGGAGGGCACATACCTCGACCTGCCAATCGCCCTGGGTGTGTTGGTCTGTACCGAAGATGTGCGGGCAGACGACCTACGCGGCTGGTTGGCGGTTGGAGAGCTCGCCCTGTCGGGGCAAGTGCGGCCGGTGCGCGGCGTGCTGGCCATCGCGGAGCTCGCTCAAGGCCTGGGATTGAAGGGCGTGATCTGTTGCCCGGCCAATGCGACCGAGGCGCGTGCGGTGCCTGGCATTGACGTGCGTGAGGCAGCGACGCTCGCCGATTTGGTGGCCGCGCTGCGCTCAGGCGATTGGCCGACGCCTCCGGTAGGGGGGGCTTCACCAAAGAAGAGCATCCATCCCTGCTGGTCGGATGTGCGCGGGCAGGAGGTGGCCAAGCGGGCCATGGAGGTCGCGGCAGCCGGGGGCCACAACATCGTCATGGGAGGGACGCCCGGCACAGGAAAAACCATGCTGGCTCGCCGGTTGCCCGGAATTTTGCCGGAACTGACGCAGGCCGAGGCGCTGACCGTCACGAAGGTCCACTCGATCGCTGGCCTGCTGCCACGAGACGCTGGTTTGCTGCGATCTCGCCCATTTCGCGCGCCGCATCACACCGGTAGCGCTACGTCTTTGGTAGGGGGCGGCGGTATTCCGAGACCCGGTGAAGTGTCCCTGGCGCACGGTGGTGTCTTGTTTCTCGACGAGGTGCCTGAGTTTCCGCGCAGTGTCATCGAGACCCTAAGGCAGCCGATCGAAGATGGCTTTGTCACCATCGCGAGATCGCGGCAGGTGGTGCGCTTTCCCAGCCGGTTCATGTTGGTCGCTGCGCTGAATCCTTGTCCGTGCGGCTGGGCGGGCTCCTCTGTCCACCCCTGCCGATGTACCGACGTCCAGCGCCAGCGCTACGAAAACCGCCTGAGCGGCCCCTTGCTCGACCGCATTGATATTCAAGTAGAGCTCGAGCCGCTGCCGCCCGCGTTGTTGCGAGGTCGAGCCCAGGGCGAGCGATCACAGGTGGTGCGTCAGCGCGTCGTTCAGGCTCGCGCGCGCCAGCAAGCGCGCTACGGAGACCTGAACGCATCCACCAACGCCGCCGCGCCCATGGCCGTCGTCCGCAAGCGATGTCCGATGAAGCCAGAGGTTCACGACACCCTGCTGCAAGCCATCGGCCGCTTCGGGTTGTCGCCGCGTGCGCACGACAGGATTTGGCGCGTCGCTGCGACGGTTGCGGACCTCGATGGCAGCGACACGGTGGCCATTCAGCACATCGCAGAAGCCTTGCAATACCGGCGGTTTGATCGAAAGGCCGCCGCGTACGTCGCCTAGGCATCTCACGGCATTTTTTCATACGAGCGGCAAAGGGTCGCGCGTCGGTGCGGCGCTCACGACAAGCGTCATTGGAGCGGCAAGACCGCAGTAAGTAAGGAGACTCATGGGCATCACACAGATGGGAAAGAGCATTGATCAGGGCGCATTGAGCGGCCTGGTGAAGAAGCTGGAGAAGGCGTTCGGGCGCGGCATTTTGATGCCGTTGGATGGCGAATCGACCTGGGACGAAGGGGTGATTCCCACCGGCTCGTTCGCGCTGGATCGGGGGCTGGGGATCGGCGGGATTCCGCGGGGGCGTATCGTGGAGGTCTACGGTCCTGAGGCCAGCGGCAAGACCACGCTGGCGCTGAGCTGCATCGCGGAGGCGCAGAAGGAGGGCAGCGTCTGCGCGTTCATCGACGCAGAGCACGCACTGAACATGACCTACGTTCGCGATATCGGTATCGATCCTTCGCAGCTGTTGGTGTCTCAGCCCGATTGCGGTGAGCAGGCGCTGGAGGTGGTGGAGCAGCTGGTTCGCAGCGAATCGGTTGATCTCATCGTGGTTGATTCGGTCGCAGCGCTGACACCGAAAGCCGAAATCGAGGGCGAGATGGGTGACCACAACGTCGGTCTCCATGCGCGCCTCATGAGCCGGGCCATGCGCAAGTTGGCGGGGCTGGCCCACAAGAACGGGACCACGCTGCTGTTCATCAACCAGATTCGCCACAAGATCGGTGTGATGTTTGGTAGCCCGGAGACCACCACGGGCGGCAACGCGCTGAAGTTCTACGCCAGCTGCAGGCTGGATGTGCGCCGCATCGGTTCGCTGAAGAAGGGCGACGAGATCTACGGCAACCGCATCCGCATCAAGGTCGTCAAGAACAAGATGGCGCCGCCCTTTCGCAAGGTGGAGACGGAGCTGCACTTCGGACGTGGGTTCTGTCGGGCGGGAGAGTTGCTCGATGTGGCCCACGAGCTGGGAGCGGTGACGCGCAGCGGAGCCTACTACCGCCTTGGCGAAGAGCTGCTCGGCCAGGGTAAGGCAGCGGCGGTCAAGAAGATGGAGGCCGACGCAGCGCTGCTCGAGCGGGTGGAGCTCGCCATCGAGGCTTGCGAGCTGGCTTCGGCGGACGCCTAGCTACCTGGCTGATTGTCCCTTTCAAACCTCTCCAACTACGCAGATGACACGAGGTCATCTGCGCGGCGTTTGCTCAGCGTTGTGGAGAAGAACCGAGCGGGCCCACCGGCGGGCAATGGCGCGACCATGCGTCTGAGAGGAGAGTGTGATGGCTGACTTGAATAAGGTGTTGTTGATCGGGCGTTTGGGTGCGGATCCTGAGCCGAAAAAGACCGGGACGGGCACCTCGGTCGCGCGTCTGCGACTGGCCACGGGCCGGTACCGCAAGACTGACAATGAAGTCGTGAAGGAGACCGATTGGCACGACGTGGTGACCTTCGGCGACCTGGCCGACACCTGCTGTGAGTACCTGCGCAAGGGGCGTGAGGTCTTCATCGAGGGGCGCATGTCGGCGGACGTGTGGACCGACAAAGAGGGCAAGCGTCGGCTCACGCGCGAGGTGATCGCCCAGCGCGTCGATTTCCTCGACAAGCGCCCAGACGCCCAGGCGGCCGTCGCCTAGCGCAGACTAGGTCGCGTACAACGGCGCCAACTTCGCCCCAGGCAGTGGACCTTTGCGTCCCTGTTTGGTGCGGGGCGGGTTGTAGTAGCCGAAGCGCAGTTTGGGGAAGCGCGCGCGCAGGGTGTGGATGAAGGGGATCACTCCGATGGGATCACTGACCGCGCCTTCCCCCAACTCGCGGAGGTACAGCTGCGGATCGATATTGAGGTTGCGCAGCTGGATCATCTGCACGCCGCCTTCTTCGATGAAGGCGCAGAGGCTCTCGATCTCGGCTGGGCTATCACTTACGCCTGGAAAGACAAAGTAGTTCAGCGAGACGTACAGACCGCGCGAGGTCATCTCTTTCGCCGACTGCAGTACATCGGCCAAATCGTAGCCGGTTGGGCGATAATACCGCTCATAATAGGGGGCCCGTGTCGAATTCAGGCTGATCCGAATCGCGTCGAGGCCCGCATCGGCGAGCTTGGCGACCACCTTGGGCAGCGAGGCGTTGCTGTTGAGATTCAGCACGCCCTTGTCCGTCCGCGCTCGAATGCCGCGCAGGGTGGCTTCGAGGACCGGGCCCTGCACCAGGGGTTCGCCTTCGCAGCCCTGGCCGAAGCTCACCACGCCGTTTGGCACGCGCTCCAAGTGACCGACCGCGACTTCGATGAGGTCGTCCGCGTCCGCTGGAATGTCCAGGCGCGTGTGAGCAGCCTCCACATTGACATCGGGCTGGTCGGAGATGCAGCCAATACAGGCCGCGTTGCAGGTCGACGCCGCGGGCATGGGGGCTTCCCACCTGCCGAGGAAGTAGTTCTGCGCCGCGCGGCAGTGGTAGACCAGGGCGCAGTGCTCCAGGTGGCGTACCGTCTTGTTTCGCGGGTAGCGCAGCTTGAACTCGAGGACTTTGGCTTCGATCTCAGGTACGTCGAACCGGTACGGGTCTTGGCGTTTGTCGCTGTCGACCCGAATGGCTGGCGCGTACAGGCGACCATTCATCCAGCCCACGGCGCCATAGGCATAGAGCGGCAGATCGGGCGCGCCGTCGCGGGTCTCGTAGGCGGGGTGATACAGGCGCACGTACGCCGGGGCCACAAAGGCGCTGACCGCATTGAGTTGGCCGCCATCCGGACCCTCGTTGAGCTCGACGACCTCGTCTGTGTCTGGATCCGCGGCGAGCGGCGAGCGCCCCGGCAAGGCAAAAACGTCGCTGCCGAGCGGCAAGGCGATGAGTTCTTCCCGTTCCGGTCGGCGCAGGGACTCGCCATCCCACACCAGCATCTCCAGATCGGGGTGATCGAAGATCCGGCCTTCTGCGTCCGCAACCATCACACGTGGGTAGCTCTCTGCCATCGCCTGCTCCTACCGCCCTTGGGGGCGAGCGCGGCGCAGTGTGGCAGAGGTCGAGCGGTAGCGCGAGCAGGAAAATCCACCCCCGAAAGAGCGCTTTTCCGACAAGAATTCAACTCAAAAGCGCATTTTTGCGTCGAGCATGAAATTGAAGGCGGCCGGAGAGCCCGTCGCGACGCCGCCCATGGCGAAGTAGGCGTCATCCGAACCGGGCTGGGCCAGCGGGATTTGCACGCCAACGCCGATGTTGGCCGGTCCGAGGTACGTACGCACGCCACTGGTCAGCAGCCAAGTGCCGCCCATGGCATCGGCATCTTTGACGTTGAACAGGCCATCGAGCTCCAGGGACAGGCCTGCCCACTTCATGTAGACCAGCACCCCCGTGCCTGCCTGCACATAAGCCATATCGTTGACCTTCGTATCACCCTGGCGCACTGCCATCATGTTGACGAACTCGCCGTGCACGCTCCACTGCAAGAACGAAAAGTCCATGCCGATGACCGCAAAGGGCGACACTGTCGCGTACTCGTGAAAAAAGCGCGGCGCTGCGGTGATGTTGGACAGGGCCAGCAAATTGGCGTCCTCCGTGCCAGTCGGGGCATAGCCGCGCACACCCACCGTCCAGCCGAAGGCCATGCCCATCTCGCCGTGGGAGGCGCCGGTCGACAGCTCCAACCCGAGGTTACCGAGCTGCATCGACGGCATGTCGATCTTGTCGTTGGAAAAGCCTGCGATTGCCACATTGGCCTTGATGCGCAGGTATTTGAAGTTGACGGCCACCCAGGGCTCCAGCGCGAAGGTCAGCGTGTCGTCTTCTTCATTCACGATGTCGATCATATCGGCCATGGTCTTGAGCTTGGCCTCATCCATACCGTCGATCATCGCGGTTTGTTCGGCGCTCAGTTGTGCGCCATTTTTCGTCATCTCGTCTTTCAGCGCCTGCTTGAACGCATCGAGCTGACCGCTGTTGGCCAGGTCGCGCATCTGCTGAGTGTCCGCGTACTGCACGTACTCCTGCATCGCCGCCGCCTCAGGATTCTGAGCGGCGTACTCATTCATTTGTTTTTTCACGACGGACTTGATGATCGCTTTGACCGGCGCGATGGAGAACTTCATCCCAAAATCGAAGAACTGGTCCGTCGTATCTGGCCGTATGGCCCGGCCCACAAAGAGGTCGCCATTGTTGAACGGCTTGGCAACGGCGGGCGACGGCATCGCACAGGCCAGCGCGGTCACGGTCGCTACGAAGGCGAGAAGCATCTTGTTCATGACGAGTTCCTCAGTCAGCAGGGCCATCCTGCAAGCAACGTACAGCCCTGGCCGAGCCGCCGCAAAAAGTGCAGCATCAACCGCCCATACATGCCCGAAAAATCAGCCTAGAAGATCGTAGTCACCGTAGGCGCGGAACACGCGACCGGCGTTTTTGCACTCCTGCCGAGCGGCATACTCCATGTGGTGATCATTCATCGGCACCTCTTCAGCAGCTGCCTGGTAGGCCGCGCGCAGCACCGCATTTTTGATGTGACCACCGGACAGCTCAAAGCGCTTGCCGAGCATGTCCCAATCGACATCCTCATCGAGCGGACAGGTCTTGGGCACCAGCGTCTGCCAAATCTGGGCACGCATATCCGGTTCGGGGAAGGGGAAGTGCACCTTGAACTGGATCCGGCGCTTGAACGCGTCGTCCATGTTCTTTTCGATATTGGTCGTCAGCACCACGATGCCTTCGAAGTTCTCGATCTCCTGCAGCAGCATGTTGGTGGCCATATTGCTGTACCGGTCGACGCTGGACTCCACTTTGGTACGTTTCGCGAACAGCGAGTCGGCCTCATCGAACAGCAGCATGCCGTGGTTGGCGCGGGCGGTTTCGAAGATCTTCTCGATGTTCTTCTCGGTCTCGCCGATCCACTTGCTGACCACACGTGGGATGCTGATCTGAAAGAGCTCCAGGTCGAGCTCGTTGGCCAAAATCGTGCAGCACAGCGTCTTGCCGGTGCCGGGCTCGCCTGAAAACAGCGCCACCAAGCCCTTACCGGTGCTCATCTTCTGGTTGAAGCCCCAGTTGTGCAGCACATGGCCCCGGTACTTGGCCGCGGTGAACAGCTCATTGATGTCGGCCATGGTCTCTTCGGGCAAGATCACGTCTTTCAGCGACAGGTGCACCTGCTTGCGCACGGCGTACTCGTCGAGACTGGCGCGGATCTGCTCGTGGCAGGCCTTGCGCAAGATCTTGTGGGTGATCTCCGGCGCATCCGGATTGTCCGCGAACGCGCGATTGACGGCGACCTGCATGGCGTTACGCACCAGCGCACCGGGGAAGGCGTAAATACCCGACAGCTCGCGCACCGAGCAGTCTTTGGCGAACTTCACACCGGCGGGCAAGTGCAGCTCAAAAAGGCGCTCGCGTTCGGCAGGACCGGGGGTTGGGAGCAAAAGCCGCTGCACAACGAAGCGATCGAGGTTGCTGTCGAGCTCGTTGGTATCGCGGGAGGTCAATATCACCAGACCGGTGTGTTTTTGCAGCATCACCTGCACTTCGCCGACCCGCTGCGACTGCTTGCCCAGCAGTCCGTCGACGTGATCGAGCACCACGATCGCATCGCCGAGCCGGGCTTGATCGAGGCCTGAGAGCAGCGTCCGCCGGAAGGTCTCGTCGGGCATATCGCTCAGACGGCCCGCATCGAGCTCCAAGATCGGCCGCTCCAGACGATGGGCGAGCGCCCGCACGAGGGAGCTTTTGCCCACGCCGGGCGGACCGCTGATCTCGACGACCAGACCGCTCGGCAGCGCGAACGCAGACTTACCGGTGCGGTTGGCGTGACCGACGTACTGCTCCAGCAGGCTCAGCATCGGATCCAGCAACCCGTCTTGAATGACCACCTCATCGAGCGTCACCGTCGGCGTCTCGAAGGTCGCCATGTCTTCCATCGCGGAGTCGAGCAGCCCGACCTCGCCCAGCAGCAGCTGCATCACGCGCGGCGCGGGCGCCACCTCGTAGCCAAGCAGGTTGTCGCCGCCACCGTCACGCGGACGCTCGAGACTCACCATCCGGCTCCGCAGCAGGTTGCCGCTCGACGAAAAACGGCTGCGCATCGCCAGCCGCGCCACCGGGTCGTGGGTCAGAAATTCCAGACACAGCCGCACGTCGACATAGTTGGCGAGCAGGTTGTCGTTAAAGCGCGCAATCGCGTCGCGGATCTCCACGTCGACGTGGGGCGCGACCGCCAAGATGAGCATCGCGTTGTCGAGCCCGTCGAGATGGCCCTGCTTGACCAACGTGTGAATGGGCAACTCCAGGCCCGCAGCTTCCGCCTCAGCGTCAATGCTGCGCAGGGTGTCCGAAAGACGCCCCACATCGGCGGCGGTCGCCTCAACCGACAGCTGCGCCTCTTCTGGTGTCAGCCCGGCGGCCACGGCTTGGCGGACCTGGGTCGCCATCTGTAGCTGTCGGCGCATATGGGCGCAGGCATTGGCCAGCCAGCGCTGACAAAGTTGGGTGCGAATCATCGCGGCGGTTGGCTTCGGCCCGGCCATGTGGCGCTCCTGAGAGTGTTTGCCCCGACAGGGCAGCGGCGAGTGCGCGGCAAGATAGCACGAACGCCGCTATCTGCACTTCCCAGCACGCCATTGGGCCACCAGTAAGGGGTCTCCGAGCGCGATCGGCAACTTGAGTAATCCGCCCTTTTACTAGCGCGCCAGTCAGGTATGGTCTCGCCCCCGCGTCCTGTGGCAAGCAGCGCGAATACTCGGACAAATCATGCATGACGTAGGCACCGCCCTCCTCTATCTCGCGTTCCTCAGCACCGTCGCCACCGCGCTGGTAGGTTTTGTTGGCGCGAAGCTGCGCTCACCGGGGCTGCTCGACGCAGGCCGCCACATGATGATGGCCTCCTGGCTCATCTACCTGGCCATGAGCGCGGCCCTCATCTACGGCCTCGTCACCCACGATTTCAGCAACAAATACATCGCCGCGTACACCGACCGCGACATGCCGTTTGCCTACTTATTGGCCGGTTTTTGGGGCGGAGAGAAGGGCGCGCTGCTATTTTGGACCGCCGTTCTGTCCACCTTTGCTGTCGTCTCCATCGGTCGCAACCGCACCCAGACGCCGATCTTCCTCGGCTGGACCAGCGGCGTCTTGCACACCGCCGTCGCCTTCTTCGCCGCCCTGATGGTCTGGGAGTCCAACCCCTTCGAGATCTTCCAGGCGTACGGCGGGCCCGCAGACGGTCGCGGGATGAATCCCCTGCTGCAAAACCCCTTCATGTCGATTCATCCGCCGGCGATGCTCACGGGCTACATGACCTTCACGGTGCCCTTTGCGTTTGGCGCCGCCGCGCTCATCACCGGCAAGCTCGATAGCCAATGGCTTAGAGACACCCGCCAGTGGACGCTGGTGAGTTGGATGTTCCTGACCATTGGCCTGATTTTGGGCGGCGCTTGGGCCTATCAAGAGCTCGGTTGGGGCGGATTCTGGATGTGGGATCCGGTGGAGAACGCCGGTCTCATCCCCTGGTTCACCGCGACGGCATTTCTGCACTCGGTCATGATCCAAGAGCGGCGCAACATGCTGCGTCGGTGGAACGCGGTGCTGGTCTGTCTGACGTTCCTGCTCACGATCTTCGGCACGTTCCTCACCCGTTCGCAGCTCATCGACTCGGTCCACGCGTTCGCCGACTCAACCCTGGCACCGTGGTTTCTCTGGTACATGGGCGGCATCTTTGTGCTGTCGGTCTGCCTGGTTGCCTACCGCTGGAACGATCTGCGCGCCGAGGCTG
This sequence comes from Myxococcales bacterium, assembly GCA_023954815.1. Lineage (GTDB taxonomy): Bacteria > Myxococcota_A > UBA9042 > UBA9042 > UBA9042 > UBA9042. The sequence goes on along the minus strand of JAGSHB010000033.1, from coordinate 22,794 downwards.
AACTCGACAGCATGATGAGCCGGGAGGCGTTTTTCGTACTCAACAATGTGCTGCTCGTCGGCTGCGCGTTCGTTGTGATGTGGGGCACGCTCTTTTCCAAGATCAGTGAAGCCGAGGCTTTCCGCGCGCTCTACAATCAAATCGCAGACGTGCTGAGTACGGTCGGTATCCCCGCCGATCCCATGACCCAGCCCGTTGAGCTTGGCGAGGCTTGGTTCAACCGCGTTATGGCGCCGCTGGGCATGGCGCTGCTGTTGTTGACGGGCGTTGGGCCGTTGATCTCCTGGCGCCGGGCCACCCGCAAGAACTTCGAGAAGAACTTCCGCCGGCCGATGGGGCTGTCCGCCGTGATCACCTCCATCCTGGTCTCCAGTTGGAGCGTCCGGACGATCTTACGCCTCGCCGACCGCCGCGGCATCGCCTTTGGAGAGGCCTATAGCCAGTGGGCCGACGCGATCGGTCGGGCCGAGATCTACGGCGTGATTTCAGTGCTTTTTGGCGTGTTCGTCACGATCGCCATCAGCCTAGAATTCCACGTTGGTGCTAGAGCGAGGCGCAAGAGCCGGGGCGAGAGCTACCTGATGGCCCTGACCATGCTGACCATGAGAAACAAGCGGCGTTACGGCGGCTACATCGTGCACCTGGGCATCGTCTTTTCGTTCTTGGCCTTCGCTGGCAACGCCTTCCGCATCTATCAGCCCGAAGTCGCGCTCGATCCGGGCGATCGGACCGAGATCGGTGAATACGGCCTGATGTACACCGACAGTATCGTCGACTGGGAGCCGGACGGCGCCTACGTGCGCACGCGTGCGACCATGGTGGTCATGGATCGCAAGGCCACGCTGCCTGCGGGTGAGATTGCCGCCGTCGTGAAGCAGGCCTCCGCAGGCGCCAAGAGCACGGTCACGGTCGATACCCAGCCTGGATCGCCCCGCATCGCGCTCACCTTCAAGCAGGCGGCCGATGCGAAGTCTTTCAGCGATCGCTATTTCGCCCAGCGCCTCGCTGGCCAGGCCGCCGTATTGCCGTCAAACGACCCACTGGAGCTGCGACTGACCCTCGGTGAGACCCTGCGCAAGGTCGCCAAGGTCGCGCCCCGCATGGCCATGCCCCTGTTTAAGGGGACGCGCGCACATTTTACCAAACGGTCAGCGTTCAAGGCGACGGTTCATACCGTGCCGGGGCAGATGGACTTCTCTGTTCGCTTTGCTAATCCGGCGCAAAAAGACCGATTTACCGCGCTGATGGCTGCAAAACCGCTCGCTGGGATTCGCTGGGCCCGCTTCGCCGACAAGGTGCAACTCAAAGGCGGCGCCGGGCGTGTTGATGTGGTCCCCAGCAACGTCGGCATGCTGCTGCTGCCCGAGGTGCGCTTTTACGCCAAGCACAGCTCACCGACGACCGAGGTGGCGATTCACTCGACCTTTGAGCACGATCTCTACTTGGCCATGCGCCCGCAGCAGGGCAAGAGTTTCATCACACTGCTCGCCATCGTCTTTCCGTTCGTGAGCTTTCTGTGGTTGGGCGCCATCGTCATGGTGCTTGGCGGGGCGATTTGCATCTGGCCCACCCGTCGCGCGCGCCCTGTTCGCCAGTCAGCGCCGACGTCGACGACGGCCGGCGAGATCGGTGTGTCGCAGAGCGAGCCCAAAGTCGTCGCGGCCCGGACCCAGAACAGCTGACCGCCGCTACAATCCCCGCTGAATCTGGACTTTGTTGATCACCACGGTGTTGGGGCCCGCGTCCGCGATCTTGCGGACCACATCGAGGTCACGGCATTGGCCGAAGATCGAATGGCGATCATCGAGACGCGGCGCAGCGACGAGCGTGACGTAAAACTGAGACGACCCGGTGTGGGGCCCCGCGCTCGCCAGCGCCAGCATGCCCGGCCGGTCATGGCGCAGCTTGGGGTCGAACTCATCTGCAATCGTGATGCCCGCGCCGCCCATGCCCGTCGCTGTTGGATCGCCCCCCTGAATCATCTTGCCTGGCACGGCACTGTGAAAGCGCAGGCCATCGTAGAAAGGATTCACCCGGCCACCCGCGTTGACAGGGCCCAATAACCCGCGCGCCAGCCCGACGAAATGGGCGACCGTCTCCGGGGCCAGCGCGGCGTTCAACCGACAGCGAAACCGCCCTTTCGACGTCTCAAAAACAGCGACCAACGGGCCACGACCCGCGATGCCTTTGCAAGCCTCGCGCAACGTCAGCTCCGGTTTTTGGGGTGCTGGTCCTCGTTGGGCATCGTCCGCCATCAGGTCTAGTCGCCAGTTGCGGTCTTCGACAAAGAACGTCAGCCGTTGAAGTTGTCGCTGCTGCTTGACGGTCACGATGGCGCGCGTGCCCGCGTACTCAATCGCGACAACCTCACCGGAGATCCGCTGCCAAAGCGTTCGGGGAGCGATGGGAATCACAGGACTGTTGCCATGTTGGCGGGCGACGATGTCGAGACTGTGACGGCTCAGCCACGGGCGCAGATAGCGAACCTCACCGACGGAGGCGAGCTGTCGAATGCGGGAGTACACGGCCAGGAGCGGGTAGTGCGCTGGCGGCGCGTGACCTTTGATCTTGTCCGCGGTCACCACCAGCATCTTCAGCGGAACCATGTGCTTGGCCTTCTTTTTCTTCTTGGCCTTCTTCTTCTTCTCGTTCTTCGGCTTCTTGGACGTCTTTGGCGGCTTGTTCTTGGCCCCTGCTGTGTCTTTTTTGCCTTGGGGCTGTTGTCCGGCTGGTGTGGTCTTCGTGGCTACTTTCGTTTGTGTCTGACCACCTGATGAGGCGAGCACACCCGGCGCTAGCATCGGCGGTTTCTCTCCCCGGGCGATGGGCTCGGCCAGGGGCGGCAACTCGATCTGCTCCCACGTTTCACCGGCCTGCGCGCAACCGATGGCAGCAGTGGCGAGGAGGGGCAGTATCAGAGAGGCGGATAACTTCATGGACGCGCAGCATAGGGGCGACGGCGCCGACTGTTCAATCGCAGTTGCGCATGGCCCTTCCGCCGACAGCCGGTTACCCTGCCGCAGCAGGAGCATTGGACCATGAGAACCCAAGCTGAAACCCGGCAAATACAGCGAATTTTCGGGGTCGATCCCGGAAGTCGGCTCTGCGGCTGGGGCATCATTGAGGCCCAGGGCTCCGATGTGCGCCATATCGCTAGCGGCGTGATCAAGATGCCGGCGAAGATGCCCCTGCACGAGCGACTCGGCGAGCTGCTGACCGCGTTTTCCAAGCTATTGGACACGCATCAGGTCGATGTGCTCGCCATCGAGCAGGCGTTTGTGCACAAGAATCCGCGAACCGCCCTTGTGATCGGTCAAGCGCGGGGCCTGCCGATCGCCGTCGCTGCCGCCAGGGGTGTGCCGGTGTCCGAGTATCAACCCTCGGTGATCAAACGCGCGGTGGTGGGCTCGGGTCGTGCGACGAAGGAACAAGTGACCCATATGGTGCAGCTACAACTCGGGCTGACCGAGCCGCCCCAAGAAGACGAAGGCGACGCGTTGGCCGTGGCGATTACGCACAGCCGCGATGCAGCGCTGTCGACCGTGACTGCGGCTCCAGCGTCGGACGCACGCGCTTATTACGCTGCGGTCGTGGCCGGGGCACGCGGGAGGAAGCGCAGATGATCGCCTGGCTCAGTGGACATTGCCGGCAGGTCGGCTCCGATCACGTGGTGCTCGATGTGTCGGGCGTTGGCTATGAAGTTTTTGTGACGGCGAGCGATCTGGCGTCCATCGTGCAAGGCATCCCGCTGGCCGTGAGCGTGCACACCGTCGTCCGCGAAGACGCGCTGTTGCTCTACGGATTTGTCGAGGTGGCGTCCCGCGATCTATTCCGGCTGCTGATCTCGGTCTCCGGTGTCGGACCCAAGGGCGCGCTGGCGCTGCTGTCGACCCTGTCCCCCAGCGCCATCGCCCGCACGATCCACGACGGCAAGCCCGGCCCGCTGACGAAGGCCAAGGGCATCGGCAAACGCACCGCAGAACTGCTCATCGTGAAGCTGCGGGATCGGCTGCCAGCCGAGCTGCTCATCGACATGCCCGAGCCCATGGTTGCAGAGCCGAAGTCGTCTTCGCGTACGCCTATCGCCCAGGACGCCATCAGCGCCTTGGTCAACCTCGGGTATCGGGTGCAGCAGGCGGAGACCACCATCGATACAGTGCTGGCTGGTGACGACGCGCCTTCCGGCGACCTGGGTGCGCTGATAACCTCCGGCCTCGCCGCCCTCCGCACCGATGGCCGCGGCCGCCATGGAGGCTAAGTGAAGACCCGTGATCGCGACGATCCCATCACCCCAGAGGTCGCTCCCGGTGAGCGCCGGCCGGACGTTGCGCTTCGGCCGCGCACGTTCGCGTCTTACGTTGGGCAGCGTAAAATAGTCGATAATATCAAGGTTTTCGTGGGTGCAGCGCGTGCGCGGAACGAGCCTTTGTGCCACATGCTGCTGTCGGGGCCGCCTGGTCTTGGCAAGACGACGCTCGCCTATTTGGCTGCCCACGCCATGGGGGTCAACCTCATCACCACCTCCGGGCCGGCCATCGAACGCAAGGGTGATTTGGCGGGGATTTTGACCGGTCTCGGCCCGGGCGACGTCCTGTTTATCGACGAGATTCACCGCCTCAACACCGTGGTCGAAGAGAACCTCTATCCCGCGATGGAGGACTATCACTTCGACATCGTGGTCGGCGATGGCCCGGCCGCGCGTACCGTCAAACTGCCGCTGCCGCCATTTACCCTCATCGGCGCGACGACCCGCACCGGCTTGCTCACCGGTCCGCTGCGTACGCGTTTCGGCTGGGAAGCCCGCCTTCGGTACTACACGATCGAAGAGTTGGCAGATGTGGTCCGCCGCTCAGCGAGTGAACTGGGCGTGCCGATCGTCGATGAAGGGACTAACGAGATCGCGCGCAGGTCCCGTGGCACGCCTCGGATCGCCAATCGCCTGCTGCGTCGGGTCCGTGACTTTGCCGAATATCAAGGCGCACCAGCGATCACCGCTGGCCTGGCCGGGAGAGCGCTGGATCAATTGGAGATCGATGGCGCGGGCTTCGGTCCCATGGACAGGGCCTATCTGCGCGTGATTTGCGAGACCTTCAAAGGGGGGCCGGTTGGCGTGGAGACCTTGGCCGCGGCACTCAGCGAGCAGCGGGACACGATCGAGTACGTCTACGAGCCCTACCTCATTCAGCAGGGCTTCATCGCGCGCACAGCACGGGGGCGGGTCGCGCTGGACGCCGCATTTTCGCACCTGGGTCTACCGGCCGCCAACGCGCCGCAAGGCTCCCTGCTTTGAGCACAGCGTTCGATCCAGCCCTGTCCGGATCGGACGGGGCCGTGATCATCGCGCTCCGCGTTCAGCCGGGAGCGAAACGCAGTCGTTTGATGGGGATGCACGGCGATCGTCTGCGCGTGGCTGTGGCGGCACCGCCAGTGGACGGAAAAGCCAACAAGGCGCTCATTCGCTGGTTTGCCAAGGAGTTGGGCCTGCGTCCGGCTCATCTTGAGCTGGTCAGCGGGCAGACCGGGCGAGACAAGCGGGTTCGCGTCGCTGCTGCGCGTTCGCAGATCGTAGCCGCCATCTCCGTCTCACTCGACCCCTGAATTGTCGCTTCGGATCACAGCGCTGCGCGGTCCCTTGCCCGCCTCCTAGCCCGTGCCTTACTCTACTCGCGCTATCGACCTGGAGCCCGGTGAATGTCCCAGAATCCTTTCTCTCAAGACGAAGACGAGCTGCCAGTAGCCTCACTTGTCGACAATATGTACCGCATCGTGCGGCTCATTGGCCGCGGCGGTATGGGCGCTGTGTACGAGGCGGAGGATATTCGGCTCGGTCGCCCGGTGGCCCTGAAGGTTTTGCGTTCTGACTTGGCCAAGCAGCTGCAGGCCGATGAGCGCTTCATGCAAGAGGCGCGGATTCTCGCCCGCATCCGCTCACCCTTCGTGTGCACCGTCTACTCTATCGGGGCGACTGAATCGGGCAAGACCTACATCGCCATGGAGTACATCGATGGCGGCTCGGTAGGCGATCTGCTCGACCGTGAGCGTTGGTTGCCCCTGCGCCGTGCGATCCGTGTCGCCCAGCGGGTCTGCGAGGCGCTCATCGAGGCCCACGAGGCCGGTATTATCCACCGCGATCTCAAGCCCGACAACATCCTGCTGACGCGTGTTGGCTCGATGGAAGACTACGTCAAAGTGGTCGATCTCGGTCTGGCAAAGCACATCGCATCGGCCGGTAGCAACAACCCCCGACTCACCCAGGCGCGTCTCGTCCTCGGTACCCCGGCGTACATGAGCCCCGAGCAGGCGGCGGGGCAGGATGTGGGCCCGCAGAGCGATCTCTATTCGCTGGGCGTGATCTTTTACGAGATGCTGACGGGATACTTGCCCGTCGACGGTGAGACGCCGCAAGACTTCCTGCGCGCCCACCAGCTGCAGCCGCCAGTGCCCTTGGCAACTCGTCGGCCTGACTTGGAATTCCCGCCGCTCGCAGAGACAATTTGCAGCCGAATTCTGACGAAACGCCCGGAAGAACGGCCTGTTGGCGCTCACGAGCTGATCGAAATGCTGCAGGAGCTCGAGACCGAGTTGACCACGCAGCGTTCCAGCGTGGCCCCTGCCAATCGTCGCGACAGCCGCATCATCGCGCCGCCAGCGAAACCGCCAGAGGCCGCTAGAGACATCGTCGCTCCGACCATCGAACAGCTCGATGAGCGCCTCGAACGGGCCAAAGATCGGGTGCGTCTTGAGTTGGTCGGGCTGGCTGCTCCGGGGCGTGCAGGACTGTACGAAACACTGGACGCCTACGTTCGGCACGCCAACTCTCGCGTGGAAGCGCCGGCGGTTGTGCGGGTCCGCGTGCCGCCGCCCGAGGGGCGTGTGCCCCTGAGCTGCCTCTTCGACGAAGTGCGCGCTCGTGCCGGTGTGTTCGACGATGATCCCCCGGCGCTGGGGCGACGGAAGCTTCTCGGATGGGCGCAGGGGCTCATGCCAGAGCGGCCAGGGCGGGCTAGCCAGATCGCGCACCTCGCCGGCATGTTTCTCGACGTGGACTTTCCAGATTCACCTCACCTATCGCACGCGAAAGCCGTTCCTGAGGTGGCCCGTATGGCTGGCGGCTCGGCTCTGGCTGACGTGCTTCGGGCGCTCGCTGGGCGTGGTGCGTTGGTCTTTGTGCTGGAGCGCGTCGAGTTCCTGACCTCTTCCGAGTTGGGCTTCTTGCGCCGCCTTGTCCGGCAGTTGGGCGCCACACCGGTACTGGTCGTCGCTGGCTGGGTGGGCGATGACAACGCCGTCCCTGACGGGCTGCAAGGTACCATCGCGACGGGCTCAGTGATGACCGTGCCGGCTCGCCCGGAATCCAACGTCAGTATGTCACCCGGCGCGGAAGAGGTGCTGCAGGCAGCGGTACAGCTTGGCACGCCGATTTGGCCTGGCATGCTCGACGCGGCCATGGGGCGCCCCTGCCACGAGGACATCAATCGTCTCGTGTCGGCGGGTGCGCTGCGGTCTTCGTCGCAGAGTCGCTTCAATCATCAAGAAGAGTACATGTTCGGCGATTTCCGCCGGGACTTCTTCGTGTCTGCCGCCCACCTTCCCGTCGATGTCGATGCTGCGCTCGCATGGTTGACCGACCGTACGCAAGAGCGCTCGCGCCTCTGGGCCCAGCGCTTGGCACGCCTTGAGACGCGCGCCGGCTACCTCAAAGATGCGGTGGCCCATGCCCGGGTGGCTGGCTCGACCATGTTCGCACTCGGCGCGCTCTCGGAAGCGTCCGCTGCTTTTGAGCTCGCACGGGAAATTTGCCTGGATCTCCGGGAAAATCGCGAGGTCGACGCCAGCGTTCAAGGCTTGGCGCTGACGGCGCGCTCGGCCGTCGGTTGCTTGCGCGCCCAAGGTCGCTCGGAGACGCTCAGTGAGCGGGCCCACGAGGCTATCGAGGCGTTGCGTAGCTTGTCGACCCTGGATGAAGCCGCCTGGTACCGACTCGGTGCCCCGCTGCTGTCGGCCTGGGCAGGCGCAGAGACCGATCTCGGCAGGGCCGCAGACACCATCGCGCCCCTTCGCCAGCAAATCGACGCCATCGGTCATTCTCGCTTGGAGGTGGCGGTCGCGCACCTGCCCAAGCTTCGGCGTGCCATGGGCGATGCGTTGCGTGCTGGCGGCGAGATTCACCGGGCATTGGAACAGTGGTTGGCCGCGTTGCGCGATCTCCCCCTGGAGCCCGATTTTCCACTGATGGCTGACCTCTCGATCCGCATTTCTGACGCGTATCGGGACATTGATGACGGCGCCCGTGCGGTGCTTCATGCCCGCAAAGCGCTGACGTCCGCCCGGCTCGCTCGCGACCTTGTTCGGGAGAGTGAGGCCCTACGGACATTGGCTGTGGGCCTGCGAGATGTGGGCGAGCTAGACGATGCCGAGGCGCAGTTGGGCGAGGCCCTCAACGCCTTGGGCCGCGTCGACCGACCGCGTTTGGCAGCCGAGGTGTCCGTCCTGCTTGCACGGGTGCTGATGCAGCGCGGCGCGATCGACGAGGCCGACGCAGCGCTCGCAAAGGCCTGTCGGAGCTTCGCTGCGCTGACAGATCTGACCGGGCTCGCCGATGCCCTTCGCCAGCGCGGCGAGATCCAGATGGCGCAAGGGACCTATGCGCGGGCTCTGGCCTTCGCGGAAGAATCCGCACGGCAGGCGGTGCTCGCTGGCGCCATTGGACTCCAGGTACGGGCGCTGCTTCTCGCGGCGCGAGGCGCTGCCGCCTCGGGTGACTACGGGCACGCCCACACCGCCCTCGCCAACGCTTTTGAGCTGGTATCGCCGACAGCAGCGACCCTGGAGCGCGCTGAGAGTCTGATCACCTTGGCGGATCTGTTGGAGGCCGACGTGCTGACTTCAGATCGCGATGTCGCTTCTTTGCTCACCGAGACGGCCGAGATCTACGAGGCTGCGGGCTCACCCCATGAGGCCGAGGCAGTTCGCCGTCGCGTTCGCGCAATGAACGGAAACTAACTCCGCGAGCCGTCCTTCGTTGCGGGTCGTTGCCACTGCCCTCTCCGCTTCTTATCTTGACCCGCGACTACATTGGCGGCGCCACGGTCTCCAGCAAGCTCTGCAGAATGGCTTCTACCTGACTGCGGTCGATCACACCGCCGCCGTGTCCTGCGGGTACCGTGCGGTGGGCCGCGACGGATACCAATGTTTGGCGCACATCGTCTGGGGTGGCAAAATCGCGGCCCTGTACCAAAGCGAAGCTCTGCACGCAGCGATACCAGCCGATCGCCGCTCTGGTGGAGAGCCCCAACTCCAGCTGCCGACTGTCCCGTGTGGCGCGCACCAGCCGGTGGATATAGTCCACCACATCGTCGCTGACGTGCACGTCTGACGCCGCGTTCACAAGCGCCATGAGGCCACTTTGGTCGAGGCGGACGGGCAAATCGCTCAGATCCAGCGGCGCGCCATGGCGCCGGATGAGCCGCAACTCAACCTCGTCGCTGGGATACCCGACGCTCAGTCTCATCAGGAATCTGTCGAGCTGCGATTCGGGCAACGGATAGGTTCCGTGAAACTCCCGCGGATTCTGGGTGGCGAGCACGACAAAGGGCTGCGGTAGGGCACGCGTCGTACCGTCCACCGTCACGTGGCCCTCAGCCATGGCTTCCAATAGCGCGCTCTGGGTGCGCGGCGTGGTGCGGTTGATCTCGTCGGCGAGCAGGACGTTGCAAAAAACCGGTCCTGGCTTGAACTCAAAATTGCCGCTCGCCGCATCGAAAATACCGACACCGGTAATGTCAGCCGGCATCAGATCGCTGGCAAACTGAATCCGCTGATGACTCAGTCCGAGGACGTGGGCAAAGGTACGCGCCAGGGTCGTCTTGCCAACTCCGGGCACATCTTCGAGCAGCACGTGGCCGCGCGCTAAGATGGCCGTCATCACCAGCTCAACGACCGCTCGCTTGCCTTGAAATACTTGCTCGACCGCCGAAATCACTTCCTGGCATCGCTTGGCTGAGACCTCGTGGGCCATCATCTGCCTCCCTTCTTTTTGCACGACACGCGTTTGACCATCGGAGCGACCTCCGCAGCGAGCGACTCCAGTGACGTCGCGGCGACCCCGTCGTGAGCCAACGCTGTTCGTAGCGCGTGGTCCAGTGACTTTGCGTCCCGTTCGCCCGCGCACACCCGGACGTAGAGAACCTCAGCGACCAATGTTCGGGCAAATGTTCGTTCAACGGCCAACCGCAGTTGCCGGCTCATTTTTTTCCGCTGTCGGGCGACGAGTGCCGCACCGCGAGCGATTCCGGCGGCCTCGCTAAATTTCCCCGCCACGAGCAGCAACTCCGCCAAGTTACGGCGGAGTACGAGTCGACGGGGAGCGAGATCCATTGCCCGCTTGAGTAAGGCCAGTGAACGTTTGAGCCTGCCGGCATGAAAGTGCTGCGTGGCCAGTTCGTTGAGAATCGTGGGGCTGTCAGGCTGCACGACCAGCGCGCGCTCCAGGGTCGCGATGGCCGCGTTGGGCGCGCCACGTGCAGCTTGCAGTGCGGCGAGCATCCGCAGCGCTCCGACGCGCTGGGGCTCGAACGCCAGGCCTTTGCCAATGCTGACTTCCGCGGCCTTGCGCTCGCCTTTGGCGGTTTGAATGCGCGCCAGCACCAGCCAAGCGGCCACTTGTTTGGGTTGTAGTTTCAAAGCTGTACGGGCGGCAGTTTGAGCCTTGGTCAGGCGCCCTCGCCGGAGTAGGGCTCGCGCCAGCAGAACGTGCAGGGCGGTCGTCTTAGGATGTAGTTTGATCGCCGCCGCCGCCGCTTGTGAGGCGCGCAATGTGTCGCCACGGGCCAGCAGCAGGCTGCCGAACCGCAGGGCTGCGTGGCCGTCGTTGTTGTTGAGTTTGAGCGCGCGACCATAGGCCGGCAGCGCCAGCGCGTGGCGTCCGAGGGCGTCCAGGGCCTTGGCATACAAGATCGCGGCTTTTGCGCTGGCCGTCGTCTGCAATGGTCTGAGTCGATCTGCCGCCTCTTGATGCTGTCCGCGGCGTAACAAGATCTCGCAAAGTAGCAGCTCGTCAGCTAGCCGCCCCGACTTGGCGGCTGTGCGACCGTGGCGCTCGGCGGCCACCAGCTCACCACGTGACAGCGCTCGAGCCGCCGCGACGCTTGGATCGGTCTTTTTCTGTTGTGGCGCGCTGCAGCCAATGACCAGGCTCATCAGCGCGATCACGCCCCAGACTTGCAGAGGTCGTGAATTCGCGCTGTGGCGGTTGCGTGAGTTGGCAGTAGGCCATGAATTGTCGGACGAAAGACCGTCAAGCCCCGCCAGTGTGGGTGCGATGCGCCAAGCCTGCGTGCGCGGCGATGGGTCTCGGGAAGGGGTCAACCGGAGAGCCCCCACTTTGCCTTGTTCGCCGCGATGGCATCACTGCCGGGTGCTGGCTTGTGGATCAATCGGCCATGCTCGTCACGCTGCATTTCCGCGACTTTGAACAGCGAGGGGCGCTCCTCTGTCAGCGCGTTGAGTTCGATGTCACTCTTAAGCGCCGCCGGCATCTCCATGTCCTCATAGATCGCCTCCCATGGGCACTCCGGCTCGCAGGCACCACAGTTGATGCATTCGGTCGGGTGAATGTAGAGCATGTTCGGGCGCTCGGGTGTCGGCTCGTCAGCCAACTGATAGATGCACTCAACCGGACACACTTCGACACATCCCATGTCGACGCAGTCCGTGCACAGCTGGGTGATGATGTACGCCATGTCGCGCTCTCCAACGCGCCCGATGGGGCGGTTCTATGCGGTGATCGGAGGCTCGCGACACTTCGCAGCCCTGGCGCCGAGCCTACCGTTTGGCTCGCCTCCAGCCAACCCAACCGCGCTAGAATTGATGCGCCGTGCGCCCATGCATGTCATGCGGGTGTCGAACTTCCGGCCGAGAACGAATAGAATCGCGAGCGCTGCGTTACATGAGCTAGGGGTGCCCACTCGCGCAGTTCAGCAGGAGTTCAAAATGCCGTTGTCTCTCACTCTAAAACACCGAATTTCCGGCCTAATAGCGTTGGTGTCGCTGCTGATCATCGGCAGCGCCTGTGGGCCTGTGTATGTGCAGGAAAGCGGCGCCTATGGTGGTGGATACGCTACACAATCGGCGTCGAACCAAGTCGACTTTAGCTACCTGAGTAGCTACGGCAATTGGGTCAGCACAGGGACGTTGGGTCGAGTCTGGGTGCCCAACGCCAATCGGCAAGCTGGCTGGCGCCCCTACTTTTATGGCCACTGGGATTATTCCGACTACGGCTGGACCTGGGCGAGCGACGAGGCTTGGGGATGGGGCCCGTATCACTACGGTCGTTGGGCTTGGCACAACGCCTATCGCTGGGTGTGGGTGCCGGGCAACGTCTGGGGGCCGGCTTGGGTCACATGGCGGTCCGGTGGCGGCTGTGTCGGTTGGGCACCGCTCGGGCCGCGTGGGCAGGTCTACAATCACCACACCTATTGGACCTTCGTCTATCGCCAGAACATCTATCGCCGGTCTGTCCAGACCGTGATCATTCCTCATACCAACGTCTCAGGGGTGTATCGCCAGACGGTCCGCATTGGGCGCAGTGGCCGCATTCGTACGCGTGCCGGCCGCGTCGTGAGCTACAACGCGGGACCCACACGCTCGACTGTGCAGACGTGGACCCGTTCGCCGGTCCGTGTGCGGCAGGTCAATACCATTCGCAGCGCTAGCCCCCGCGCTCGTGGCGCTCGCCCAGCTGCCCGCAGCGCTCGCCCTGCAGCTCGCCCTGCAGCGCGCGCTGGATCGCCGGCGTACCGCGCACGGCCAAATACGCGCTATCGCGCTGCCCCCACCTATCGACGGCCTGCTCCGCGCTCCCGCGCGACGTACCGTCCCACCGCTCAGCCGACGAGGCGTCCCGGCTACCGGCCAGCCCCGCAGCCGACGACGCGACCTGCCTACCGGCCTGCGCCTCGCACACGCACGCCTGGCCGTACGACCTATCGCCCAGCGCCGACGCGTTATCGGCCCGCACCTCGTACGACGCGGCCCGCTCCGCGATCGTCACGACCAGCCGCGCGCCGCGCGAGTCCAGGGCGCGCTGCCCCAGGGGTTGGATCGAGCAACCCCTATCGCACGGCGCCGCGTGCGCGCTCGTCGTCGCGCTCGTCGTCGCGTTCGTCGTCGCGCTCTTCGACCCGGTCTTCGCGCTCCTCGTCCCGGCGTCCGACTGCGCGGCCTACGTCGCGCTCCTCATCGCGCAGCAGCTCTCGCTCCAGGTCACGGGGGCGCTGACGCTCCGCGCTTGGAAAGCCCCTCCGCGTCTGCTACGAACCTGCCTCTCGTAGCTGTCGTAGGAGGACTCCATGGCTGAGATGTTGACCCTGTCACGTCATATCTTGCAGCGCGCGCGCCAACACCAAGAGGCGACGGGTGACTTCAACCTGCTGATGAGTCACATCGCGACAGCCACGAAGGTTGTCTCGCGGATGGTAGCCAAGGCGGGCTTGCTCAACGTGCTCGGAAAGACGGGCGACACCAACGTCCAAGGCGAGCAGGTCACCAAGCTCGACATCATCGCCAATGAGATGTTGCAGGCCATGCTCGACGACCTGCCCATGGTCAGCGCCACGGCGTCGGAAGAGGACGAGAGCTTCGTGCCGACCAGCGCCGGCGCCACAAGTGGTCGCTATCTCATCGCATTTGATCCGCTCGATGGCTCATCAAATATTGAAGCGAACGTGTCAATTGGGACGATCTTCAGCGTTAGACGGCGTGCAGAGGTCGGTAAAACCCCAACCGAAGCTGATTTTCTTGGCCCTGGTAGTGAGCTGGTCGCTGCCGGGTACGCGGTCTATGGCTCGTCGACCATGTTTGTGTACACCACCGGACAGGGGGTCGACGGCTTCACGCTCGATCCGGGCGTCGGCGAGTTTGTGCTGAGTCACCCAGAGATGACGCTGCCGGATACCTGCACGTGTCTCAGCATCAACAGCGTCAATCGCCATCGCTGGATGCCTGGCACGACCGCCTACGTCGATCGTGTGATTGCGCGTGATGAGCCGCGTTATGCGAAAACCACGGGTCGCTACATTGGGTCGTTGGTCGCGGATTTTCATCGCAATCTGATCTATGGGGGCGTGTTTCTCTATCCGGCCGATAGCAAGACGCCCGGCGGCAAGCTGCGATTGCTCTTCGAAGCGCAGCCTTTGGCCATGATCATCGAGCAGGCAGGCGGCGCAGCGAGTGACGGACAGCAGCGCATCTTGGACATCGTCCCAGATGGGCTACATGCCAGAGCACCGCTGATTATCGGCAACACCCCCGACGTGGCGTTGTACGAGCAGATGGTGGCGACTCATGGGTGATCGCCTGACACATCTCGATGACGCTGGTCACGCACGCATGGTCGGCGTCGGTGACAAGCCGGAGACGGCGCGCGGGGCGGTCGCCGAGGCCTGGGTGCAGCTGTCAGACAAGGCATTCGCGCTGGTCATGACGGGCGGCGGCAAGAAGGGCGACGCGCTGCAAATCGCTAGAATCGCCGGAATCTCGGCCGCAAAGCGCACATCCGACTTGATTCCCCTGTGCCATCCGCTGCGGATTTCGAAGGTTGAACTCCAGGCCGAGCCCGATGAAGAGACCCGTCGCGTGCGCCTCGTCGCACGAGTCGAGGCCGTCGATCGGACGGGCGTTGAGATGGAGGCCCTGACTTCGGCTTCCGTCGCCGCGTTGACCCTCGTGGACATGATCAAGGCGGTCGACAGGGCTGCGGTCATCGATGGGCTGCGTGTACTGGAGAAATGGGGCGGCCGCAGCGGTCACTTCCGAGCCTAGACCGGTGTTCGGGGACGCACGCACGAGGGGCGCCGATGTCCGCTGACGCGCTGGTCGCTTTGGCAGGTGCGCTGGCGACCCATCAGGGCGCAATCGTGCAGCAGGTCCGTGGTCCAGCGCTCGACGGCGTGGTGCAGCTTGGCCTGTACTTGCCGACGGCGGACAAGGGCGAGCGGCGGATTTTGCTCGATGTGTGGGCTCGCAACGGGCGTGTCGGTGCTTGGCGGACCGATGAGCGGCGTCCCAACCGCAACCCGCAGAGCGGGTTCACCATGTATCTGAGAAAGCACCTCACCGGTCGTCGGCTGGCGCGGGTGCGGGCGCTGCCGGACGGCATTGCCTTGGGTTGGGAGCGGACGGGCGCCGAGCAGACGTGGCTCATTGCATGGCGGGGTGTACCGCCGCCGCTTCCCTCGGGTGAACCTGCCAAGGGGGGCCATCGCGGCGGGCAGCTAGCGCATATCGACATCCAGGGTCGCTGTCGGCCTGCGTGGCCGGGGCGGTCCAATCCGGATCTGGTCCAGCGGGTGCTGTCTGCGTCTGATAGTCAGGCACCTGAGGCCGACGTTGCCCGTGACATCGAGGCGCGTGCCCGCAAGCGGGCGGTTGGGGTTGCCCAGCAGCAGCAAGCCCAAGGGCAGGGCTCAGAGCTGCGGCGACAGGTCAGTGCGGCGGTGAAGAAACAGCGTCGGTTGGTGGGGCGGCTGGCCAAAGATCTCGACCAAGCGAGGCAGGCAGAGCGGCTGCGTGAGCACGGCGAAGTGTTGAAGACGCAGCTCGCTCAGGTGCCGTCTGGGGCCGACTCCGTCACGCTGCCTGTGCCCTGGGAGCCCGGAAAGACGGTCACCATTGCGCTGAAACGGCAATTGTCGCCCGCTGCGAATCTCGCCAGGATCTTTCGCCGAGCACGGGGTTTTTCTCGTCGTACCGAGGAGATCGAGCTGCGCTGGCTTCAGGCCCAAGAGCGGCTCGAGCTCCTCGCAGCCCTGTTGCCGCAGTGTACCACCGAGGCCGGCGAGGATGTGATGCAAGCCGCCGTGACGCTCGGCGTGGTGGCGGCACAGCCGCGGCAACCCGCGCGACAGTCTCAGCGATCTACCACCTTGCCCGCAGGTGTTCAGCGCTATCGGTCTCCGGCTGGTGCCGAAGTGCTGCTCGGGCGAAGTGCCGCGGCCAATGACCAACTGGTCACCCGGCTCGCTCGCGGAAAGGATATCTGGATGCATGTGCGGGACCGACCGGGCGCGCACTTGCTGCTGCGTCACAATCGCAAGGAGCCGCCGGCGATGGCGGAACTCCTGGCGTGCGCGGCCTTGGTGGCGTGGGGCAGCGGCATCAAGCGCGAAGATCGTGCTGATGTCACTTGGACCCAGGCCCGCCACGTGCGCAAGGCCAAAGGGTCGGCGCCGGGGCTGGTTTATGTCGCCCAGGAACATACGCTCTACGTTGAGGTCAAACCCTCGGTTATTGAAGATTTTCGGCAGACCCGCGGCAGATGACCTGCCTGCGGTAGCCCAATGGCAAACCCACGGCCGACTACTTCTTCTTGCAGGCAGTACTCAGCGCTACTGCGACGCCGTACGTGCCCTGTACGGCAATATCACTGCAACCATCGCCGTTGATATCGCCCCGCTGCAGACCTGTGGAGCCGGCCAGCATCGGTAGGGCCTCTTTGTGCTCCAAGAATGAGCCGTCGCCGTCATTGAGATAGAAGTACACTGAGCTGGTGCCGCCATCGACCAACACCATGTCCAGCGCGCCATCATCGTTGACATCAAAGACCTCGACCGCTGTGAGGTTACCAAACGTGATCGGTAGAAAGTACTCATTGGCGAGGAACCCCTGCGATGTGCCCTTCGCGATACCGAGCTGATCTTTCTTGGCGTAGAGCAAATCAGTGCACTTGTCGCCATCGGCATCCGTGACGCCAAACCCCTGGAGCTCGGTACCGGCAGACAGGTGCTTTGCTTGAGCCATCACGAGGTTGCCCTGGGCACGGAAGACACTAAATGTGCCGCCGCCGTTGAGCGTGTAGAGACTGGTCTCTCCGTCCTTGCAGAATCGACCGCCGCGCATCAACTTCGGTTCCTTTTCTGTCACGAGGTAGCTCACCGGTACCGGCACCTCATTTTCCGTGTGGGGGGACAACATCATCCACGTGTCCTGCTCTTTCACTCCGATCGGCACCTTCTCTGTCGCCGGGTTTTCGTTGGCGTATTCGTCGCCCTGCTTTGTGCCTTGGGTAAAGTACTGCACCGGATACATTTTGCCGGACTGATGCCCCTTGAACACCCGTACACGGGGCGCCAGATAGTTTGGGGCTGATCTGTCGCCGACCGCGTTCATGACCGTCGCGACATCGTCGATCGCGTCGTTGTCGAATTGGCCGACGACCAGCGAAATCGGCTGCTTACCGCCCGAGAACATCCACATGGGCTTCACTTGAGACGGGTTGTCAGGGCGATTGTCTGCGCCCATGCCAAAGGGTTTGGATGGATCTGGGTTCCGAAACATGACAACCGAGGCACGCAACAGCGGCGCGCCGCCCGAAGTTGAGAACAGTGGCGTCTTCTGATCTTCGTCGTTGTCGCGGAAATTCTTGCAGTCTGGCCCCGGACTTTCCTCGGTGCCGCCCTCGGTCACGCCGTAGAGATTGGCGACCTCGTTTTGCTCTTTGAACGCGCACTTGGTGTCCCCGTCTGGCGGCTGACCCACGGTGTAGTTTTGGTCGCGAGCGATGACCATGTCCTTCGCGCCCGTGCCGTTAAACTCACCAAATTCCAATGCGTTGATATCTGGCAGGACAGTGCCGCACGTCGACTCTGGCGTGATCTTGATACCGTGCGCCTGCCGCGTGCCGCCACTGTTGTACGGACCCCATTCGCCGGCCCTCGCGCCCTCTTCAAGGGTGCTGCCATCATTGATGTACAGGTGTAGGAAGTGCGTCGCCCGTGGAATGGGTTTTTGCGGCTTGGTCTTTGTCATGCAGGTCTTGGCTTTGGCCGTGATTTGCGACGTCGCTGAGTTCGAGATCAGCATAAGGTCCGGTTTGCCGTCCGCTGTGACGTCGTCGAGCTTGAAGTGCGCGACTTTGAGGTGAGAGAAGAAAAATGAGCCTGATTGCAGGCCGCAGACGCGGTGAGCAGTCGCTGCGTGGTAGTTACCGTCCCCCGTGCTGCGGGTAATCACGATGCCGTGAGGCGCACGGTCGATAGCGACCAGATCGACGTTCCCGTCATTGTCCATATCGCCGTGGCGCACTTTCGCGATGGAGGTGCCGAGCACCCAAGAGCGAAAGCACTTGTCGATGTGGGCCCTGTCGCCGGGCAGCAGCGGGACGAAGGTCAACGTCCGGCCGCCGTGGGAAACCATGACGTAGTCCTTGCCGGCAGGCCCCACTGGCCCTACCTCAATCGCGGTAACATCATTGAGCCAGATCTCCCGATTGACCTTGGGCTTGTAACCAAACTTGCCATTGCCCAGCCCGCTTATCCAACGGACGACGCCTGAGCCTTTCGAGGCGATGATGAGATCGATCTTGCCGTCTTGGTTCCAGTCAGTCGGCACCATGAGCGCGACATCGTTCATATCGGCGACAAATCCCGCCTTCGGCGCGTCCACTGGCGCCAACAATTGCCCGCTCTTATTCTCAAAAATACTCAAGTTCGAGCTTGTTCCGCGACCGACGGCCACATCTAGGTAGACCTCTTTCGCGCCGACATGGAAATCCGCGATGACCAATGACGTAACGTCACCCTTTGCGGGGTGAACAGCGACCTCGCCAAAGATTGTGGCTGTACCGAGGTCCTTGACGTCTTTGATGGTCGAACATTTGCGCTTCGGCTTGTCCGCGCTTGGGCAGACCACATCATCGGGGGCCAGCGATGAAATGATTTGCACCGCAAACTCGTCTTCCTTGCTGCCCACCACCAGATCCGTGACGCCATTGAGGTCCATGTCGCCCGTGGCTGCGACCGTTGCCGACCCGTCCAGCTCTCGCTGCTCGACCACCCGAATACCGCCCGCCTTGGTCAGCATGGCCACGACGCCGCTCACCGGATCGTACTCGCCGATCGACACCAACCCAGCGCCAAACACGTCTTTGAGCCCGTCGCCATCGATGTCTGTCAGCACAAGCGTCTTGAGCAGCGCGTCACCGATCTTCTCCGCCGGGCCGAGCGCCGCGTTGCCTTTGCCCTTGTCGCCATCGCCGATATTCACACCGGGCCGCAGCCAGATTCCCTTGTCGGTCGCTAGCAGCGTGTCCAAGACGCCATCCGAGTTGAAGTCGTACAGAACAACGTCCCAGATGACACCGAGTTTCTTGTCGTTGAATGAACGAGCGGTGTCCCAACTCGGCGGCCGCAGGACACGTACCGGCACCTCCAATTCTGTTTCGTGCTTGGTCAGGTCGGTCGCTTTCACGACAATCTTGACGTCCTTGGTGGCCTCCGAGGAGCGGTCGATCGTCAGATTAAAGCCCCCCTGTCCTTTGAGGCACGAGCCATACTTCTTGACGCAATCGGCGAAGTTGCAGACCGGTTTTCCCTTCGAGTCGACCTGTTTTTCGTTGCAAAACCCGACCACTTGGGTGCCATCGACGGTGATGCTGGCGTCCGCGAGATACTTCTCTCCGATGCTACCCGTGACACTGACCGATCCGATGTGAACGGAATCCAATTCCGGCGTGGTCACCGTCACGACTGGGTCGCTGTTGTCCGAAGTGACGCAGCTTGAGCCGCTGCCTGTCGCGCCGAGCGTGCCGGACGCAGCGAAGGACACACAGACCTTCCCGTCCTTGAAAACGGGCTTGCCTTTGGCGTCTTTCTGGGTGGTATCGACTTCGACGCTAAATGCGGCGCCAGTGCCCGTACCGACGATCTTGCCTTTGACGCGTAGTTCGACCTTGAGGTCGGCGACGGCCGCATCGCTAGGCGTCAGTGTACCCTTGAACTGCACCTTGCCCGTCGTATTGGCCAGGTCCGTGGGAGAAGTGACCGCCACCTTAATCGACGGAATCGGCGGGGCGACTTTGC
The DNA here is from genome assembly GCA_023954815.1 of Myxococcales bacterium. Taxonomy (GTDB): domain Bacteria; phylum Myxococcota_A; class UBA9042; order UBA9042; family UBA9042; genus UBA9042. The sequence goes on along the minus strand of JAGSHB010000033.1, from coordinate 2,938 downwards.
CCTCGTCGCCGCTTCCGCAGGCGGTCAACAACGCTACGGCGAGCGGTATCAGGACAATTTGAGGGGGCATCTTTGGGTGCATAGAAATCCTCCGCGACTCATTGTGCGCCCGCATTGCGCGCGGTCAAGCCTACGGTCCGCCCATGTTGCCAGATTTCGTGCCTAGATTCCGGCGATTCACTACTGCACAGGTGCAATCGACAGGTAGAAAGGCATGCGATTCGGTTGCTGGCATCGTGATGGGGCGGGGCGACGCGACCCAGGGCTCACCGGTCCCAGCCAGTCCCGCCGGTCCTAGCGGTGGGTCTCAGATGGGACTGCGAATTTGTAGAAAGCGGTCGTCAGCGCAACCAGACATTTCCCATACCTGTTTAATACCAACGTCCTAGTGGGCAAGGAGGAGCGGTGCGTCTGGTTGGCCCAACTCTTGCTTTGTACTGCGGGGCTGCCCCGCAGAGGGCTCCGGCGCTAGCGAGATATGACGACTGGCACAGAGGTATCATGGAGACAGCACACTGTTGGGCGTTTCAGTCGCCGCATCTTCCGGCGCCGGCGCCAGCCCAGGCCGTTGCTGCATTGTTGGATGGCGAGAGGGCACATGCGCGTGCTGGTCAGCTGCTGGCTGACCACGGTGGGGTGGTCGGCCTGTCGCGTCAGGTCGGAAGAAGGACGCCTGGGCTTTCAGAGATCGAGCGTGTGCGCCTACATGCGGGGCTTTCGCTTGGGTGGTATTGGCTGACGACTCCGCCCGCGCAGACGCGCTTTGCCGGTCCTAGTCAGCTCGCGGCGTTGGGCCAGCGCTGGCTGCTGTGCGATACTGAGGTGCTGGTGGTCGTCGCCCTGGATTGCGGCCTGCGAAAGCTCGGCGAACATGTGATGGGTGGTTCACGTTCTGGCGTGCGCGCTACCCCGGCTGATGTGCTCCGGCCCGCTCTCGCGCTCGGCGCGGAACGGATTGCGCTGATTCACAACCATCCGTCTGGTGACCCAGAGCCCAGCGATGCGGATCTAAGATTTACCTCACTCGTCCATCGTGCCGCAGCGGTATGCGGAGTGGCGCTGGTGGATCACGTCATCGTCGCCAGGCAGGGCTGGCGCAGCCTGAGGGCCGAGGGGGCGCTGGGTCATGCGTGACCCCGTCACCACCCGCTGGCTGCTGGTTTGCGCGGTGTGGATCCTGCGATTGAGCTGGTCACCGCCGCCTCCTGCGGATGTGCCGCGGAACGTCGAAAAGGGCGCACAACTCCTGAGAAATGGCTGTCTAAGCCCGCGATCGGCTCACGCCCGGGACTGGCGTCAGGTGGCGGGCGTGTCGATGCGTGTCGCGACAAAGTTGGCGCGGCATTGTTCGCGTCGTTCGTGCCGGACGGCGCAGGAACTCGCGCGTGTACCCGGGGTCGGGCCCGCGACCGCGCGGCGTGTGATTCGGCTACTCTGCAGCGGCGCCGGTGGGCTCGTGCAAGCGGAAGGCGTCGTGCAGGACGCGCACCGCCAATTCCGTAAAGTTCTCATCGACGATACAGGAGATCTTGATCTCGCTCGTGGAGATCAGCTGGATGTTGACGCCAGCGGTACCAAGATGCGTGAACATCTTCACGGCGACCCCGGCCTCCGAGCGCATGCCAGCGCCAACCACAGAGACTTTGGCGACGTGCGCATCTGCCGTCACGCCGTTGGCGCCCAGCTGTTTGGCGACGCCGTCCGCCAGCGCCACGGCCCGCTCCATCTCGGTCTGCGACACGGTGAACGTCACGTCCGTTCGTCCATCGCTGGCCGTATTCTGAATGATCACATCCACGTTGATGCCAGCTTCGCCCAGAGGGCCCAGCAGCGCGGCGACGGTGCCTGGCTTGTCCGGGACGTCGAGCACCGTCAGCTTTGCAGTGTTGCGGTCAAACGCGACCCCAGTAACGACGGCTCCTTCCATCCCTTCCTCCTCTGGCACAACCCAGCTGCCTTCGCTGTCATCAAACGACGATCGCACATGGATCGGCACCTTGTATTTCATCGCGAACTCAACCGAGCGGGTCTGCAGCACCTTGGCGCCGAGGCTGGCTAGTTCGAGCATCTCCTGGAACGTGATGCGCTCAATCTTCTGGGCTTCTTTTACGACCCGAGGGTCCGTCGTGTAGATGCCATCGACGTCGGTGTAGATCTCGCAGACGTCGGCTTTCACCGCTGCGGCCATCGCCACGGCTGATAAATCGCTGCCGCCGCGACCCAGGGTCGTGATGCCGCCATCGGCGTTGACCCCCTGAAAACCGGCGACAACCACGATTTCACCGCGGTCCAGGGCTTTGACGACGGAGTCCGCGTCGATGTCACGAATGCGCGCCATGCCGTGGGCATCGTCGGTTGTGATCCGGACTTGGTGACCGAGGTAGCTGCGCGCTTCGGCGCCCATTTGACAGCATGCCAGGGCGACCAGCCCGATCGAGACCTGCTCGCCACTGCTCACCAGCACATCGATTTCGCGGTGGTGCGGCGCATCGGTCAGCTGCCCAGCGAGACCCAATAGGCGATTGGTTTCGCCCGACATCGCTGAGACGACAACGACCACCTTGTGGCCGGCTCGGTGTGTCTTCACGGCGCGTTCAGCTACGCGCTTGATTCGCTCGATGGTACCGACAGAGGTACCGCCGAATTTTTGCACGATCGTCGCCATAGACTCCCCTTGCTCGAAGGGCTGCGTTGACCCGAGAGCGACTGCTAGTCTGCGGGAATCTCACCCAGCAATTTGAACTTTGCAACCGCAGGTCGGACGCTCAACGAGAGGCCCTTTGACCGTCGGCAGCTTCAGCCGAACTCGCCGGAGCTTGCGCGCGATTGCCGGGGCCACATCGGCATACACTAAATTATCCGGCGGTCGCTCGATGAAACTCAGCACCGCGCGCGCCTTGCCGCGAACCGTGATTGTCGTCTGCTTGGGACTGAGCTG
>JAGSHB010000134.1 GCA_023954815.1 Myxococcales bacterium | reverse complement strand
CGACGATGGTGAAGCCAGTGAGGTCCGTGCCTGCCGTGCCCTTGAGCTCCACAAACGCGCCGACATCCTTGCCGACGCTATCGTAGACCAGCTCGTTGATGACCACCGTGCTCGGAGCCGGCTTCTGCTTGCAAATCGACCCAACGCAGAGCTCGTAGCTCTCGCAAGCGACTGGCGTTCCCCATTCGGTGCAGCCGTCGTTGTTGTAGTCGCCGCAGGTTTTCACGGAGTTGCCGTCGCACTTCTTCTCACCCTTGGTCGTGCAGGTGCTTGTGCACGAGGAGGCGCACTTGCCGGCCGAACAAACGAGGTTCTTGCCGCAGTCTGTTGCGGTGCCCCACTCCAGGCAGCCGTCCTTGTTATAGTCGTCACAGGTCTGCAATTTGGTGGTTGAACCAGGCACGCACTGCACTTTGCCTTTGGCCGGGCAGCCATTGGAGCAACTCAGCGCGCATTGGCCGTTGCTGCAGACGGTGCCCTTGCCGCAAGCCACGGGCGTGCCCCACTCGAGGCAACCATCCTTGTTGTAGTCGTCACAGGCGGTCACACCGCCGCCGATGTCACATTTCTTGGCGCCCTTGACGGTGCAGTCGTTCTTGCAGGAGGTGGCGCAGAAGCCGCCCTGGCAGACCAGGGGTTTGGCGCAGGCCAGCGGCGTGCCCCATTCCAGGCAACCGTCGGTGTTGAAGTCGCCGCAGGTCACGATCTTGTCGAGCTCGCACTTCTTGGCGCCAACGGCGGTGCACTCGCTCTTGCACTGGGTCAGGCAAGCGCCCGACGAGCAGGTCTCGGCCTGCTTGCAGTTGACCACGGTGCCCCAAGTGAGGCAGCCGTCTTTGTTGTAGTCCTTGCACTCTTTGAAGCCCTTGCCATCGCACTTCTTCGCGCCGGAGGTGGTGCACTCGTTCTTGCAGGAGTCCTCGCAGGCGCCGCCCGAGCACACCTGACCGCCGCACGTCTTGGGGGTGCCCCAGCTCAGGCAGCCGTTGTTGTCATGATCTCCGCAGGCGACGACGCTGTTACCGTCGCACTTCTTGGCGCCGGTGGTGGTGCATGAGGACACGCAGGACGCTGCACAGAACCCCTGCGAGCAGATCTTGCCTTTGCCGCACGCCGTCGACTTGCCCCACTCATTGCAGCCGTCGTTGTCGAAGTCCCCGCACTCTAGGACCGCGTCGTTACCGCCACACTTCTTCGTGCCTTTGACGGTGCACGCATCTTTCGGGCACTGCGTCGCGCAGGCGCCCTTGTCGCAGACCTGGCTCTTGCCGCACGCGACCGGCGCGCTCCATGTAAAGCAGCCGCTGTCGCCGTTGTCTGCGCAGGATTGCGTGCCACCACCGTTGGGGTCGCACTGCTTGGCTCCCTCGGTGCATGTGCTCTTGCACGTGGGTACGTCAGCGACGGCCGTATCGCTGGCTGCTGTGTCCTGGGTTGCCCCGCCATCCGTCACCTGGCCGTCGGGATTGAAGGTAAATCCTGCGTCCGAGTAGATGTTGCCGGTCCCTGGCTGGCTATTCTGACCGGCGCATGCGGTGAACAGCAGAGACAGCGCTGCGAGACTGACAATGCGGGCACAAAGTAGTCGATTCATTACAATTCCTGGATGTTGCGGGGGGCGTTGAAGCGGCCTTCGGATGGCTTCAAATGGGGGCCGAGTAGGCGTAGCGCCGCGGAAGCTACATAAACCCACAAACATGCAGCAAGACAAATGTCGCCTAGCCAAGGGCAAGTGGGACCTGCACTCTCCAGAGGTCGAATCTTGTGTGCCACTTTCCCCAACTCGCTCGCCTGTACCCAACTGGAGCTGTCATGCGACTGAACCAATTCACATGTGTCGCGCTCGTCGCTTGTCTACTGACTATCGCGCCTGGATGCGGCGAAACGGCCGAGGCTCCCGAGGAAAAAGACGCGGGGTCGTCTGGCTCGGACGACGGCGGGGGGCAAGACGGCGCCGCTGTGGACGACGCTGAATCGGACGCTGAATCGGACGCTGGTGGCGGGGGGCAAGACGCTGGTCCGGCCAAGGACCCGGCCACTGCCAAGAAGATGAGCGATCTTACCTACACGACCCCTGGACAGTGGGCGACCCCGATCGCGGACTTTCACGCTGCGGCCGAGAAGAAGTTGGTTGGTAAGAAGTACAAAACCGGCATCCACGACCTGATGCCTTACGACGGCAAACTTTATGTCGGCTACGGCGATGCTGACCTGAATCTCGGCCAAGTGTTTGGCATCACCATGCGGGCATTTACCGACCCCGCGAAGACCACCACAGTCGACGAATCAACGTCAGCAGAGGAGCAAATCGATCGCTACCGTAGGTTGGGCGACGAGCTGTGGATTGCTGGCATCGACGCGACCGAAGATGCGTGGCTCGGCAACGTCTATCGGAGCATCTCCGGCGGCAAATGGACGAAACATCGGACCGTCCCTGGCGGCGTGCATGTGCACGACGTTGCGCGGCATAACGGGGCGCTTTGGGGGGTGGGATCTGGCGCCACACCGGAACAATGGAAGGGCGGTGACATCTACGCCCATCTTTGGCGCAGCATCGACGACGGCGCCACCATGGCCATCGCGGCACAGAGTTGGAACAACGGCGAGGGAGATGCCCGGTGGGTGCACCTCTTGCCGACGCAAAACGGGTTGATGGTCTTTGGCTACAAGATCAACAAGGCCGGCAAGCTCTCCGAGCTGCCGCACGGGGTGGTAACCGAGGGGAAAGAGGACGGTAAAGACAAGGTGACGGTGACGCCGCTTCCCCCGCAGCACGGGTTGAAGGCGGTTTTTATTGTTGGATGTTGGCCTGTTCCAAAGGCGGCTGGCGGCGGAGGCATCGTGACGGGTGTCAATATCGTGAACCAACCGCAAAAGCTGGAAACCTGGCGGGTAGACGACAAGGGCGAGGCCAAGCTCATCGACCTGCAAGGCAGCGCGGTCATCGATGTATCGACCCATGGTGACGAAGTTGTGGTGCTTGGTCACGCTGGGCAAGGTTGGCCGGCAGCGAAGGTTGGAGATACGTGGACGGTTCGCGCGTGGATCAGTGGAGATCTCCAGAAGTGGACAAAAGTGCTGGATTTTCCGTCTGGAGATGGCGTCACGGCGATCGCATGGTGGCAAGGGCATCTGTATCTGGGTACGGAGACTGGCCATGTTTGGCGGGCGAAGGGGGCCTGGCCTGAGGACTGACTGCCTTGAACGACGCCCCATGGCCGTGACTCGCCATTGGGTGCGGTCCAGATTCAATCGGCGCTTGACGCAATGACCTCCCGGCGTTATGGCCGGTGCCAACCCAGAGGTCTGCGCCATGAATCGCTCTACAACGCTCCTGCTTTCCCTGATGCTCACTGCGCTTCCTGCGCTCGCATTTGGTGAGGCCGCGCTCGACACGCCCGTTGCGGCCGCTGTCGCTGCTCCGGTTGCCGTCACGGGGACTGCTGCCCCCGCGGACACCGGACTCCCGCCAGAGGTCGTGTCCGCGGCCAAGGCCTGGCGTAAAGCGGTGGGCGACACTCCCAAGCTCGTGAGCCTGTTCAATGGCAAGGCCGACAGCGCATTTGTCGATCTAGACAAAGCCCTCAAGGCGCGACTGCGGGTGTTGGGCGACAAGACCTTTTCCAATCGTGAGTGGAAGAACTATTGGACGGGCCAGGCGAAGACCGCTGGCGCCCTCGCAGATGCCGTCACGTCGGCGAAGATGGCAGGCGGCCCTGCCCTGGCGAAGTCGTTGCAGGCATGGGTGCTCTTGGCCAAAGACAAAGAGAAGAACCAGGACAGCTACCTCGACGCTATCGAACGTGAGCGGGATGCTTTGGAGGAGCGGCTCGAGGCGAGCCTTGAGCCGGAAGAGAAGAAGCCTGAAACCACAGCCGCCCTCAAGACGACGGAAGAGCCCAACCCCTACGAACGTCGCAATCTGCACCTCGCCGACCTCAGGCGTCGCATTGAATTGCAGACCAGCAAGCGCGCGGTCGCCCACACCGACCTCAAGCTCATCGAAGCTCAACTCGCCAGCGAGAAGATCTTGCTCGCAGCGCTGGTGAAGGACGTCGCGCTCGCCCGCCGTGAACTCGGTGTCGCCACGGAAGCCAAGGGTGCTTCCGCTCAGTGGGCGGACCTATGGCGTGAGCTGGCTGGTCGTGCTGGCCCCAAGGTCAAGGCGCTCGACAAAGAGGCCCGCCACGAAGCGGCTCGGCAGCGTGCACGCATCGTCGAAGCCGGGCTGACCCGCTCGCAGATCAAGTTTCGTACGCAACGCGTCGCTCAACTCGACCGTCGCTTGGAGCGGGACAGCGGCATGTCGACTTGGTTCGAGGCCACCGGCGAGACGGTCGTGGATTGGCTGACCAAACAGGCATGGCGGATCGCTATCGGCCTGCTTTTGGTGTGGCTGGGCTTGCGCTTCGCTTTGCGGTTGGTTCAGCGAGTCGCCGACGAGTGGATCAAACGTGCCGAAGGCGATCCCGACGATCCCAACGACGACGATCAGCGTGCGGTGACGCTAGCGACGGTCTTCTCAGGGATCGCACGGATATCCCTGTACATTATCGCCACGCTCCTGGCGCTGGACCAAATCGGTGTCGACACGGGACCGCTGCTAGGCAGTGTCGCCATCCTGGGTCTCGCTGTGTCCTTTGGTTCGCAGAACTTGGTCCGCGATGTGGTCAATGGCTTCTTCATCCTGGTCGAAAACCAGTTCGCGGTGGGTGATGTGGTCGAGTTGGCAGGTAAGACCGGCACAGTGGAGCGGATTACGATTCGTTCGACTTGGATTCGGCAGTCCACCGGAGATTTGCATGCGGTACCGAACGGCAGCATCTCTGCGGTCACCAACATGACCCGGGAGTGGTCACGCGCGAAGGTGGAGGTAGGGGTTGCCTACGACGCGGACCTCGCCGAAGTGCAGGCTGTCTGCGAAAAAGTCGGAGAGGAGATGGTTGCGGACGAGGCTTGGAGCGAGTCGCTGCTGGAGACGCCGGCATTCAACGGCGTTGTGGCTTTGGCTGATTCGTCGGTCAATGTGCGGATTTCGGTCAAGACACGCGCCGGTGATCAATGGGGCGTCGGGCGCGAGCTCAATCGGCGTCTGAAGCTCGCGTTTGACGAAGCCGGAATCGAGATTCCCTACCCGCACAGCGTGGTGCTGCATAAGTCTGAGGGATAGCCATCGGGGCAGCGCCTGCCGCGAGTGGGCAAGTGGCGGGAACTAGCGTTAAGTTTGGCTGTGCTGCCGACTAGCTAGACCTCCCTGCCGTCGCGCGAGGTTGCCCAAAACGAACGCGTATCCAGCCGATTTCGTCGCGTGCAGAGCGATTATTCGTGCCTATGATGATGGTGTTCCTGTGGCTCACACCCGGGAGGTCCCATGAACGCTCGTCTTCCTCTTGTTGTGCTGTTGGCTGGGGGACTGCTCTTCGGCCCGGTCGCCACCGTATCCGCCGCTTGGGCGACCCCCGCTCACGGCATGCCGAACGCGGTGACACTGGGTGACGTGCCCCGACCGCCTGACCATGAACAGGTCACAGCGATGCACAAGCATCATCGACCGCCTGGCAAGCGGATGGCGGAAAAGCGCGCCAAAGAGATGGCTGAACTACGCACACGCATTGCCCAGACCCCTAGGTCGCCGGAACACGTTGGCCGGCTCCATCGACTCGGCGAGTTGGTGCACGACGAAATCCACTGGCGCCATTTCTTACGCAACCGCGCACGGCATAGCGCCCTCATTCAGTCGACGAAAGAGCGGGCACGGATTGAGCGAAAGCGAAAGCGCTATGTCTTCAAAGTGGCGCTGTCCACGCGGAGAAATTGGCGGATGCCAGTCAAGCCTGATCTGACGCCCAAGATTGTGGTGCCAGCCGAAACCAAGATGGACGTGCGACCTGCGATCAGACGCATAGAGGTGATTATCAAGCATCATCCGCACTACAAGCGTATGGATGCGGTGTTGCTGCTCGCCGGCACGATGCGCATCTATCAGGGACTATTGGACAAAGACCTCAGCGGCGTCGCGGTCGGACGACACTACCTCAAGCAGCTGCTGCACGAGTTTTACGACTCTCCCTTGGCGCCTCAAGCGGGCGTTCGACTGGCTGATCTAGCCCTGTCTCGCGGCGATACGGTGCATGCCAGAGAGTACCTCGAAGAATTGGCGGCTGAGGTGCGGTCGGGCGAACTGCACGACTACGCGCTGTATCGATTGGCTTGGCTCAAGGTAGACAAGAATCTTGCGACTGCGGTGGTTGAATTGCGTCGCCTAGCAAGGGCCGCAGGGGATGTGGTGATCAAAGAGCTGGCTGCGCGTGACGCGACTGCGTTGGCGAAACACCTGCCTCGCGGATCGGCAATGAAATGAGCAGAAGGTTCAAGCTCATGAGGGCCGCGCACAATGTCCTGAAAACCAACCTCGACAAACACGGACGCCCTGATCCTAATGTCACGCCACATGACAGCCATGTCAGAAATCAGTCCGTGGCTTCGTACGGAGATCTCCATGTTCTCCGGCTACTGGAGCCGAACCCGCCACAATGGAACGGTTGCTGCAACACTACTTGACGAGCATAATCCGGAGCCCGTCATGGCCGAATTTCGTAGACCCAGCCGCCTCGCCATCGTCCTTGTGGCGCTGGTGTTGCCAGCTGTTATGGGCTGGGTGCTGCAGCGCACGGTTGCCAATGGTCGGGTCAGTCGTCCAGCAACCGGCCTTCGCATCGAATTGCCAGCCCAGACTCCGGATGTGCAAACGCCCCGCCCCGCAGCACTGCACGGGGATGATAGCCTCGCGTGCGCACAGAGGCCCGGTTAGCTATACTCTGCGGGCGTTCGTTGGATATCGTCACGCCAATGGTCGCTCAGACGGCTCAACAGGCCATCGCTCGGAGTCATCATGCACCGCCAATCTCGGGTCTCCTTCTTTGTGCTGGTACTGATTGCGTGCTGTTCGCTGGTGGCCTGTGGGGGCACGGAGAACGCCAACTTTATCCCCATCGTCGCCGGTGAAATCTCGCTCCCCACGGGGGACACTGCCGTCTCGAGTGGCGACACAGCCGTGGACGATGCGGACGAGTTCGATTCTCACGACACGCACGCTGTGGTTGATGCGACCCAAGACGCCGGCGCCGCCGACACCAGTACCGCTCCGGACACAACTGTTGGTGACGTGCCTGACACATCCACGGGGCCCAAGCCATGCGCGTTCGACGCTGCTACCGGACCCAAACCTAAAACCTGTCCATCTGGTCAGTTCTGCGTGGCAGCGATTGGCGCCTGCACAGGCTGGGTAAGCGGCACCTGCAAGCCAGCCATTGTCTCCTGCCCTGCCCTGCAGCAACCGGTATGCGGTTGCGACGGCAAGACGTATGCAAATCCGTGTGAAGCCCAAAAAGCGGTCGTCACCATCAAGCTCGGTAGCGCGTGTCCCAAGCCCCAGCTCGCCGTGTGCGCAGGGAATACAGGCAAGACGTGCAAAGCGGGCGAGCACTGCGACATCGACGGATGCGAAAAGACGGATGCGGGTGTGTGCGTGCCCGCCGTGGCCCAGGGAGCCTGCCCCAATGGCGGCCAGCCCGAGTGCGGTTGTGACGACAACACGTACCCCAACGGCTGCTTTCGCCGGCAGGCCAATGTTTCAAAGAAGCATGCAGGCGCCTGCCCAGACGACCCGACAACCGTGCAATGCAAAGTGGGCCCCATTAAGCCCGCGCTGTGCCCGACGGGTACGTTCTGCCAGGTGTTCGACACCAATCCCATCGCCTGTGTCGGCGATGGGGAGTGCGTGAAGTTGCCGGTGGTGTGTGACGCGACCAACAAGCCGGTCTGCGGCTGCAATGGCAAGACCTACACGAACGCTTGCCTGCTCGCTCAAGCGCAGCAGAATTCAAAGAACACAGGCCAATGCAGCGCGTCCACATGCACCGAGGGCCAGGCTGGCTGTGCCGCCAATGCCTACTGTGCCGTTCCCCAGGGCCAATGTGGCATCCAAGGTATCTGCATCAGCAAGCCCCCGGCCACGGCCTGCACGGGCGTGATCGATCCGGTCTGCGGTTGCGACAACAAGACCTACACCAACCCGAGCTGCGCGGCGGTCCAGGGCGTGGTCATCAAGTCGAAAGGTGCCTGCGGGCCGTGATTGCGGGCGTTGATTGCCAGCAACAGTCAGCGTGGGCTTCAGCCGAATCGGGCTGCCTTGTGGAGCACGGCGTTCAGGTTATCCATCGTCGTCTTCACGGTATACGCCGACGGAATCTCCGCTGTCCCTTGCCAAGCGCCGGAAGCCAGATCTTTGAGCGCCGTGTCGATGGCGGCGCCGTCTGTCGGACGCATGCACCGTGCCGCTGGGTGATCTCCGAGGACTTGGTCCACGTCCGCTCCCGCCGGGCTGAGAGCGAGAATCGGCCTGCCCGCCGCGATGTGCTCGAACACCTTTGCAGGCACCTGCCGAATGTGAACGGGCGCGACCATGAGCGTGTTGGCGGCAGCGCCCAACGCAGCGGCCATGGCCACTTGGTGAGTCTGCCGCGGCAGCACCTCGACGTAATCAGCGATCCCCAAATCGGCAGCCTCACGCACGACGTGGGCGTTGTCCGTCCCCATCACCAGGAGGCCGATTGGGTGTTTGTCGAGCTCTCCAGCCCGGTGCAGCCGCGCGAGGCTCTCAAGAAATGGCGTCACCGTGCGGCCGCCATAGAGCCCTCCCGCATAGACGATGGTCGGTCGCTTGAACTCTCTCGGCTCAATGCCGGCAAACTTCTCGGGCTCGCTCGCGTTGGGGATCAGATGAAAGGGCCTGCCGCATTGGCCGCCAATCTCCTTCACAAGGCCTGCGGTCACGGTCACCAACTCATCGGCGCGTTGTAGACAGATCCCCTCGAGTTGCGTCTCCAAGCGCCGCCGGTAGGCAGGCAGGCTCGGTTTGCGTACAGCGGCATGCCACGGATCCCGGTAGTCGAGCACCAAGCCACTGTCAAATCGCGTGGCAAGTGCAGCCCCAATCACGGCAGACGAATGCCAAGGCATGGACGCGATCACCACATCAGGGCGCTTGAAGCGAACCGAGTTCAAGAGGGCTAGCGGAATCCAGCCGCCGACCTCGTCCGGGAACTCCACGTAGTTGACCATCAGCCCGCTGGCGACGGTACGCAGGCCGTCGATGAGTTGCTTGGCCAACTTCGTAGGCGCCCCCGCGAAGTGACTGTTGCTGACGTCAGAATCGGTTGGTGAGGCCGCCGTTTTCGGTGTGGGGCGTGCGTCCAGCCGCCCGAGCACTCGATCTCGCACAAGCCGGGCCCAGGCACGGGGTTCCAGCGCGTGAGTTCGAATGATCTTCATCCCGTCGAGGCCAACGGCGAGCTTTGGGTTCCACCCTTGCTGATAAACGCGCCGAGTGCAGAGCACATCCACCTGCCAACCGCGCGCCTTCATCTGGGTAGCGATGCGATGCACACGGCGAGCACCAATCGAGATGTCAGGGGCGAAGTTGTGGCTCACGATGAGCAATCTCGGGGCGTCTTGGCTCATGCATCCTCGTCGTGCGGCCGTCTTTACTGGACTCCAGCGACTGGCAACAAGTCGTAAGTCCTGCCGCGAACGGGTCATGGGTCGCACGATTGCGCTGACACATCAAGGGCGCACATGGTGCCACAGGCAGGCGGCAGGACGAGTGTCACGAGGCAGGTGTCATATTCGGTCGGAGGCGCAGAATGCTGGGAGGCCGCCTACGGCCCTTTGTGACCCTCGATCCCACTAGTATGCCTTCGAAGCCGAAACGAGCCACCAAGGGCACTGTAGGGCTCAGAAACGGCATATCGCCTTCAAATGTGGCCGAATTTTGGCTGCCCGGCGTCGCAGACTGCTCGCGACGCCTAGAACACGGCGGCGAGCGTGGGCTCAGTCCGCCACGCTGACCCGTCACCCAATTGGCCGTAACTATTCTGCCCCGCACACCACACCGTGCCGTCTTTCTTCATCGCACACGACAGGTACTGCGATACGGCCACTTGGGCCACGTCCTTGAGTACCGACATGACGGGCGACGACTTCTTGGAGCTCGTCGGAGTACCAGTCAGGAACTCGCCGTACGTGCCGTAGCCTTGGCATAGCAGGCTGCCCTTTGCGTCTAGCGCGCAGAGGTGACGGTAGGCGATGGCGCTGCTGCTCACGCCGGAACCGTAGTCCTTCATCTCACGCGGCTTTGTGTAGGGCGTGTAGCTGCTGCCGAGCGATGGGCCAACTTGGTAGCCGTAGTTGTCACCCCAGCAGTAGAGTTTGCCGGCCTTGTCGCGGGCGCATGTATTTCGTTGCCCGGCATGGACCGCCACGATGTCGCTCAACCCCTTGACCTGCACAGGGACCTTGCTCGATGTCTTGGAGTCGATGCCGAGCTGTCCGTAAGCATTGTACCCCCAGCACCACAGCGTCGCATCCTTGGCGACAGCGCAAACGTGGTAGTCGCCCACGGCGACGTCCGTCGCCCCAGCCAGCGCCGTGACCTCCACAGGCTTGTACTGGGAGGTCGTGTTGCCGTTGCCCACTTGACCATAGTTGTTCCGGCCCCAGCAGTAGAGTTTTCCCTCGCTGCGCGCACAGTTGAAATTGTAGCCGAGTTGAATGTCATCGATCTTTGGCAGCACCGTAACTTTGGCCGGTTTGTAGTTCGAGCCGGAGCTCTTCCCATTGCCCAGGGAGCCGTAGCTGCCCGAGCCCCAGCACCAGGTTGTGCCGTCGGTCGCTAATCCGCAGGTGTGCTTTCTGCCCATGCGGATGGCCTTCAAGCCAACCGTTGCCGCCACTTTCACAGGCACATGTTGATTGCCTGAGGTGCCAACCCCGAGTCGCCCAGAGTCGTTATAGCCCCAGCACTGTGCCGAGCCGTCTTTCAACAGGGCGCAGTTCGCATTGTTCGATGATGCAATCGCTGTCGCCGTCGTCATCCCCGTGACTTGATAGGGCCCCTTGCTCACCGAAAGGCCAAGCTGGTGTTTCTGGTTGTTCCCCCAACACATGAGCTTCAGCCCGACAAATGCGCAGGCGTGGTCTGCGCCGACCGCCACGGCCGTCGCGCCAGTCAGCCCTTTGACCTGAGTCACGCCAACGGACGCCGCAGCTCCGTCTCCCGCGCCAGCTTGCCCAAAGGTGTTTCGCCCCCAGCACCGGACAGTTCCGCCCTTGATCAGCGCACACGTTGTTCTCGCGCCGGCAGCAATCGCGATGGCATTGACGACATTTGGCACCTTTGTTGGTGCTTTGACGTAGCTTTGGTACTTGGCGATGCCGCTGGCCTGGTAGTAGCTGTTGCGTCCCCAACACCAGACGTTGCCCTTCTGACTTAACGCACAGGTATGGTTCGTGCCCGCCGCGACTTGAAGCACGTTGGATAACGCCTTGATCTTCACCGGCGTGAGATAGAACTGCTCAGAGCTGCTTAAGATTCGACCGTACCCATTGGAGCCCCAGCACCAGAGTGAGCCGCTGGTCGTGACCGCACAGAAGTGATCGTCTCCACCACTGATCGAAGTGATCTTCTCAGGCAGTTTGACGGTCTGTGGCGTCGACTTCTTGTCCGTGGTGGACCCATCTCCTCGTTGCCCGCTTCCTCCGCGGCCCCAACACACCGCCGATCCGTCTTTGCGCCATGCGCAACTGGTGCGGTAGCTATTGCTCACGCCAACAACGTCCTTGAGGCCTGAAACTGTGGCTGGCGTGTAGCTGCTGTACGTCTTGCCGTTGCCAATCTGGCCGTAGCTACCATAGCCCCAACAAGCGACAGTGCCATCTTCGCGACGGGCGCAAGCGTGATACGAGCCAGCCGTGACGGCGGCGATTTTCGACAACCCTTTGACGTCTCCAACCTTGATTGAACTGCTGCTGCTCCCCGTGCCGAGGGCGCCGTATGAGTTCGAACCAAAGCACCGCACTCCGCCGTTTTTGATGGCGCACGTGAGCTGGGAGCCCAGCGCGGGCGCGAGCGCCATGCAGGTACCAGCCTTGCAGGCGCCGCCGCTGCATGGGGTGCCGTCACCGACAGGGGGATGCTGGCAGCCCTTCTTTGGGTCACAAGTGTCGGCGCTGCAGGTTGTGCCGTCCGTACAGTCTTTCACCTTGCCGCCTGCACACTTGCCTGATTTGCAGGCGTCGGATTCGGTGCAGAGGTCGCCATCGTCGCAGGCGCTGCTGTTGTTGGTGTACACGCACTTGCCGGTGGTCTTGCTGCATGAGTCGGTGGTGCACGCGTTGCCGTCGTCGCACCCCTTGCCCTGCCCCGCCGTGCATTTTCCGCCGCTGCAGGTGTCGTTGCCGGTGCAGTTATCGCCGTCGTCGCAGGCTTTGCTGTTGTTTGCGTAGGTACAGCCGGAACTCGACTTGCAGCTGTCGTCGGTGCAGATCTTGTTATCATTACAGTTCTTGGCGCTACCGCCCTTGCATTTGCCGCCCGAACACGCATCGCCTGTCGTGCATTGGTCACCGTCATCACAGGATTGGCTGTGGGCGGTGAACACGCAGCCCGTGGTCTTGCTGCACGAGTCCACGGTGCACTTGTTGTTGTCGTCGCACGCCACCTTTTTGCCGCTGGCGCAGGCGCCGCCGCTGCACTTGTCACCCTCGGTGCATTCGTCGTTATCGCTACAGGCGGTGGCATTGGCAGTCTGCAGGCAGCCGGTCGCGGCTTTGCAGAGGTCGTCGGTGCAGACGTTGTCGTCGAGACACGACTTGCCCGCCTCATATCCGCTGCCATCGCTCTTGCAGGCGAAGTGGCTCGAACCCGCACAAGCCCCGCCGCTGCAGATGGCTGGCATGCAGCTATGGCTCGCTGTATCGCAGATGTTGCCAGCACCACAGTCGGCGTGCTTGAGGCAGTCCACACAGGCTCCGCCCTCTGTATCGCAGATCTTGGGGCATTGTTTGGACGACGTGCACGCCGTTTTGGGTTTGCAGCTGTGGGCGACACATTGCAGACCACCGCCGCAGTCCGCATCCGCGTTGCAATCCACGCATGAGCCGACGTCGGCAGCACAAACTTGATTGGTTGCTTTGCACTGCACGTCCGATTGGCATGCCGGTGCGGGGGCGCACTTGTTTTGCTTGCACCAAGCGCCGTCGCCGCAATCAGCAGAGGTGATGCACTGCACGCATGCATGCATCTGCACATTGCAGACGCCCTCCTTACAGTTGACCGACGTATCGCAAGGAGGCAACGCCGCACCACAGCCCGCCACCGGCTGGTGCGTGCATTTTCCGGCCGTGCACGCATCGTCTGTGCAGGGTTTGCTGTCGTCACACTGCGCGGCCGTGTTGCAGCAATCCGGCCCGTTGCAGCCAGCGTCAGATGTGGGGCCAATGTCTGTTGCGCTGCCTGTGTCTGTAGTTGTGGCGCCCGTGTCGGCGAGCACCGGGCTGCCATCGGCCGCAACGTCACCAAGGACCTGCCCTACGTCCGCGGTAGCGCCGTCTGTGACGTAGGAGTCCGGTGGCGGGAAGTATCCCGAGTTGACGCCAGCAGAGTTGCCGCATGCGGTCGTGGCGGCGGCGATAGAGAGAAGCGCCAAGCGCGCAGTCCATTTCGTGCAGATGGTCATGGAGTTCGGTCCTGGGCTGGCCACATGTCGGCCGGGGCTACATCTCGTGCCGCTTCACTGACGACTATTGAGACTGCTTGCTATCGCATTCAGACCTCGAAAAGCAAACCGAAAACCTTCAGTTCAGCCCCAAAATTGGGCCATTTCGGAGCAATGGCGTGGGCGGAAGTAGCTACGCCGACGCATGCCCGTCAGTCATCAGCCGCGTGCCCAGCCAATCTCCGTGAGTGCCCAGAGCCCAATAAGGGCGGCCTCGGCGGCGTCATGGCGCAAAGGCACAGCGGGGGCGCGCCCACATGCAGCCAGCATCTCTGTCGCGTGACGTAGCGCGGTTTCCTTCGCTGCGGTCCCGCTGCGTCGCTCTCTCGGCATGAGGAGCGCCTTGCGCCACGTCTCGGGCTTGACCGCGAGGACCTGCGCGCCGCGCAATCGGGCGTGCCTGATCCAAGGTTTGGCGAGCTCGGCGTCGCCCTCAACGACAAGCCAGTGTAGGGGGGACAGGTCAGCCAGCAGTTGCGGTACTGCGGCGCGAAGTCGGTCGCGCGAGGGAAATCGGCGCGCCCGCGCAAACTGCAATTCGCCGGCCCGATCGAAGCACGCAATGCCCATCCGCAGGCCGAGGTCAATGGCCACAAGATAGCCCGGCGGCACAACGGGTGGGTCGTCCGACGGGTCATCAAGTGGATCCCAACTCATAGCCCGAAGGTAGCCAGATAATCAGCATTATTCAACAGAAACAGGTCCTTCCAGCGATAGGCATCGATCAGATCCAGCGCAGGCGCGCCGACCAACAAGCTCGCCACAAACAAGGCTTCAATCGATGCAAGACCCGTGCTTGGATCGGCAAAGTTGCGGCTCACCCGAGGATAGGCCGTCACCAACGCTGGGAGCCGGCGACGGCGAACGGGGCCGTCGATGCGAGCTGTCATCGCACGGACGCGGCGCCAGGAGCTATCGACCAGCAAGAGCGGCATACCACGGTCCGCCGGCGAAAATGGCTCGCCGTCTGGGTCCAGGAGGATGCGCCCGGCAGCCTGAACGCGCCGCTCAGGATGATCGTTGATGAAGACGATGCCATTCATGCCACGCAGCGGTGTCAATGAACACTTCTTCTTGGACTCTCTGCGGTCACGAACAATCAGGATGTCACGGTGCATCTGTACCCAGGGTGAAGGCGGCGTGGAGACCACGACCGTAGCACCCCCCTAGCGGTCAAGTCATGGTAGACGGGAGTCGCTACTTTGCGGGAGGAGTCATGAGCACTAGCGATCCCACTCAACGGTCTCAACTCGCTGCGGACGCGCTTGAGTATCACGCGACTGGACGTCCAGGAAAACTAGCCATACGCGCGACGAAGCCGATGGACACGCAGCGCGATCTCGCGCTGGCCTACAGCCCTGGGGTCGCCGAGCCCTGTCTGGCAATCGCAGATCGGCCGGAAGCGGTCTTCGACTACACCGCGCGCGGTAACTTGGTCGGCGTGGTCACCAACGGCACGGCCGTTTTGGGCCTGGGCAACATCGGCCCGGAGGCCTCCAAGCCCGTCATGGAAGGCAAGGCTGTACTCTTCAAGCGCTTCGCGGACATCGATGTGTTCGATATCGAACTCAACACGCCCAACGCCGACGCTTTTATTGCCGCGGTCACCGCATTGGAGCCCACATTCGGCGGCATCAACCTGGAGGACATTCGCGCTCCGGAGTGCTTCTACATCGAGCAAGAACTGAAATCTCGCTTGCAGATTCCAGTGTTTCATGACGACCAGCACGGTACCGCCATCATCGCCACAGCTGCCTTTCTCAACGCTGTAGCGCTAACAGACCAAGACGTCGCCGCGGTGCGCTGCGTCTTCAACGGCGCCGGCGCTGCGGCCATCGCCTGTGCCAACCTCTTTGTGCTCGCAGGCGTGCAGCCCAGTAACATCATCATGTGCGATTCACGAGGCGTCATCTATCGGGACCGCGTTGCGGGCATGAATCCCTACAAGGCGCGTTTTGCGACCGATGCGCCGGCTCGCACCCTGAGCGAAGCGCTCGTCGGCGCCGACGTGTTTGTGGGGGTCAGCGTGGGCGGCGTCCTGTCAGGTGAGATGGTCAAGTCCATGAGCGCCAGCCCGATTATCTTTGCGCTGGCCAACCCCGACCCGGAGATCAGCTACGAGGAAGCTCGGATGGCCCGCCCAGATGCGATTATCGCCACCGGGCGGAGTGACTATCCGAACCAGGTGAACAATGTACTGGGGTTTCCGTTCATCTTCCGAGGGGCGCTGGACGTGCGCGCGACCGGTGTGAGCGACGCGATGAAGATGGCAGCGGTTCGTGCCCTGGTCGCATTGACCCGCGAGGATGTGCCCGATGAGGTGCGCCGCGCGTACGACGACGCGCAGCTCAGCTTTGGACCGGAGTACATCATTCCAAAGCCCTTTGACCATCGCGCGTTGCTGCGAATCGCGCCGGCCGTGGCCAAGGCTGCCATGGACAGTGGTGTCGCCCGGGTAAATATCACCGATTGGGATGCCTATCAGCTGCGATTAACCCGAATTTTGGGTCGTGAGCGCGAGGTGATGCGCAAGGTGTTTCACAAGGCCATGGAGAGCCCGCGCACGGTAGTGTTCCCCGACGGCGACCACGTCAACATCATTCGGGCGGCCCGTATTGTGGTCGATGAAGGCATCGCGCGGCCCGTGCTGCTGGGCAAACCGGACGCGATCGTAGCCCAGGCCGATGCGGCTGGGGTGAGCCTCGACGGCGTGACCCTGCTCGACCCGATGACGGATTCGTGTCGCCAGCGCTATGCCGCCAATCTGTGGGAGCAGCGCCAACGCAAGGGACTCACCGAGGAGGAAGCGATGGAGATGATGGGCCAAGGCGCGTGGTTCGGCGCCATGCGGGTCCATTTGGGCGAGGCTGATGCCATGATTGGTGGGCTGCGCTCGAACTATCGCGATTTCATGCGTCCCGCGCTGCAGGTCATCGGCGTGCGGCACGGAATCAAGCGTGTCTGCGGTGCCCAAATCGTCATTTTGCCGGAGCGACTGCTGTTCTTTGCCGACACAACGGTCAACAAGAACCCGGATGCGGAGACCCTTGGCGAGGTTGCGCTGGCGACCGCGCGACTTGCGACGTCGCTGGGTATCACGCCGCATGTAGCGTTGCTCAGCTTCTCCAACTTTGGGTCCAATCCCGGCCCTGAGAGCGACAAAATCACCGCCGCCATGGCCTATGTGAAGGCGCTCAAGCCAGACTTGGATATCGAGGGTGAGATTCAGGCAGGCCTAGCGCTGGATCACGAGCAGCTCAAGCAACGCTACCCCTTTGCAGGGCTGACGGAGGCGGCCAATGTTCTGATCTTTCCTGATCTTAACAGCAGCCACATCGCCTACAAGCTCATGGGGAGCGTCGCACACGCCAACCTCATCGGGCCGATGCTGATGGGCATGGAACGCAGCGTGAACGTGCTGGAACGCGACAGTACGGTGGGTAATATCGTGAATATGACGGCCATTACGGTGGTGCAGGCCCGTCAAAAAGAAGCCCGCTGGAAGCGCCGCCAGATGCACCTAGCAGGCTAGCTTCATGCTGCGTAACTGAAATGACTGTCGCAGCGCGCTCCTACCCGCCGGTGCAGACCTTGCCGGCGCAGATCTTGCCGACGGCGCAGGAGGTCCCGGCCTTAGCCGGCGTGTTGGTGCACCCGTCGATGGTGTCGCATCCGTCGATGGTGCAGGGGTTGTTGTCGTCGCACTCGGCCAAGCTGCGCTTGCCGCATGAGGCTGCCTTTTGGCAGTCGCTGTAGCCCCAGGGACCGACTCTTGCGAGCAAGATGTCCGACTTTGTCTTGTTGTTGTAGTCCCGTCCGACCATCGTCACTGTGCCATCTGCGTTCGCTAGCACACCGGTGCCCCACTGATTGCCAGCGCCGCCCAGCCGCTTGTCCCACTGAGAGTTGCCCCAGCGGTCGTAGCGAAGCAGCCAGGCGTCGGTGCCGGTGGTACCTGAGTTGGTATCGCCGACGATGACGAAGCTGTCGTCTGCCCAAACGCCCACGTCGAACCCGGCCTCCGATTGATTGGAGCCGCGGATCCGGGCCCATTGTTG
>JAGSHB010000042.1 GCA_023954815.1 Myxococcales bacterium | reverse complement strand
CTGCGGACGCACTCAAGACGCGGCAGGACGTGCGGGTGCAGGTCGAAGGCCACACCGATGAGCGTGGCTCCGACAAGAAGAACAAGAAGCTCAGCCAGCGCCGTGCCGAGTCTGTCGTGTCGGCATTGGTCGAGCGCGGTATCGCACGCAGCCGCTTGATTCCGGTTGGCTTCGGCGAGGACAGGCCGCTCGATCCGGCGCACAACAAGGCCGCTTGGGCCAAGAACCGCCGCGTCGAATTCAACTTCCTCCAGGACTAGCGCACCGTATGGCGCTCGGTTGATGGCCGAGTCAGTCGGACGATTGCCGCGGCCTGCGCGCCGAGTTTGTCAGCGTCAGTCCATATCTCGCTTCACTCTCACCAAGATGGCCGCCCTGACAGATGGGTGCAGCCCATCGGGTCGCCGTGCGCCTTGAACTCGTGGTGGTCAAGTCGTGCTGGCGTAGTCGTGCGAACGGCTCCAGCTCCGTGGCCATGGCGCCGATTGTGCGGGCGGTGGAGCGCCCACTGAAAACGACAAAGGGCGGAGCTTGCTGGGATGCGGGGCTGACTCGCCGCGATGCCAATCGCGGTCCAACACACGGCACCGTCCGAGTGCCATCGTTGCGCGCTCCTGCGCAATGAGCCACGCGCGAGCCCCATTATCGGCCCCTGGTCCCAGCCATGGCTAGGTCGGGAGCCGACGGTGACGCCGCCAGACAACCCGCTACTTATCCCGCCGCACTTCGGCTAGCGCTTATGGCGCCTGCACGTACTCACGCCGGGCCTTTATCAGGGAGCCTGCCGGCGATTGGGCCGGTCAAGAGCACCTAGGTTCCGTTGTGAATCGTATGAGAGGGGAGCGGCCTACTGCTTCAGGGCCGAGAAATCGAAGGTGTTGGAAAACGACGGGTCAGAGCGCCGAAGTACGTCAACTTTACGCTCGAAAGCCTGGGAGTGGTTGGTCTTTCCGCAGCGAATGACGTGATTTCCCATCAGCAGCTTTGTGCGCGCCTCAGAGAATCCACTCATGCGACCGTCGATGAAAATATCGGCGCCTTTGGGGCAACGAACCGTCACCTTGGCGTATGGCTCTTCGCGCTTCATGCGAACGACGATGTCCTTGGGAGGCTTGGCCGAACTCGACTTCACCACCACGGTTGTCGCTGAAAAACCAGGGTATTTTGCCGTCACGTCCGACCTGCCAAACCTAACGAGCACGCGGGTCGGCGCCGGAAATGGCAGTGCTTTGCCGTTGACTAAGACCTTCGCTCCGGGCGGGTTCGTGCGCACCATGATGGCTGCGTGTGTCATCTTCAGGAACTTGAGGGTGTCCGCGCGATACCGCAGAACGACCTGGCGCTGCTCGGGTGCAAGCGGGGCGCGGAGCGTCTGCTCCAAGTAGGGAAACGCCTCTTGGTATTGCTTCAGCGTGTAGAGCATCGAGCCCACGTTGAAGATCGCGTTGGAGATTGGAAACAACGCCAGCGCAGCATGAAACCTATCAAGCGCTGCGTAGTACTTTCCTTTTCGAACGAGCTTTTTACCTTCCTCGTTGAGGCGCGCCGCCGCGCCGTCGTCAGACTCGCCGGCGCGCTTGAGTTTGAGCGCTTGCGCCCGCGTCGGCACGGCAAATGTCGGTGAAACGACAGCGCCTACGAGAGCAACGCTCAGTGCGAGGGTCATCAGCCGGGCTGTGAGAGATGGGCAAGATCGCATCGATGCTCCTGTAGCGTACGCATAGGAAAGCGAGAGTAGTCCTGGTGGAGACCTGTCGCAACCTACGACACGCCCCCTGGATTGGCTACAACGACCCGAGAGGCGAAACGATTCGACGCGCGTGATGTTGCGAGTCTGCCTGATCTCCTTGCACGCACAGGCAATCGTCGCCAGAGTCGACAACCATGGCCCAAACCCACGCCAGTGAAGCAACCCAGTACAATGCGCTCCGGCGCGCGGTGTTGGTCTTTCGTCGTCATCCCATGCTCGCGATCATCCCGGTGATCATGTTCGTCGCCGCCACGCTCGGCACCAGTATCACGACGGGCCCCATCATCTGCGTATTCCGGCTGGGTAGCGGTCTGCCCTGCGCGGGCTGTGGGATGACGCGGGCGTTTGTGGCGCTGAGTCACGGCCACGGGCACGCGGCGCTGCACTATAATCTTCTGTCGCCCATCGTATTTGGTTGGATGTGGCTCTGGTGGATTGCGGCCATTGTAGCCCTGGCAACAGACAGGGACCCGCCGCGCCATCCAGGTTGGCTTGTAAAGAGCGCGCTCGTTGCGTTGACGACCTACTGGCTGGTGCGTGCCGGTTGGTTCGCCGCACAACCCGGGGCTTGGCAGGACATGGTCGACACGTCGCCTGTTCTACGTGCAATCAACTGGCTGATGAGCTGAACCACGCTTGCAACACCTCAGCGACTGCATCGGTCTCCGCATCGACATCTTCCACCCGTAGGGCAGCTGTCGTCTTCCGAAACCAGGTGCGCTGCCGCTTGGCATATCTGCGATGACCGATGGTCAAGATTTGGACCAATGCAGCCGCGTCGGTGCGACCGGCACTGATCATCTCGGCGGCCTGCCGATAACCTAGCGCTTGCATTCCGGGTGCGTCTGGCGCCAAGCCAGCGGCGAGTAGCTGTTTGACCTCACGCAGCAGGTTCGGAGCCATCAAGGTTGCGCGTTTCTCGATGTGCGCCAGATGGCCCTCGCGCTCTGGCGTGAGCACGATGGTGGCGCAGCGGTATCGGTCAGGGGCGGATGCATGGGCGGCGTGAAAAGCACTGAACGGGCGCCCCGACAGTCGATACACCTCAAGCGCGCGCAAGACCCGCTGCCGATTCGCCGCAGGTGTGAGCGCGGCGTAGGCAGGATCCACCTCTCTGAGGCGATCATGCATCGCCGGCAGACCGTCCCGCGCAGCTTCCCGCTCCAAATCGGCCCTGATTTCCGGACTACTTGTGGGTAGTTGCGCTAGGCCACGGACGACTGCACGGTGGTACAGCCCTGTCCCACCAACCAACACGGGCCAGCGGCCACGGGCGGCGATGTCAGCGATCGCCTGGTCCGCCATCTCCGCAAATCGACCGGCGTCGGTCGCTATTGTTGGTGGGGTGCTGTCGACGAGGTGGTGGACGACAGCGGCGCGCTCTTGAGCGCTCGGTTTGGCGGTGGCGGCATCCAGATCACGTACGAGCTGCAAGGCATCACAGCAGACGACCTCGATCGGCAGCCCGCGTTCGGCCAGTCGGACCGCCAAACCAGTCTTTCCTGACGCGGTCGGCCCGACGATCGCCGCTATCGGGGTGTCGTGCTGGGCTGTCTGACTCAGGGCGGTGGGGCTCACGATCCACTGCCTCCCCGGCCGATGGATGCTTCGGGCACGGCGGTGACCGCGCGGCGATCGTGGGGGCAAAATTGGTCGAGATCTGCTGGCCGCCGGCCAAGCTCAGCGCTCAATCGCTCATGCCAGTCGGCTGCCGGCTGCTGCGTGTGCGTAAGCGCGCAGTGACAAGCCAAAACAGCTGCAACGATCGCCTCGCCCTGCTCGCCGGAGAGCGCGCGTGCGGCAAGGTCGCGAATCACGGCTTCGATGCGTGCAGGAGGCAAAATGTCAGGAAAGGCACGCAGCATTAGCGCCCGCTCGCCGGCGCCGGCCACTTCAAAGCCGAACTGTTGAAGATTAGCGGCCTGGGCAAGGACCGCAGCTGCAGAGTCGGGTCCCACCGGCACAATTTTAGGCATCAGCAAGCGCTGCTTTGCGAGCCCTTGGCCTTGCAGCTTTTCATCGATCAACTTCCGGTTGAGCCATTCGTCCACCGCGTGCTGATCGACAAAGAGCACGTCGCCAGCGCGCTGATAGACCCACAGGCCGGTGCTGATACGCCCGATCGGCTTGGGCGTCTGGTCGGCGGAGGGGATAGCCTCAGCCCCATCACGCCCACTGCGATTAGCTTGCGCCTCAGAAACCGGGTGCACTTGGGGGACACGCGACCCAGGCGATGTCTCAGGTGGTGCCCAGCTAGCGGGCTGCGGCGCCACGAACACCTGTTTGCCGATTCGCGGCCCGCCGCCGGAGGGCTGCCGTTGGGTGGGAGAAGCCGGTCGCTGCCAGGTGTTGCCGGGCGCGCGAGGTGACTGCAAAGAAAACGGCTGCGAGCGCGGCTGTGCGACCGGCTGGGTCCCTGATCGACCGCCAACGAAGGGGCGCCCGGATGGGGCGGTTGCGTGCGGACGATAGGTCCCCGGGGCCTCTCCCAGCAGATCTTGACCGAGCCACGGTTGCGCCGCCAGCATCTCTCGTACGGCGCGGCCCACAGCCCGATGAACCGCCTGACTCGATACGAAGCGGACCTCTGTCTTTGCCGGATGCACGTTGACATCGACGGTGCCTGGAGGACAGGTCAGACGCAGCACCCCAACCGGAAATCGACGACGCTCCAGCAACTCGCCATAGGCCTGAACGACTGCGTGTTGGAGGGTCTTGTCTCGCACGAGTCGACCGTTGACCAACAGGACTAGGCCACTGGCGCTGCCGCGGGTGATCTGCGGCGCTGAGAGCTGGCCACTGACCGCATAATCCTCCGTTCCTCGCACGGCATAGAGATGCGGCGTAACGTCGGATTCAAACACCATGGCCGCCCGCTCTCCGAGCGTCTCAACCGGCGCAAAATCGCTGATCTTCCGGCCGTTGTGGGACAAACTCAGCTGCAAAGTTGGATCGGACAGCGCTACCGCATCGAGCAGCCGAATGACGTGACCCAGCTCCGTGGCGGCCGTGCGCAGGAACTTCTGGCGAGCCGGCACGTTGAAAAAGAGCGACGCAATTCGCAGATCCGTACCCACGGCGCAGGCGATCGGACGCTCACGCAATTCACGGGTACCGCCACCGTCGAGGCACGTACCCAATTCATCCCCAGCACGGCGGGTGCGCAAGGAAACCTTTGCGACGGACAAAATCGACGCCAATGCCTCCCCGCGAAAGCCGTAACTGCCGAGCCGCATTAACTCTTCGGCGCCAACGAGCTTGGAGGTCGCATGACGCTCGAAGGCCAAGTGGGCGTCGCGTGGCCCCATCCCGTGACCGTCATCGACGATGCGAATGAGCGCCTTGCCCCCGTCTTCGAGATGGATACTGATCGATTTTGCCCCTGCGTCGAGGCTGTTTTCGAGCAGCTCCTTGACGACGCTACTCGGGCGCTCAACCACCTCACCGGCGGCGATCTGATTGGCTACAACAGGGTCGAGTTGGTGGATGCGACCGTCGGCGTGGGGAGCGTTCACGGCCGGCAGCCTAGCAGATCGCCGCACGCCGCCCAGGGGCATCGATCGCCTTTTTATGTAGGGCTAGGGCGCCACCCGTCGGGCCACCGTGGTCGTCGCGACGTCTGACGGGGGGGCGTGTCCGTCCATGGGCAGCAGCGGGGGTATGACCTCTGTCGTGCGGCGGCCCGTCATGAAGGGACCCAGCACCCGCGGGACCATGGGCGCACGGCCAAGGCCGATGATCGGCAACTCTTGCCACTGCGGATAGAGCCACGCGTAGGTAGCGGCCGTGGTGCAAACACGCATCGCATAGGCTGCAGCGCCGCGATACGGGATGGATTCGATAAACACGTCGGTGGGCACGATTCCGATGCGCTTGATCCATCGGCGAACCGCATAGGGCCCCGCGTTGTAGGCCGCAGTCACCAAGGGATGGCTATCCCTCAGAAACTGATTGAGCTCCGTCAAATACCATGCACCCAAAGGCAAGCTGACTCGGGGGCGTCGGAGCGCGCGTGGTTTGGGCTTTCGCTGCCGATACAATCCTGCGATGCGCCGCGCAACGGTGGGCAGCAGCTGCACAAGGCCGATGGCGCCCGCACCCGATGTCGCCGTCGGAACAAAGGAGCTCTCATGGCGCGCGACTGCGTACAGAAGCGACTGCGGCACGCCGGCGGTGGTCGCCGCGCGTTCAAATAGTTTCGGCCACGGGGTCGGAAAGGCCTGACGCCACAGATCGACGGCCGCGCCGCCGGGCCGAACTGCGCTGCGGGTAAATCGCCGCAACACGCTGAGCGCTGACCGCCTGTGGCCAGCTTGATCGTACAACGCCGCGAGTAGTTGCACTCCGCCGCGAGACAGCCCGTTGCCAAGCAGCGACCTGAGCGCGCTTCGTGCACCGCGCGCGTCACCTATGCGCAGCAAGAAGATGGCCTCGTCGAGCGCGGGGGTGCGGGCGACGTGAATGTCGGCCAAACGCAGTTTGGGGGTCGGTCCGGTGGGCGGAGCGGTACCCAACAGCGCCGCGGCCACATCCGGGGCCGAGACTTTGAGGCGATCAAGCGAAAGCAACCCGTACCACGTCATCGGCCAATGGGCGGCGATATCGCGAAAGCGACGCTGCGCACCATTGAGATCGCCCAGGCGCTCCAGACTTCTCGCTTGCCAATACTGCAAACGTGCGCGCCAAGGTTGGCGACCGGTGGTGCACGTCGAGCCAACCTCGTGCTCCAGCCTGCCGAGCAAGCGCAAAGACCCATGCAGATCGCCGACCCGATAGCGCCGCCACGCCAGCGACCAGAGCGCTGCACGCCGCGTCTCGCTATCCGTGTCTGGTCCGACCAAGCTGCTGAGCATCCGCTCCGCGTCCAGTGGCCGACGCAGGGCTCGATAGAGTCGGTGCAAGCGCCAACGCGCCTTGGTCTCGATCTCGTGTCCTCCGGTGGTTCCCGCGATCGCCTCAAGCGCAACGACGGCCTCGGCATCCCGGTTCAGGCGGCCGAGTAGGTCTCCCAGAAAATAGCGCGCGTGCGCCTTGAGTAGGGGCGTGTCAGCGGCCTCGACCGCAGCCTGCAAAGAGACGACGGCATCGGCGCGAGAGGCGCGTACCCGGGCGAGAATCCGCCCCCGCGCATACGCCAACAAACCCGGCTGAGGGGCGCCCAAAGTCTCTACGGCCGTGATCAGTCGCTTGCGTTTACGGGCACGACGCCCCTTGCGCGGCGGACGCGTCGTGCGCAGCAATGGCGCACGCAATCGGGCATGCACTTGATCGAGGCGACTCGGCGTTCTGCCCATCACGAACAACCGCTCCAGCGCCGCATCCGAAAAGGGTGCAATGTTCGCGTGCCACGCGTCGACGTAGTCCCCTGCAGCCCCGTTCGTGTCATTTTGACGACGACGCAGATCACCACGGCGCAACTTG
Source organism: Myxococcales bacterium (assembly GCA_023954815.1). GTDB lineage: Bacteria > Myxococcota_A > UBA9042 > UBA9042 > UBA9042 > UBA9042. The sequence goes on along the minus strand of JAGSHB010000042.1, from coordinate 30,223 downwards.
AACCACGCTTTGTCTCGGCGACTGAGGCTCGCCGTCCTCACGGTCGTCAGCGCCTGCGCCGCGGTCGCCAAATCTCCGACGTCGAGCGCGAGTGATAGCCGCCAGACGGTCGTCCTTGGGTAGTTCGGGTGACTCGGGCGAACTTTCGCCAACCAGCGCACCGCAGCAGCCACATCGTGGCGAGCGACAGCGATCCGAGCCAAAGCGATTGAAGCATGGTCGACCAGCGGCCCTTCAGCTACCAAAGCCCGCCACCCCGCCTTGATCGCATTCTGATCGCCGCTCCGTTCTGCTGATCGGACGGCTGCATAGCGTGCCAGGGTTCTACCCATGACGGATGATGATTTCGCCTGCAAAACCTTGGTCGACTCTGTCAAAATCGAGCCGCTGCGTTTCGATCGATGCGCTCGCAGGAGACGCTTGAGCTGCGGGTGCGTGTGAACCAATGGCGCCAAGACGTACGTCGCAGCGTGAGGCGGGTCTAGCGGCGGCTGGCCGAGATCTGCTGGCGGGCAAACCTCATCTTCGGCGAACGCCACGCCGCCATGGAAGCTAAGGGTGGCGACCAACAGCGCACGAACCAGCGGGCCAAAGACCGGGCGACGAGCCGCAGTGAAGGCACCAAAGCCTCTGTGATTGAGCCTAGGCTGGAAAGTCGAACGCCGCATGGGTCGAGAGGCTAGCGAAACCTCTTGCGATGACAAGCAATTAACCTGGGCGAGAGAGGTAGGGCCGAAATGGTAGACGGTAGGTCCACGGCAGCCACGCCTCAAAACTGCATGGAGTGCGAAGGGATAGACGGCTTCCACACCCGGTAGGTAGGGTTGGAGCCATCAGCTTGACCAATCAACTATTGACCAACCATTTCGGGGCATTTGTAACCCTTGAACTGCTCTTCCTTGTACTTGATCCACTCGGGGTCTTCGTCATTTTGGTGAGCGATCTCCATGAGGACTTTGTTGAAGGCTTTTTGCTCCCAGAGAAGCGCCTCAGCATCTTTCTGACCCTGCTCATCGCGCGCCTTGTAGGCCTTGGTCTTCTGCAGACAATGCACTTCTTTCAGACCCTGGATGTAGCGGGTCCACAGGGTACGTGGCTCGGGCAACAGGTCGAAGGACGCGTTTTCGATCACGAACTTGCCGTCAGGACGACGCTTGAAGGCGCGGAACGTCACGTTGCCCTCGGTCTCCATCTTCTTGCGGTCGATCCCGGGGGCGAGCGGCGCCTCGTAAAAGACCACCGAACGCGGCTTGAAGCCCTTGGCGCTGATGTGAATCTCGTAGATCCACGTCGACAAGGCCTGCGTCTTGACCTTGAATCGCGGGTCCTTCTTGGCGTCGGCACCCTTGGTATCGCGCTCTTTTTCGAGCTTCTCAATGTCCTCGGCGGTCAGGCGCTTGCCGTTGCCGTCGGCCTGCTCACGCTCAAGCAGCGGTAGATCAGCCAAGCTCAGCGGCAACACTAGGGCCTTGCCTTCTTCCGGCTTGAAGGTCACGTCGCTCGGCGCATTCTTGCTGAACTTGATCTGCCCTTTGATGACACCCTCGACGCTCTTGCCCGTCGAGTACACGCCGATCTTCTTTTCTTTGAACGTACGCTTGTCCGCGGCGCCCTCACGGATGCGCTTGACGAAGTCCTTGCGGCCCTCCTCGTAGCGTTTTTGCACCAGCGTGAATGAGGCATCGGTCTCAGGCGTGAAGCTCAGATCAAAAGCACCGTAGTGGTGCGTCATCAGCTCCATCTCTTCCTTTTTCTCTTGCTGCTCAATCTCCCAGAGGCGGTCCTCCTCTGTGATGCACGCGGACTTTTCGCCCATGATGTTGCAGCGGAAGCGCGCATTGAGCTCGTCATCGGAGCTGATGAACACGCCGCCGCCAACGAGGACAGCCACTAGACCGAGCATCGCGATGAGGCCAAGTGGCAGCGACTTTTTGCCACCATCGCTCGTGCCTCCGGGCAGATCGAGGTGGTCGGAGAGGTCGTCGTCATCGTCATCGTCATCGCCACCGGCGAGTAGCGAGGCGACCGGATCTTTGTAGCTCCCGTCGGCAGCGGTAGCGGCAGCGGGGGCTGGCTTCTTCGCTGGAGCGGCTTCGGCTGGCGCGGCGCTCAAGTCTGGCGCGGCCGGCGCATCCGCCTTTGGCTCGTTGGCGGGCTCTTCGTTCGCGGCGGCGGTGGGCTCAGCGGCAGCAGGCTCAGCGGCGGTCGGTACGGGCGTGCCGCAATCAGCACAGAACTTCGCTCCCGAGGAGAGAGAAGTGCCACAGTTAGAGCAAAACTTCGGCGTCGTCATAGCCAGGGCCCTCCGGCGGGTCAGGTTGCAGCTGAGCACGGTGCCTGGTGTGCGCACCGCTCAACTAGCAGGGAAAGTACTGCGAGGCGACGGCTTGGTCTGCCTTCGAAACAGCGCGCCGATGCTGGCAAGGCGCAGGCCGCGCGTCAACTGGCCACGACTGACCAGCTTGAGCCTCGCTCGAGAGCCGCTTGTGACAATGGCTATGGGTCTTTGGTCACGCGGACAGAAAGGGCGCGGCCTCACGGAGCAAACGCACGCGCCACTGAGTGACTTCGGACGTGCCATTCAAAATACGCTCGGTTTCACGCAGAACGACATCCAATGGCCAAAAGGACACGTAGGGGTCCAGATCAAAATGTTGACCCAGCATCTCCGGCTGTCCGGGCAATTGCAGCACATGCCAGCCGCACATCACGCCGTTCATGCCGCGTTCAACCGCACGCACAGCGGCGTGGCCGAGGCGCCCGCCGATCAGCCGGTCCGTCGCGGATGGCGCGCCACCCCGAACCACATGGCCGAGCACGCTGACCCGCGTCTCTACGGGCAAATTTCCGGCACGCAAGCGCTCATCGAGCCGCTCTTTGATCCGGCTGCTGTCGATGGGAACCCCCTCCGACTTGACCACCAAAACCCGGTGTTTGCCACCAACGGGATCGTAGGCGTGCTGGATGATCCGTTCCAAACTGTCGATCATCTCATCTTCGTGTTGACGCGCCTCGGGGAAGAGAACGCCGTCGGCGCCGGTCGCAACGGCTGCGGTCATCGCCAAATAGCCGCAGTCGCGCCCCATGACCTCAACGATGAAGGTTCTTGCGTGAGAGGACGCCGTATCCAGGATGCGGTCGCAGGCGTCGACGATGGTGTTGAGCGCCGTGTCCACGCCGATCGACAGGCTCGTGCAGGCCAAATCGTTGTCGATACTGGCTGGGATCCCGACGACCGACAGCGCCACCCCGCGCGATGCAGCGAGTTCGCCCAAGAGTTTCGCGCCGGTGAGCGAGCCGTTGCCACCAATGACAATCAGACCGCCGACCTGCCATCGCTCCAGTTGCATCAATGCGGCGAGGCGGCCTTGTTCGGTGCGAAACGCCGCGCAGCGACTGGAGCCCAAACTGCTGCCGCCACGGCGACTCCAGCCATCTACATCGCGCGGTGTGAGCTCCGCCACGTCTCCCTCGATGAGGCCCTGATAACCACGACGCACCCCGAGAATTGGCGCGCCGAGCGCACTGGCGACGCCGACGATCGCGCGCACAGTTGGGTTCATGCCTGGGGCGTCGCCGCCGCTAGTCAATACGGCGATCGGGGCGAGTTTCTCGGCGGTCATTGGGGCTCCAAGCGTTCGTGGTACCGGCTTGTGAGGACGCACAACGGGCGGGAACCCGCTCGCTAACGTACGCCGCCACCGACTGGCAGAAAATGCACGGCGTGCACAGGGGCCGCCGGGCGAGGCTTGAGCGCGGTGTCGTAGCAGACATCGTCCTTGTTGCGCTGGCTGACATGCCAATCACACCGCAGAGCGAAGCGAAGAGCGAGCAATCCGCAGTGCCCGTAGTGCACTGCGCCAGCTTGCTTCCACCGACAGCACAACTGCTCTCGTCCGCCGAGTTTCGGCGTCGGTGCGACCTTCGGAGGTTTGGAGAGCGCCTTTGCCCAGGTCACTCCTTCCCACATGAACGACAAGCGGTTGTGGGTCAGGCGCACCTCTGGCTTCACGGCCGTTCCCTGCTGCGCACGGTTGCGGTGAAGCCAGAGGTTGGCGGCGACGATGGCGCCCGCGCGCACGGCGCCAGGATCGAAGGTTGGGCCCGTGGCCGCGCTGGCTTGGTCATAGAGAACGAAGCGCTTCACTTCGGTGCCCGGCGCCCGTACTACGCGCAGCGCGATGATCGTCTTTTCGGCGTCCGCGCGCTGCCACCAACACAGCACCATGGCGCCATCGGCGGTCGCCCATTGGCACCCCTCAGCACGCCGCATCGCATCCCAATCCGCGCTATTTTTCGGGACGATCAGTGGACCCGAGACGGCGGTGACGGCCGTGGGAAGGACCGCCGCAACAGGCTTCACTGGGCGATCAGCAGCCGCCTTATCAGTCGCCGCATGTTCACGCGGATGGGTCGGAGATTGCTTTGAACCAGGGCTGCCGCGAGTCGGCAGCTTAACTTTGGAGCCGGTTTGCGGCGGGGCATTGGCAGGCGGCGACTTGGCGCAACCGGCCAAGCTGAGTGCCGTCACCAGCAGCGCAAGCAGGCCGCGACGGCGCGGTCGAATCAGATTCACGCCTAGATGGGAACGACGTTGCCGGAGAGAATCACTCATGACCGGCAGCATGACGAACTCGGCGAGTTGAAAAAAGGGGCCCGAGAAAATGACCGCCTGTCGCTCACCCACAGCGACTCATCGTGAAGCATTGGGCCAGCGCACCACGCACCACGCTACGGACGCGTCCCCAATACAGCCCAGGTCCCACGCTTGTAGGCACGGTGCGCGAGCATGCCCTTGAAGACAAAGGCCAGCGGAAAGCCTGCCCACACGCCCCATGCGCCCAAACCGAGCGGAAACCCGAGGATGTACGAGGCCGGGATCTGAAAGCCAAAGGTGGTCATGAGATTGATGCGCAAACTCACCCGCGTGGCGCCTGCACCTTGGAGTAGGCCGACATAGGCGATGTAGAGACCGACCATGGGCATGCCGTAGCCGAGCACGTTCATCCAATCCAGACTCAATAGCCCGAGGGTGGAGGCCGGATCGACGTCGAAAACCGCTACAATCATGGGGCCTGCGGCAACAATCACCGCGCCCAAGGTCGTCATGATCGCCACGCACAAGACAATCGACGCCGCGAGCACCTTTCTAGCGCGCTCAACGCTGCCCGCTCCAAGCGCCTGGCCGACTAAAGCGCCGGTCGCCTGAGAAACACTCATACCCGGCACAAAAGCGAGTGCCTGCACCCGCAAGCCAATGCCGTGCGCCGCAACGGCGAGCTCATCGATGCGACCCAACATACCGACGATGGCAAGAAAAGCAGCGTTGAGCACGACCATGTCGAACGCGGCGGGCCACCCGACGGCGATCAACTGCTTGGCCATGGATTTGTCGAGCTGCACCCATTTCAGTTTCAAGGTGAGTTGAGGCACATGATCGCGGACCAGCAAGGTGATCATCAGCGTCACACCACAGAGGTATGCGAGCACCGTTCCGTAAGCGGCACCACGTAGCCCCAGCGCTGGCAAGCCGAAATTACCGAGGATGAGGCCATAGTTGAACAACGCGTTGAGACCGTTGATGACCAGGGCCACGAAGAAGGCGAGTCGGGTATTGCCAACGCCGCGCAGCGCCGCCGCATACAGGATGGAGAGGTACGGAAGCGCGGTACCAGCCAGCAACGGGTGCAGATAGTTCTCAGCGACCGCCCGCACTTCGTCCGAGCCGCCCATGAGGGTGACAAAGGGACCGGCCACCAGCTGACCGATGACGCCGACGAGCAGCCCCAAGATCACGGTCAGTTGTGAGCTTTGCGCAAGGGTGTGGGTCACCCGATCACGGTCTCCGGCGCCGTGGGCCCGCGCGATGCTCGCGACTGTGCCGACGGTCAGGCCGATCATCGCGACCATGAGTAGAAAGACCAGCTGAGTCGCAAAGCCAAGGCCAACCAACACCGTCTCCGCTCCCGGCAGACGCCCACACATCGCCGTATCGACCGCGAGTGCCAACACATTGAGGACATTGAGCCCGATGAGCGGCCAGGACAGCGAGGCGAGCTGCTTGGCGATCTCACGACGGGAGACGGTGGTGGTGGATTCGGACACAGAGACCCTTGTGAACGACGTCGCTAGTGGAAGCTTGAGCCGCTGAGTGGACTTGAAGATACGACGACTGATGGCTGGAAACGAGAGACCACGGCTCGAGTGGTAAGGCCGCGGAAGGCTGTCCCTTCGACAGCTGTCACCTCGAGAGCTAGAGGGCTACGAAGACGCCCCGGACCGCTCGAAGATGACGGTGAGATTGTTGGCAGGCATGGCCACGACCGTGCGCAAGCGCAGCCCAGAACGCTCGGCCACGGCGCTCACGTCGGCCAGATCGCGCACGCCCCACCGGTGGTCACGCAGTCGCAGGCTTCGATCAAACGCAACATTACTGTCAGAGGTCTGTACGTCCTGTTGGAGAAAAGGACCATACAAGATGACCACACCGTCGGCGGTGAGGACCTTCGCCGCCCCGCGAAACAGCCCTTCACAGGCTGCCCATGGCGCGATGTGGACCATATTGGCCGAAAAAACAGCGGATGCGCGTGAAACCGGCCAAGAGTCGGCGGTCGCATCGAGCTGCAGGGCAGGCAGGAGGTTGTCGGAGCCCACAGCCTGTCGCCACGCATCGGCGCTCTTGGTATGCGCTTCGTCGAGGTCGGTGGGTTGCCATTGGTGGTTCGGGAGGCGCGGCGCAAAGGCAGCTGCGTGTTGGCCCGAGCCGGCCGCGATCTCGAGGATCAGCCCCGACTGCGGCAAGTGCTTGGCCAATACCTCAAAAATCGGTTCGCGATTGCGACGTGTGGCCGGAAAATCGAGACGGCGACCTGAAACCATATGCAGCGACCTCCTGCCGCGGTGCGGCTCGCCGGGAGACTGCACGTCCCTGCTGATGGTGACCAGCGCAATCGACAATCACCGCTGCTGTGCATCGCCAATTTACGCTGCTAGGTTACGCCCATGAACACGACAGCCCATCAAGACAGGCCGGGCATTGCCAGCGACGATCTGCCTGGATTTTGGCGCACCCATCTCACCTATGATGGCGCGCAGCGGGAGATCTACTACCGCGGAGAGGGCCCTGCCGTGCTCATCGTTCACGAGATGCCGGGGCTCACGCCCGAGGTCGCCGCTTTCGGTGAGCGAGTGGCGAACGCCGGCTATTTCGTAGCCATGCCGTCCATTTTCGGCACGCCGGGGAAGGCGATGGGCAATGCGTACCTCGCTGGCGAATTGCTCAAGGGCTGCGTTCGGAAGGAATTCGCAGCATTTTCACGCCGAAGAAGCTCACCGGTTACGCGCTGGCTGCGCGCCTTTGCTCGGGATCTCCACGCCCACCACGGCGGTCCTGGTGTGGGGTTCGTGGGCATGTGTTTTACGGGCAATTATGGGCTCGCGATGATGGCCGAGCCGGCGGTCCTCGCGCCTGTCTTGAGCCAACCATCCATGCCGCTGGCGCTCACGCCTTCACATGCACGCTCGCTGCAACTGTCTCCGGAGGAGTTGGCGATCTGTCAGCGCCGTGCCAAAGACGAAGGCTGCGGCCCCCTGGCCCTCCGCTTTACCGGCGATGCCCTGGTGCCGGCCGCTCGCTTTGAGACACTGCGCAAGGTCTTTGGCGGCCATGCGGAGACCATCGAAATCGACTCTCGTCGCGGCAACGCCCATGGTATCGCGCGCACAGCCCATTCGGTGCTGACGCTAGACTTGGTCGATGAGCAGGGGCACCCCACCCGCGCTGCACTCGACCGTGTGTTGGCGCTTTTCGCCCAGCGACTCAAGCCGGAGGCCATCGCGGAGCCCTAGGTCCAAGACATCTTACGACGGCGAGGCCAGTTGATCGTAGCGCTGGCCTAACCAAATCAGACCATCGCGCAGATCGGAGGAGGCCGGCTCGCCCCCCATCACGGCGCCACTTTCGCCAAGCCATGTCAGGGCGTCGTCGAGGCGGTCACAGCGGGCGCGCAAATCCTCGAGAACCTGCTCATTCGGCTGGTTGTCTTCGAGCTTTTCGGCCGTCCCTTCGGCCAATTCGCGCTCAAGCTGCTGCCAGATAGCCGCAGCATGATCGATCAGGGCGTTCTGGCACGTCTGCTGCCCCGCCGCCGCCTGCTCCGCCAGCGTCTGTGCCCGCTCAGCGAGCCAGTCGGTCTGCCACTGCGACACGGTTGCGATGGCTTGTTCATGGGCATCGGGCAGATTTGCGTGACGAACGGCGCCCATACGACCGAGCACCTCGTCGATCGCGCCAATGTACCGATCCAATAGTCCGGGGCGGCGAGCGAGACGGTGCACGGCCTTCACCTCAGCCAACCAGCCATCTTGCAACGTCGCGCAGATAGCCCCGAGGGCCTGCGCCTGCTCCAGACGTCCGGCGGAGCCGAGCCCATCGGAAATCTCGCCTTGCTCTTGCACCAAGAACTCAATGAACCGCGGCAGCGCACGCGCCTCTTGCTGCAGCAACGGATCGGACGCCTGTATAGCCAACGGTTGCGCACGCCGAGTGAGCGCGACAAGAGCGATGCGGGCCTCCACCAAGCGAGATAGGTCGCGAGTCGCGCGGTGCTGCCCGCCGAAGTGCCGGGCATAGCGATGTAGGACCAGCCGAGCCCGCGTCAGCAATGTCGCCAAAGCACGATCGGCTTCGGTGGCGTCGCGCTCCGAAGCTGTCGCCCGCTCCAGGCCTGACTGCCAGCCTGCGATTCGGCCACGTGCCACCTGCGCGCTCAAAGCAGCGCCGCGATGCCCCTCAGCCACCAGGGCATCGAAGGCTTTCGAGGCCGCATCAGCTTCGGCGAGATAGGCCGCTGCGGTCGCTGGCGCAACGATCTGCGCCGGCCGACCATCGAGGCGCAAGGCCAAGCCGCGGGACGCTCGATCAAATTGTTGTTGGGCGAGTCGAAAGCGCTGCTGCATCTACAGATCCTCCTCGGATAACCGCTGGGTCTCCGCGGCATGTAGCAGCTCTCGTCGCTTGCGGCGACTCACTTTGTCATTCGCGTCTTTCGCGGGCGGGTCTGAAGCCGACGTTGGCGACGCATCGACCGCCTCTACCGGAGGGGATTTCGACGACTTCTTCTGGTTTTTCAGGCCAGAAGTTGTGCGAGACCGAGCCGCTGGCAACCCAGAACCAGGCGCGGAGGTCGGCACCGCGCTCGGAGGCGGCGATGAGCTCTGCGAGTTAGAATCCGTACCGGAGGGCGCCTCTGAAGCATGCGCAGAAGCCCGTGACTGCTCGCTAAGGGGTTTGATTTTCGGTCTCGGTCGATTGCGCCCCGAGACAATATCGGAGACTCGCCGGGGCAGTCTCCTCGGTTTTTTGCTCTGTCTTGGCTTGGTTGCTCGCGTCGCTGAACGCCGACTTCGTACCCGCGGCAAGTCAGCTAGCTTTATCGCCTTCAGCGCATCCCGCATCTCGGTCGCGTTGCTAAACCTGTCATCCGGAGACTTGGCGAGTGCGCGCTCGACGACTGCAGCCAACTGTGGCGAAACGGGTTGAGGTGCGTCATCGCAGACCTTCGGGACCGGCGCTGTGACGTGCATCATCATCGTCAACAACGCACTGGACTTGTCGACGTAGGGCACACGACCGACCAAGCATTCGTATAAGACCACGCCGAGGGCGTACAGATCGCTGCGTCCGTCGATGGTCATACCCTGCGCCTGTTCGGGGCTCATGTGCGTTGGTGTGCCGAGCGCTTGTCCCGCCCTGGTGAGCTCGCTGCCCTGTTGGCGCGCGATTCCAAAATCGATGACCTTGATCATCTGAGCGCGATCGGCGAGCCGATGCAGGAAGATATTGCCTGGCTTCAGGTCACGGTGGACCAGCCCGTGGGCGTGTGCTTCGGCGAGGCTCTGTAGGACCTGTACACCGATCGCGCGGGTCTCATGATCGCCCAGCGTTCGCTTCTCTTTCTCTGCGCGCTCGAGGCTACTGTGCAGCGGCTCGCCGTAAAGTCGCTCCATGATCAAGAACAGTTGACCGTCGTGGGTGATGCCCCAGTCAAAGACGCGAATGGTGTTGCCGTGGACCAAGCTCGACGTGATCTCCGCCTCGCGAACAAAACGTCCGATTACGTCGGTGCCGCCATTGCCGTAGGACAAAGCCAGGACCTTGATGGCGACGTCCCGCTGCCGCTTGGTGTCGACGGCGCCATAGACTAGGCCAAAACCACCTTCACCAATGATATCAGTAATTTGGTATCGATGGTCGAGCAGCGTTTCGGGGCCCAACTCGGCCGCACTAGCGCTGACCCGGCGGATACCGGCGAGCGCTTGCAACGTCTCCGATGAGGCTTGGCTCAAGGTAGGGCTCCGGCAGCGCAACGGCGCAAGGGAGCTTCGAGGGTGGCGGAGGGGTCACAAATCAAGCAAGGGGTAGGCCACAACCTAGCACGACGTCTGGGGACAATGGCCGCCAGTCGGCGTGCAGTATGGCGACTAGGCGGCGACTCGGCGGCGACTCGGCGGCGCTCGTACCCCCTCAATGATGAAAAACGAGCCGCGTGCACGGGTAGTATTTCTAGTTGCGTAGCACGTTATCCGCTGTGCGCCGCGCGCCGACGACTGCGTGCGGGATCGGCCCACCACGCGCTCGGGTCGACCTGAGCGACCCGCCGCAAGCGAGCATCCCAGAGGCCTGCGGGCCGCGGTAGAGACAGCAGAAAACGCCGCCCCTCCGCGTCAAACAGCGCGAGTTGCTCGTCTAAAAGCGCCACTTCACCTGTGTGGAGCAGCAGGCTGCGCACCCCCTCCAGGTCATCTCGAATGTGTAGGACGCTGCGCAGGCGATCGGACCAATCCGGCCGCTCCAGATCGAGGGTCGTACGCAGCATGGCTAGGTGCTCACTCAAAGCGCCCGTGTGACTCAGGGCCCCCGAAAGCGCTGCGCCCCGATGACCGGGATCCAATGACTCAAACCAAGACAAGGGTGCGGACGTCTCCTCGTGAATGCGACCCGACAGCAGGGCATCCAAGGCCGCCACGCGTTGCTCTGGCGCCGGTGAGTGCAGACGCATCCAAACACCGACAGCGACCGTAGCTGAGAACGTGCCCTTACGAGCCGCGCGCGTCGTCACCAACTCCCGCAACCAGTCGGCATCATGGCCAGTCAACCAGTTCGGCGCCGGGCAAGTGGGTGAGGAAATGCGACGAACATCGACCATGCCTGTCTTCGGGCGGAAGGCGTAGGCATAGACGCCTTTGCCCTCCTCGTTGACCACAACGACGCCGGTGCCATCCGGTCTGGAAATCCGGTAGACGACGTCAGCGCCGGGTTCGATGTAGAGGATGCGGCCGTCATTGGGATCGCGGGTCCACGGCGCGATTCCGCCGGACACCTCGACGACGAGTTCTGCCGTGTCACAGGTCAGGCGATAGACCTCACGCTCTCCGCTGCGACAGGCGCGAAGATGAAATCCACCGAGGTCGACTGCAGGTCGCGTCGCCTCTTCGTACAAGCCAGCCCCAAACCCTGGCTCCCATGCCTGGCGAGTCCGAGAGCTGCGGCGGCGCGCTCTGCGGCGCTGCTCCTTGGGTGACAAACGCACTCCGCGGCCAAGGCGTGCATGGTCCAAGCCGAGACGGCTCAATGCGTCGGGTGCAAGATGGGGGCGGGCGTTAAAGCTCGACATCAGTGACTCCTACCGGTCAGGGACTTCGCTCTTGTCCCCTCCATGACGCCCGGCCCGACGCACTCTGACAGGCTGATCAAAACCGTGTCCTGCGCGGTCGCCTGCCAGTTTGTGTTGCGTGGACCTGTCATCGAAAGCTGTCTCCTGTTTCAACTGCTTGCCTGGAGTCCTACCCGACCGGCCAGCCACCCGAAGAACTGCGCGGCCCGGGAATTGGCTGCGCCTTTCGGCCCCGTGCGGCCAAGCTGTCCTTTCTGCGCTGCATATACAGTTCGTCCTGAACCACCAGCACAAGCGCTCTACCCATCACCTCGTCGACATCGCCGCGGTCCACATCTTCATCGATGACCGCCAGAAGCGCCTCGCGGGCCCGCTGAAATCGCTTGTCGAGCGCTGTCCGCCGCTTACCCAGCACGCGTTTGATCGGCTCGTTGCCCTCCGCGATGAGGGCTCGGCGTGCCACCTCGCCCACATCGATCCCTTCCGCGACTGCGCCGCGAAGCTCTTCCAGGGTCAGGTGAAGTCGTGCACCAGCACCGGCAGATCTGCGCTCTTTGCGCGATACGGCCCGCGGCACCAGCACTGCCCACAGCCGGGTCCGTGCGCGCTTGATCACCTCGGCCATACGACGCCGCTCCAGCCTATCGACAAGCAGCCCATCGTCCACGCTGTCATCTGCCGGTTGCTGGGCGAACCAGTCTCGTTCCTTGCCGTCGGTTCCGATGCTGCGGGGCTGGGCAAAGTGCTTGCGTTTGCGGAACATGTCGCGCATTGCGTTGCGCACGGCCTGGGTCAACCAACCACTGACGGCATCGGCGCTCTGGGGATCGTGCTCTCGAACGCCGCGTGGACCAGCCGCCACCATGCGGTAGAGAATCGTCTGCACGACGTTGTCCCGGTCAGCCTCGGAGAAGCCAAAACCACGGACCTCTCGGCCGGCAAGCCGATGAAGCTCGGCGAATAACAGCTGAGCCGATCGCTGGACGAGCCGGCGATCAGCTGGCGACAACTTTGCGGTAAGCGGCTGAAGCTGTCTGAAAGCGGCGAGCAGGTCCATAGGATCACAAAGCGGCACACGGAGCCTAATCTCCGGGGGCCCATAATCTATCTGTTGTCGACAGACATTGAAACGATCAAAGCTCCCAACGCCCACATTCGATCGCACTGACGAGCATAGCGAATCAACAAGCAACTCGATGTGCGACTGTGAAGATCCAGGTTTACACGGACGCCCCTGGGAGTACACTCGCGGGCGCCGAATCGGCATTTGCTAGGTAGTGCGGCGAGAGTGAGAGTCATCGATGGCAGACAGCAAGCGCAGTTATGATTACTCCCCAGCCCACCGTGCGGCTGAGATCCTTGCGATCACAATGCTCTTTTCGTTGGTCGGCGCCGGAGCCCACCGCGCGTTCGGCGCCGCATCTGGTGCGCAATTTGCGTGGATCGCCGCTGCGGTGTTCTTTGGTTATGTCATGGCGGACTTCTGCTCGGGCTTTGTGCACTGGATGGCCGACAGATACGGCACAGAGACCACGCCGTTCGTCGGCCAGAACTACGTAAAACCCTTCCGGGAGCACCACAGCGACCCAAAGGGGATGACGTACCACGACTTCATCGAGACCAACGGCAACAACTCCATCGTGACGGTGCCGCTCATGGCGTCGGCGTGGTTCATCAGCGTCGATAGCTCTTTGGGACTCTTTGCGTTCACCGCGCTCGTGAGCCTGGCTTTTTGGGTGTTCCTCACCAACCAGTTTCATAAGTGGGCCCACCAAGACGACGTGCCGGCGCTCATCGCTAGGCTGCAGCGCGCGGGGATCGTGCTCGCGGCCGATCATCACAATGTTCATCACACGGCGCCGCACGATAAGTACTACTGCATCACCAGCGGTTGGCTGAACCCAGGTTTGGATAGGATTCGCTTCTGGCAGCGCACCGAGACGCTCATCGAGCGAGTGACCGGCATGGCAGCCTACCAAGACCCAAAATACGCTAAAAGCTCACATTCATAAGCTATTCGCGCTCCAATCGCTCGTGTCATCGCTCGGCCTTGATGGAGGCGATGATGTCGTCGAGGGTACGCGGTGGTTCAGTCCAACTCGCAGCGTAGAGAGGCTCTGGCACTGACCGGGACTGATGTAGAAACGTCAGGCTGTCGGAAAAACGTGCCTGAGCGGCAGCGCCGAGCGCGAGCACGCCCAACAGCGCCGCAGCCACCACACCGATCACCCAGAACAAGCGATCTGGTTTCGTCGCATCGGTCGCCACAGCCATTGCAGCGATGGCGAGCTGCGCCTCATCGGGGTCCAGCCCGACCTGGCGATTGGTATCTTTGTCTGTCGAATCATCATGCTGCATTAGGTCTCCTCGGATTCGGGCACACGGCCTCACACAGCTTCGACGCACCAAGTCCACGTCGGATCTATCTCAGGCCGGTCGCAACCCACCTGCCTCGCAGCAAGGCGACTCGATGCCAACGAGTCACGCCCCAAATGCCGCTGTCACCGCGCTGAGTTGATCGCTCGCGTCTTGCATGGCCCGCCGACGGACGCTATTGAGGTTAGAGAATGTCCCCGCCCAAATTCCGATGAGATGCCCCCATGACTCAAGTGGCACAGCCAGATGAACTGACCGGCGCCATTTTGCGGGCGATCTTGTATGCCGATCTATTCGACTTTCCCATGCGGGCCGAAGAGATTCATCGGCAGCTGCTGCTCGTGCGTGCGGACCTCGGCGATGTGGCCCAGCGACTGCGGTCCGACGTCTGGCTGCACGACAAGATCGAAGAAACCGGCGGGCTGTACCACCTCATCGGCCGGTCGGCGTTGTGTGAACGCCGCAATCGACAACGAGAACAGACCGATGCGCTTATCCAGCGCCATATCACGGTGCTACGGCTGTTGAGTGCGATGCCCTACGTGCGCATGGTCGCTTTTTCGGGCGGCACCAGCCGTAAAAACTCCGTCAACGACAACGACCTGGACCTGTTCATCGTCGCCGAAAAGGGTCGCGCCTGGACGGTGTACACGCTCATGGTGGTGCTGGCGCGGGCCCTGGGTTGCCGCGACGTCTTGTGCGCGAACTACCTGGTCGATCGCGTGCATGTGACGGTGCCGGACGGGGGAGATCTCTTCACCGGTCACGAGCTGATGGCCCTGCGGCCGCTCATCGGAGAGCGCTGGCTCGCGCATATGGTCCAGAAGAACGCCTGGGTGGAGCGGTTGATGCCGAACGCCAGCGCCCGAGGACCAGAGCGCCTGTGGGAATCCCTGCCGGCGGAACCGTTGCTGCGGCGCGGTCTGGAGTTGGGTTTGTGGCCGCAGCTGTGGCTGCTCGAACGCGGCGCGCGCACGTTTTTAGGCAGGCGGCTGCAGGGTCAAGCCGACCGCGCGGGAACCGCGGACGTGCTGCTCAGACCGGGCATTTTGAAGCTACATACGACCGATAACCGCGGAGACATCGTCACGAAGTACCGCGACAGGCTCCATGAATGGGGTCTGTTGGAAGACAGGTTTGAACGCGCGCTGGGCAAACGGCTACGGCGCAGACACAAGACACGCGCGGCGGCACAAGGCCTGGGCGGAGAGCGCTCATGAGTGACGTGCTATTTGGTCAGAGCTACTTCCTGCGGTTCGATCCAAAGCTGTGGGATGCCATGGCGCCCTACCCGCCTTTGGGTAGCCTGCAGGCAGCTGCAGTGGTCCGTGAAATGGGCCTCGATGTGGCTGTGTTTGACGCCATGCTGGCCGACAGCGAGGTGCAGTTCACCCAGGCGTTGACGACCCACAATCCGCGCTATGCCGTGCTCTTCGAAGACAACTTCAACTATCTCTCGAAGATGTGTCTGACTCGGATGCGCGACGCTGCGCTGACGATGATCCGCGCTGCCCACAGCCGCGGCGCTAAAGTCATCGTGTGCGGCTCGGATGCGACCGACCACGCAAAGACGTACCTCGATGCGGGGGCCGATTTTGTCATTCGCGGTGAGGGAGACGCGACGCTGCGGGAGCTGATGCTGCATCTCGAAGGGTCGGAGACAAAACTAACGGACATCTTGGGGCTGACCTGGCAGACCGGCGCCGGGTTGCAGCAGACGCCAGCGCGCCCAGTCATGCGGGAGCTCGATGCGCTGCCCATGCCTGCTTGGGACCTCATCGACATCGAGCCCTACCGTGCCCTTTGGCAGGCCCACCACGGCTACTTCTCGCTCAATTTGGTGACCACACGCGGCTGCCCTTTTCACTGTAATTGGTGCGCCAAACCGATCTGGGGCCAGCGCTACAACAGCCACAGTCCGGAGCGAATCGTCGAGCTGCAGGCGGCGCTCGTCGAACGCTATAACCCCGATCATATCTGGTTTATGGACGACATCATGGGCCTGAAGAAGGGCTGGTTGTCGCGCTATGGTGAGCTCGCTAAATCCCGTGGTGTGAGCCGGCCATTTAAGTGCCTGAGCCGGGCCGATCTGCTGCTGCGTCGCGGGGAGATCGAGGCCTTGGCCAGCGCCGGTTGTGACATCGTCTGGATCGGCGCCGAGAGCGGCAGTCAGAAGGTGCTCGACGCCATGGACAAGGGCACCGAGGTCGGACACATCGAGCAGACCGCCGAACGGCTCCATGCCGCGGGGGTGCGTGTCGCCTTCTTTTTGCAGTTCGGTTACCCGGGTGAACAGCGCGAGGATATCGAGCTCACGCGCCAGATGATTCGGACCTGTAAGCCCGATGATATCGGCATTTCCGTCAGCTATCCGCTCCCCGGGACCCCGTTTTATGAGCGGGTGCGCTCACAGCTCGGCGACAAACAGAACTGGGTCGACTCGTCGGACTTGGACATGCTCTACAAGGGCCCGTTCAACACGGCGTTCTATCGCCAGCTGCACACGGTGATTCACAAGGAATATCGCAGCGCCAAGATCTGGCGACAGCTGCGCGCCGGTGAGCTGCCGGTGGGCCGCAAAGTGCTCAAACGAGCGGCGCGGATGGCGTGGGACCGATTGTCGTTGCCCCTGGCCGAGCGCACGCTGGACCGTCTGGCGGCCATGGCCCACGACGGGGCGCCTGATCTCAGCGGTGGTATGACCTTCGCCGAGGCTGCTGCGCCGACCCCACAGGACCCGAACTAGCGGCGCACGACGTCAGGAGAGCTCCCGATGCATGTGCTGCTGACCCACGGCTACCACCTCTGGGATGACCCCCACGAACGACAGACGATGCGGCCCTATCCGCCGCTCGGCATCCTCTATATCGCCTCGCATTTGCGGGCTCAGGGCGTCGATGTCGGCGTGTTCGACAGCACCTTCATGGCGACGGGCGACTTCATTCGCACGCTCCAGGAAAGCCGGCCGCGGGTCGTGGGGATTTACGCCAACATGCTGACCCGGGTGCGGGTGCTGGCCATGATTGCAGCGGCCAAGCAGGTCGGTGCGAAAGTGGTCGTTGGCGGCCCAGATCCAGCGAATTGGGCGGAGCGCTACCTCATGCATGGCGCGGATGCGGTCGCCATTGGGGAGGGGGAAGAGACCCTGACCGAGCTGGCGGCTCATTGGGGCGATCACGCCGGCAAAGCAGCCGATGATCTCAGTCAAATACCGGGGCTCATCTGGTGCGATACGACCGGGGAAGTCATCCGCAACATGCCCAGGCGACAGCTTCCCAACCTGGATGCGCAGCCCTTTCCAGCGCGAGATCTCGTCGACATCGACGCCTACGTGCGGACGTGGCGACGCCATCACGGCCAGGGGTCGGTGAGCCTGATTACGGCACGGGGATGCCCCTTCCATTGCACGTGGTGTAGCCACGCGGTGTACGGCCACAGCCACAGGCGCAGGTCACCAGCCAATGTGGCGGACGAGGTCAGTCACATCGTCGATCGCTACAATCCGGAGCTGGTTTGGTACGCGGACGATGTGTTCACCATCCACCGGAAGTGGCTGCGACAATACGCTGATGAGCTGGCCAGCCGCGGTATCCGTCGCCCTTTTGAGACGATCACACGGGAAGACCGGCTCGACGAAGCGACCATGGACACCCTGGCCGAGATGGGCTGCTACCGCATTTGGGTCGGCGCAGAGAGTGGCAGTCAGCGGGTCCTCGACAAGATGAAGCGCAAGACGGACGCGAGTCGGGTCATCGACATGGTGCATGGGCTGCAAAAGCGCGGGATTCAGGCGGGGATGTTCATCATGCTCGGCTACGACGGCGAGGAGCTGCAAGACCTTGAAGAGACCGTGCGCGTGTTGAAAAAGGCCGCACCAGACGTCTTTCTGACCACGGTGAGCTATCCGATCAAGAACACGCCCTACTTCGAACAGGTCAAAGATCGCATCGTCTCGCGCAAGCCGTGGGCAGAAGGCTCGGACCGTGATTTTGACGTGGTCGGCCGCCACAGCCGCCGCTACTACGATTTCGCGACGCGGTGGATGGTGGGCAGCGTCAACGCTAGTCGCTTGAACAACCAAATCGACCGTTCACCCCGCGATGAAGCCCGCTTGGTCAAAGCGAGACTGAGCGCGCAGATCGGCCGCGCCGGGATGCGATGGACAGCCGGTGAGCGCGTGCAGCGTGAGAGCCAAACGTGAGCCCGGCCGCCTTCGACGCCATCGCCGGAGCGTATGACGCCGATTTTACGACGACGCCGTTGGGGGCGTTGCTGCGCGAACGCCTGTGGACCCTGTTGGACCAGCACCTGCCCACCGATGGACAACTGCTGGAGTTGGGGTGCGGCACGGGCCACGACGCCGTCCATCTAGCTGGGCGCGGCGCCCGTGTCTGGGCGACCGACCAAAGCGAGGAGATGCTGTCGGTTGCGCGCAAAAAGGCTGAAAAACAGGGCGTTCAGCTTCAAACCGCCGCTTTGGATCTGGCAGCACCGGCCCTACCAAAGAACGCGCCGGGCCAGTTCGACGGCGCTTGGTCAAGCTTTGGCCCGCTCAACTGCATCGCCGACCGCGGACCGTTGTGGCAATGGCTCACGACACGCATCCGCCCGGGTGGCACCGTCGTCTTGGTGGTGATGGCGCCGCTGGCGCCGTGGGATTGGCTCTGGTTCGGCGCCCACGGCCAATTGCGGGCAGCCACGCGCCGGCGTGGCCAGGGCGGCCGGGCCAATGCAGGCGCTGGCAGCACGGTGCGGGTCTGGTATCCGTCGTGGCGAACCCTGGCGTCAGAGGCCGCGGCCAGCTTTTCAGTCGTGCACACCGAAGGCCTGGGCGTGCTCCTGCCGATCAGCGAAGCCGGTCATCTCGTCGGTCGCTTTCCTCGGCTCTTTGGCGCCGCGGCCCAGCTCGAAGCGCGTATCGCTGGGCTGCCGCCGTGCCGTTCACTCTGTGATCACTATGCGTTGGTGCTGCGACGCCGGGACGCCAGCGGTGCATAGGGCGCCTGGCAACATTGGGCGAGCGAGCCCCGGCCACACCGCGCTGCTGTGCTTGGCTTGGTTTGTCGGTGCGGGCGCCATCCGTGTCGGCATCCAGTCGGTTTTCGATTTTGACGGCCTCTGGGGCCAAGATCCCTGGGGCTACCTCACCCAGGCCCACGCCATCGTCTCCTGGCTCGGCGGCGGAGAGCTGCCCATCGCCCGTTGGCCCCAGGGTTATCCCGCCACTGCGGTTTTGCTGAGCACCCTTGGCGTCGCGCTGCCAGCGGCCTTGCAGTGGACCAGTCTCTTGGCTGGGGCGGCGACCGTGCCGCTGGTTTGGCTGGCGGCGCGAGCCTGGTGGCCGCAACACGAACAGACGCCCGGGCGCGTGGCAGCGCTGCTCGTCATGCTCTCGCCGGTCCATGTGCTGTGGTCGATGTGTGCGACGAGCGATGCCCTGGCTACGGCCGCGGTCACCGGTGCGCTGGTCTGTCTGGGCAAAGCCGGCGAAGACACACTGGCCAGCGCATGGCCTCGCATCGCCTGGGCCGCGGCATGCGGCGCCCTGCTGGCCCTTGCGCTATCGACCCGCCTCGCCTGTGGTCTGTTGCTCCCGGCCTTCGCGATCGGCGCCGTTTGGCACCTATCTGACCGGCGGGTGTTGGCTACACTCGTCATTGCCCTGAGTCTGGCCTTGGTTCCGCAGCTCATCCTCTGGCTCAGCGCCCCGGAGAGCGGCATTGCCCATCCATGGCTTACAGGCTGGCGGCCGTGGCACATGTGGCAGTCCACCTTCGAGACGGTTGACGGCGCCGCCTCCTATCGCTGGCCGCAAGGCGTATTTGCCGCTTTTTCGGCGATTCATCCGGGCTATTTGGGCACGTTCAGCTTTTTTCTCGCTGCTCCAGCAGCGCTCTATTTCACCCGCCAGCGCGGGCCTGGGGGGGCGGTCTTGCTCGCCTGGACCTTCGCCGTCTGGCTGTTTTTCGCAGGCATGCCGTACCAGAACTTTCGCTTTGGCCTGTTGGCGATCACGCCGTGGGCGCTGCTCGCTGGGCTGGGTGCGGCGCGCATGTGGCAGCGGCGCTGGGTCAAGACGGCATTGGTACTAGCCATCGTTGTGCAGGTTGTGTGGGCTCCTCGGGTGATCGTTCGTCACCTCGACATGGCAGCTAGTCGCCGTGCGGCAGCCATGCAAATCGACCAACTCCTCCCCAAACGCGCCCAGATCTTCGCATTTGGACTCACCGCTGATCTGGCGGGACGCACCGGCCGCGCAGTCCTCGAACTCGCCACCACGCCGCCGCCTGTACTCGAGCAGAAATGGCCGTCAAAGCAGCCAAGTTTTGTAGTCGCCAGCGGTCAAGACCTCGCCGGGCAATGGCGCGGCCGCGGTCCGGCGCTGAACTTCGACTGGCTGGCCCAACACGGTCGGCTCACGAAGCTCAAGCAGGTCGATCAATGGACCATCTGGGCGTTGACTCGACGCTAGCTCACCCCGAAAGTCGACCGTGCTGATCAAACAGTGGAGAACACAGATGCCCCCATGGACGAACACCCCGCTGCAGCGCTGGCTGACTCAATTTCTCGCCGATCACGGTGCTAGCGCCGGTACAGTGCATGTCGCCAAACAGGGCGATCTGCATCTCGCGGCAGCCATCGCCATTCCGCCGCCGGTCATCGCGGCGGTCCGCCATGTACCCCACGGCCGGGGGATGGCTGGCGCTGCCCAGCTGGCGAAGGCACCGGTACAGACCTGTAACCTCAAGGACGACAAGTCCGGCAATGTGCGCCCAGGGGCCAAGGCGGTCGACGCCAAAGCCGCCATCGCCATCCCCGTGCTGGGCCCCGACGGCGACGTGCAAGCCGTCGTTGGCGCCGCATGGCACACCGACGGCGCCGTTCCAGCTGAGCGCGAGGCCAACATGGTGCGCGATTGCGCGGGTTGCCCCGTAGACCAAGCCCAGTGAGTGGCGGCCGCAGCGGTCTGCGTAGCCTCGGCAAAATCGGACTCCTCCTCATCGTCCTGTTCACCGTGAGCTTTACCCTCGCCACCGTCTTGGGCCTGACCGATGAAGCCGCGGCGCGACAGTGGCTCGACCGGTGGGCGAACGACCGCGCTGTGATCGCGCCATTGGTCGTTGGCTTGCTCGCTGCCGATTTGATCCTCCCCGTGCCCGGCAGTGTCGTCATGACCGCCGCCGGGTGGATGCTTGGGCCGATTTGGGGCGCGCTCGCCAACTTTGTGGGCGCGATGGCCGGCGCGATGGCTGGATTCGCCCTGTGCCGGCGCTACGGGCAGGCCGCGTTTGAGCGCTACGTCGGCGCCGATGAGGCGGCCAAAGTCGCGAATCGCACGGACCAGGTCGGCGGCTGGTTCATCGTCAGTTCACGGGCGGTTCCGATGATGACGGAGACCGTCTCGTGCTTGGCAGGCCTCACCCGCATGTCAGCCCGAAAGTTCGCCGCACTCTCAGCCATCGGCACCGCACCGATCAGCTGTGTGTACGCCGTAGCCGGTGCCGGCGCGGCGTCGGCTGCAGCGCCGGAGCTCGCTGTGTGGGCCGCACTGGGCCTTCCGGCGCTCGCCCTGTTGATCTGGACGCTCGTGGCGACGAACCCCTCGTCACAACAGCCGTGATTCCACCCGTGCATGTCATTGGGGTGATGCGTGATTGCGATTGAGCTGGCGATCGGGCATGGAATGAGGGCCGAACGCGCCAACGGCTGGAGATTGGCCCGCGTTTGTCGGAGAAGAAATGGGCTTGACCGCACACAGATGGCAGTCATCACAGATGAGGCGAAACCGCATAATCTACCTGGTTTTATCGGCCATTTTGCCTCTTTTCGTCTGTCCGCTACTCGCCCCCACGTCGGCCCATGCCCAGCTCAGCGGCCAGTTCCAGCTGACCAAAGCAGCCCCGCCCGCCCGCACGTGGTTCAACATGCGCGCTGGCGCCGCGACCAGCAGCACCAACGGTCGCCCGACGATCTGTGTCGAGCTGTCGCCTCTCGAGCGGGTATCGATTGAAAGTTGCGGCACGGGCAGCGGCATCCTGCACAGCGACCCCGGCGCCGAAATCGCTCACTTTCGACTCAATGTCTCCGCGATGTCCTGGCGCTTCGGCGATCAGCTGCTCAAATTGCGGGTGGGCCTGGGCATGGCGGAACTCCAACTCGCGCCGGACGAACCTGGCTTCGACTTTGGCGATCCAGACGTGGAAGACGCGATTGAGACCGCCGGCCCCGAAGCAGCGGTCGGGGTGCAATGGACGCGCCCAATCGGTCTGGGGTTCGAGTTCGTCGGCGACCTGAAGGCCGGCGCAGCATGGCTGCCGGGAGCCCGCAAGCTGATCACTCCCATGGCGGCCCTTCAGCCCTTTTCGAGTATCTCACTCGGTGTCGGCTGGTGAGCCAGCCCCTGCGCGTGTGCCTGGTCGTTCCTGGGTTTTCGACGGACACGGCGGATAACTGCATCCCGGCGTTGCGCGCCTGGGCCACGGCATTGGGTGGCCGCCACGACGTCACCGTCGTCAGTCTGCGGTTTCCTCACTCCGATACTCCCTACACGCTCGGCCCACTGCGCGTCATTCCGCTCGGTGGGGCAGACATCTCTGGCGCCGGTCGGTTGTCCCTGCTGGCCCGCGCGGTCGCCACGGTGGTGCGGGCGGGTCCGTTCGACGTGGTGCAAGGACTCTGGGCCGACGAGCCCGGCATGGTCGCTGTGCTGGCTGGCCGGGCGCTCGGTGCGCGCACCATCGTCTCGCTGATGGGCGGCGAGCTGGCCCGATTGCCTGCCGTGCCCTACGGCGGTCGACTGGAAGGCCTCGGCCCTTGGTTGGTGCAATCTGCCCTCCGCCATGCCGATCACGTCACCGTTGGCTCCCCCTGGTTGGCAGACCGGGTGCCCGAACGGTGGCGCGCCAAGACGACCCAGATGCCGTTGCCCCTGCCCGATCGCGTGATTCAATCCCAGAGCCAGAGGCCGAAACCGCAAGGAGATGACGCCCCGCTACGGGTGGGGCTCGTCGCCTCCCTCCTGCCGGTGAAGGCGCCCGGTCTGCTGCTGTCGGCGGCGGCCACGGCTGGGCACAGGGGTACCCGATTGCAAGTGACTGTTGTAGGAGACGGA
Source organism: Myxococcales bacterium (assembly GCA_023954815.1). Lineage (GTDB taxonomy): Bacteria > Myxococcota_A > UBA9042 > UBA9042 > UBA9042 > UBA9042. Next base: position 7,060 of record JAGSHB010000042.1, on the reverse strand, counting down.
CCATTGCGAGCCAGGTTGACGCGCCAAGCGCAGCGGCTGGGCGTCGACGCCCGCTTTGTGGGCGCCGTCCCGTATCAGCGACTGACCAGCATGGCGGCCAAATGGGATGTGATCGCGCAGACGTCGTGGTGGGAGAGCCAAGGGATGGCCGTACTGGAAGCGGCGGCCGTGGGTTGCGCGGTTGTGGGCACCGATGTGGGTGCTGCCGCTGACTTGGAGCACGCGCTCGCCAAGGTTCCGCCCGGGGACGTCCAGGGGCTGGCAGCCGCGCTCTGCGATGCAGCCAACCACCGCAAAAAGACCCGTAAATCCGGTAAAAAAGCAGCGAATGAGATCGCAGTTCACTACGCGATGGACGCCTGCCTTTCGCGTTGGCAGGCGCTGGTCTCGTAGGGTTGGATGGCCCGTTTGATCGGAATGCTATCAGACTGCGCTTTTTCTCGATTTTTCGGAGAAGGACGCGTTTGGGGCGCAGGCTGCTGGGATGGGGAAGTCGCGGCTTGCCGCGGCTGGGGGCGCTCTTAGCCCCCCAATAATGAAGGAAACTAGCAGTGTGCTGCGACAGTAATTTTAATTACGCCGCACACTGCTATGGCGCCGTCGTTTTGGGAAGCGCCGTGCGTTTCCAGGTCACGTTGACCTTGTAGACCGTGTTGCCAAACTTGAAGTCGAAGCTGCCCACGCCTGCATCTGCATAGCCGTCCTTGTTGCCATCGGTCATGTTCGACTTGATGCCGTCCTTGACGAAGAACTTGCCGAACTGTGAGTCGACGTAAAAAGGCTCCAGTACCAAGACCTTATCGCTGACCACTCCGGCCACCGCGTCGGCGCCGACGTTGCCTTCCTCGAATTTGTCGAGCAGCACACCGGTGAACTTTCCGCCCTTGGCCATGAGCAGGGCGATGTCCACGCCGATCTTGCCGACCAGCTGGTTTTGCAACGTGAGCTTCCACTGGCCGGAGACATCGAAGGCAGGCGTGCCGCCGGTTTCAAACCCCAACACCAACTGCGAGGGCAGGTGCTGGCCAAACGTACCCTGGAGACCCGCAGCGACCGTGATGCCGTAGACCGTGTTGGCTGTGAGCGGGCTCGTTGGCGTAAAGCGCGCATAACGGCCGCTGAGCTTCCACGATCCTGGCAGTGGCTTGGCCTTCGAGCCCTGGCCCGTGACGATGGTGAACTTGTCTTCCTGACCGGGCGCCATCACATGACTGAAGATCAGCTCCACAGCCGTGCCCTTCCACACGTACTTGGCGTTGTTGGCGGGGGTCGCGCTGTTGAGCGTGAGCAGGTCGCCGGGCAGCTGCGCCACGAATGCAGTCACCTGCTTCCGCTCGCTATCCGAGAGCTTTGCGCCCGTAAATTCAAGGGCGTAGTCGACCATCTCCGAGAGCGTGGCCCACTGGCCTTGGCGGCCGTAAGGAGCCGTGTCGTAGACGCCGAGCAGGCTGGGTACGTCGGTCTTCTCATCCGGTGTCTTGCCGTCGACCGTGATGCCGGTCGTACCCAAAGGTCCGCCATGACAGCCCGCACACTCGCCGCCACCTTTGCTCGTGAACTCGTTGAACAACACTTTGCCCTTTTTCGCGTCAGCGGTGAGCTTGCCACCCGGCAGCGCGAAGGGGTTGGGCGGCGCGGTGACGCTCATCATGTATTGGGTCAGCTGCTCCATCTGCTTGCCGCTGGCCTGCGCGCCGACGAGCTTGAGCACCTCCCGGGAAAAGTCGAAGAGCGTCGGCAGCTGCCCGCCCCACAGGAAGGGATCGGTTCCGCCGACGTTGCGAAAGGCCAACGTGTTGACCGGACCGTCGATGAGCAGATCCCACGTCAGCCCGTCGGTCAGCCCATCGACGTGGCAGTTGTTGCAGGAGAACTGGCCGAACTTTGAAAACTCAGCGTCGTTGAAGATGCGCTGGCCCGCACGCACCTCTTTCGGCGTCGGATCGTTGCCAATGGTCAGCTTCACCGGTTTCGCAGGTCCCAGCGGACCCATTTTCCAGATCTTGATCTTGGTCTTGCCGCCCTTGCCGCCACCCAAACCGCCAGCGTTGACCTCAACCTCCGTCGGCGCGCCGGGGAGTGGAACGCCCTCCAGCGTGTCGCTGAGCCAAGCGTAGGTCCACACGCGACCCTGGGCGAACACCAACCCGCGGGGGTCGTGACCGGTCTTGATACGGCCCCGCTCGGCCAAGGTCTTGGGATCGAGAAAGAGCAGCCCGCGACTCGCGCTCAGGCTGACCACCAAGTAGTTGCCATCCGGCGTCGTGGCCATGGTGTACGGGCTCGCCGCGGCACCAGCCCCGTGGATCTGCTTGTCCAAATCGATGTCAGTCACCACCGCAGATTCGGCCTTGCCTGGCGCTTTAAGACTGAATTTATCGGGATCTAGCGCGACGAGGTGGTGCGCATGAGGCCGCGTATTGGCGTCGACCATGAGCTTGGTATTGTCCGCGAAGGTCGCCGCCACCAACAGACGGCTAGCGACCTTGCCCTGAGCCGGCTGCATGAACACGCCACGCAAAATGGTGCCGACCTCGCGCGCCCAGCCGCTGACTTTCATGGTGGTCGTATCGATCGCGGCAACATCGCGCTGCATGAACTCGGGCACCGGGTGTTTCTCGCCGGTCTTCTTGTCCTTGAGCTGCTTGGGCCCACGCGGGTGGGTATTGGATGAGATGAGCGAGGCGACATAGAGCGTCTGCCCGACCAGCGTCATCGCGCGGGGATCACGCCCGACGCTGACCGTCGCCACGATCTGCCGACTCTGCAGATCCAACTTCGCCACCTTGTCTTCGCCCGATAGCGCGACATAGGCGAACTTCGGGGGCTTTCCGTCGGTTTTTTCCAGCACGATATTGGCCGGCTCATTGCCGACGAGCACCGCGTCTTCGAGCACGCCGGTCTTGGTATTGAGGAAACCAATGCTGTCTCTCGCCGTCTGGGTCACCAGCAAGAAGTCCGTGCCGGGCCACACAGCGACGGCGGTTGGCCAAGCGCCAGTGCGCACCGTCTTGACGATCTTGGCGCCGGCGTCTGTCAGATCGACCTGCTGGACCAAGCACGAGGTGGGCGCCGCGATCCAGATGACGCTCTTGGCCTTGCCGGTCATCTGCACTGCGATCGGCGAGGTCGGCGAGTAGTTGAAGTTCTGGAAGGTGTCGGCGTTCCAGTAGTTCTCGATCACGGTGATGGTGATCACGTCGGCGCCGCTCTGGATCTGCCAATTGCCCGCAACATCCGGGGTCAGCCGTGTCCCGCCACCGAGGAGACCTGCCTGCGCACCTTTGGGTTTGTCGACCAACTGCACCGCACACGGCCGATCCTTGCCCCAAAATGCGAGGTAGTCGTCACCGGAGAAATGCAGGGTCTCGCCCAGGGGAATCCCGATGGTCTTTTTCAGGCCGCCGGTCGTGGCAGTGCAGGGATCGATGTTCGCGTCAGGGGTGGCTCCGCCGTCGGTTCCGCCATCGCTTCCAGCATCGCCCGCCGCCGCATCTGGCGTTGTCGCTGTTGAATCGGGGGTAGCGATGTCCTGGGTGGCCGCGCTATCGGCCTCGGTTTCGCCGTCTGCCGTGGTCCCGCCATCGGTGCCGCCATCAGTTTTGACGGCCGCATCCTCAGACGATGAAGACGTCTCTGAGCTGCAACCGAAAATCGGCGACAAGGCAAGCGCCAGGGACAGCAGGACAACAGGCAAATGGCGCATCAAGACCTCTCGGATCAGCAATTCGGAGGTGGAGATTGGCGCGGCTGCAGCGAAGCGGTCAATCAAAAGCCGGACGAACACGCACAGGGCCAGTGTATGGACACCCCAAGAGGGTCCGAATTGTCACCGCTCAGAGAGTTGGCACGATGGCTCAACGCGCGTAGATTCAGGCCCCGCCGGAGTTGTCCCCCCGTTCGTTAGCGCTCGTAGGCAGGCAAGTAGGAATCGCGCGTCAGATGGCCAAACCTTCGCTTCACACATCACAACCTACCGCAGCATCAACCGGCTGGTGGGCTGAATTTTCGGGGTTTTGGCTGCGTCGCCCGCGCAATCGTCGTCTGCTCAGCGTCCTCGCTATGAGCTTGTGGCTGCTGATTTTCGCCAATCAATGGCTGCACACCAACAAGGACATCGCCCGGCCGCAGCGGTACCTGGGCATCCGCGCTGAGACGATCTACGTGCCGCCGGTTGAGGTGCTGCGCGTCGCCTCCCTCGGCAACCAGAGTTTCGTCGCCGATCTCCTGTTCTTGCGGGTGGCCCACTACTTCGTCGATCACCTGCTCGGCGACAGCCAGATGCCGTACATCGATCTGTACCTCGACGCCATCTGGGGCCTGGATGCGCACAATCAGTCGACCTATCGCTGGGGCGCGCAGGTCATCAAATTCGGTCAGGCCATCGACGAAGACGTCAACCGGCGGGCCAACGCCTTTGCCCGGCTGGGCCTCGAGCACTTTCCGCTCGATGGCTGGCTGTATCACGAGATCGCCTACAACATCTTCGCCTACCGGGCGCGGTATGGGGTCATCGAACGCAAGCAACGCGAGGCCGTGGCGCTGCAATACCTGGCCATGGCCTACCAAATGCCTGGTTTTACGCTCAACCCGAACTACTTGGCGCACCAATACGCGCGCGCAGGGCGGATGACGGACAGCGTCGGGGCAGCCATGGCGAGCTATGCGGCGGGCACGGCCAACGAGCGGCGAGAGCTGCGGATCCGCTTGCGCCAACGGGACAAAAACATCGCGGCGGCGACCCTCGGCTGGCTCGATCATGGCCATGGCCGCGATTGGCCGATTTTGGAGGAGACCCTCTCGATGGTCGTCGGTCCCAAGCGCATCACTGCGCCGCCGATTACCTACTATCAGCCGGAAAACTGGATGCCCGAGCACCCGGTCGTGCCGGGTCTCCTCAAGCAGCTCGACATCGCCATGGTGCAAGCCCCCCGGGGCGCGCTCGACGCCGGTGACACCCTCGATCCCAACGAAGAGTTGCCGATGGCCGGACGCCCAGCACCGCCTGCGCCACCTGCCCCTGACAGCGTCTCCCCATCGATGTTTCTGCCTCGGGCGGCCACTGCCGCCGCCTCGGAGTCCCCATGATTGGTCGTTCGCCCGCTTCCGCTGCACAAGCCGCGAAAAAACTCAGCGGAACTACCGTCGCGATCACCGGCGGTGCTGGTTTTATCGGCTCGACGCTCGCCCGGCGCCTCTCGGACGATCCGACGGTCTCCGTGGTGCTCTTCGACAACCTGCACAGGGACGCGGTCACCGCATCCGACCTGCTCGAGCGCGACAACGTGCGCCTGGTCCGTGGTGATGTGCGCGACAAAGATGCGCTGCTCGGCGCGCTGGCGGGTGCAGATCACATCATCCACATGGCCTCCATCGCGGGGGTCGACACGGTGATGAATAACCCGGTGTTGACGATGCAGGTCAGCATGCAGGGCACGATGAACGTCCTGGAGATCGCGCACAGCTTGATGAGCGCTGGTCACAAACTCTCTCGGGTCATCGATTTTTCAACGTCTGAGGTCTTTGGCCGCTATGCATTTCGTGTCACCGAGGGCGACGCAACCTCCCTGGGCGCTGTCGGCGAGGCCAGGTGGACGTACGCGGTCAGCAAGCTGGCGACCGAGCACCTGTGCCACAACTACTACAAGCAGTACGGCATGCCGACGGTCAGTATCCGGCCCTTCAATATTTACGGGCCCCGGCAGGTGGGTACCGGCGCGATTCACCACTTCATCCGCCGCGCGCTCGAGGGCACGCCGCTGACGATCCACAACGATGGATCGCAGATTCGCTCCTGGTGCTACATCGACGACATCATCGACGGCATCCTGCTCGTGCTGACCGAAGAAGGCGCCGTCGGCCAGAGCTTCAACATCGGCACGCCCCGTTCGACGGTGACGATTCACCAGCTCGCCCACGACATCAAACGGCTGACCAAATCTGGCAGCGCTGTGGAGCACGTGCGCTGGGACCACCCGGATGTGGAGCTGCGCGTGCCGGACATCTCGAAAGCGCGTGAGCTCATCGGCTACGCCCCCACCATCGATCTCGAAGAGGGATTGCGGCGAACCATCGCTTGGTATCGCGAGGAGATGGGCCTGTGAGCGACGCCCCCATCATCAATGTTTCGCACCTCGGCAAGACTTTTCGGACGGGGCTGCGCGGCACCAAAGTCGAAGCTGTCAGAGACGTCAGCTTCACCGTGCAACGCGGCCAGGCGCTCGGTTACCTCGGGCCTAATGGCTCGGGTAAGACCACCTCTATCAAGTGCATGCTGGGCCTCATCGAGCCGACCCGCGGCGACATCGAGCTCTTCGGTAGGAAGACCAGCGATCCCATGGCCAGGGCGCGCATTGGCTACATGCCGGAGCACCCGTATTTCTACGACTACCTCAAGCCCACCGAGGTGCTGGACTACGTCGGCCAATTGTTCGGAATCAGCGCTGAGGTCCGGAAAACTCGCATTGTCGCGCTACTTGAGCGTCTCGGTCTCGGCCACGCGATGAACCGGACGTTGCGCGGCTTTTCCAAGGGCATGCTGCAGCGGGTAGGCATCGCGCAGAGCCTGATCAACGACCCCGATCTGCTGGTTTACGACGAGCCCATGAGCGGCCTCGACCCCATCGGTCGTAAGGAGCTGCGCGATCTGATGGTCGAGCTGCGCGAAGAGGGCCGCACGCTATTTATCACCAGCCACGTGCTGAGCGACATCGAGAGCGTCTGTGACTCGGTCGTGATCCTCAACGAAGGCGCTGCTATTGCCGAGGGCACGCTGGACTCCCTGCTGCACCGGGACCGGCTGCTCAGTGAGGCAATGTTGCGGCTCCCAGGCGATGTGGCGACGGATGCGCTCACGGCGCTAGCGGACGTGGAGATCGTCAGTGCGGGAGAGGGCCTGGTGAGTGTGCGACTACCACCCACGGCGGTGAGCGGATTGACCGCGACGGTCACAGAACTAGGCGGTCAGCTGGTCGAACTTCATCCGGTGCGCGATACGCTGGAGGAGCTGTTCATGCGGGAGGCGGTCGCTGTCAGCCGCACCGACAGTTCTCAGGGAGGT
>JAGSHB010000100.1 GCA_023954815.1 Myxococcales bacterium | reverse complement strand
CGCCGCTGCTCGATGCACCGCCGCTGCTCGATGCACCGCCGCTGCTCGATGCACCGCCGCTGCTCGATGCACCGCCGCCGCTGGATGCACCGCCGCCGCTGGATGCACCGCCGCCGCTGGATGCGCCGCCGCTTGACGCGCCACCACCCGAAGAACTGCCGCCGTTAGGGCCCTTGCTCCACTTGATCTTGATGTAGCCGAGACCCACCGCGATGGTGCCCTTACAGGACTTCCAGATGAGCTTGACCCACTTGCCCTCGGTCTCGCCAATCGCCTGAATTTTCAGCTTCCCAGCTACAACTGTGACGTGTTTGGGACGCATGCTCTGCAGGGTGAGTCCCATACCCGCGGTGACTTGAATGGTGGCGCCGTCGGAGCACTTCGCAAATCCCAAGACGTGGGCGATCTTGTTCTTGACGTTCAGGTGCTGCTTCAGCCGGACTGTGCAGTCCTTGGTGGCGTCCGGATTGAGCGGTTTGTTGTCCCATGGATCAAAACCGAGCGACGTCGCTACGTGGGCTGAGAGCGCCGCAATCGTCACCGTTTCGTCTACGCACGCGAGCTTTACAGACGCCAGCGCTGGGCCGTTGAGACCCTTGTGGGCGTGGATTTGCACATTGCCCTTCGACTTGCCTACCAGCAGTGGCCCATCGAGCTCTGCGATCTTGGGGTTGCTGCTCTTGAGGTGCACCAAGTTCGTCACGATGGCCTTCGCGATCTGCTTGCCGGAGCGCAGGATGGCGACCACACGGATGCGAGCGCTCTGATAGCGACCGCTGCTGCCCGGGCAACCATGGGGGCCAGCGATGGCGTTGAGCAGCTTGTCCGACGAGGAGACGATCACCTTGTAGACGAACCACACGCGAACACGCAGCACGGTGTGCAGGCCCTTGTACTTGACCAGCACCTGAACTTTTTCAGCGCCGCTCGTCTCATTACCCGACAGCGTCAGGCCGCCTTTGCCGTTCGCTTTGACGATTTTGGGCGACTCACTCTCGACATCGGCGGGGCAGTCTTTGACGCCGGCGAACCGCCAAACCGCCTTCGCATGCACCTTGACCTGCACGGCTTTGCCGGTCAGCTGCGCGGTGTTGTACAGGACATGACGGTCAGCCCAAGCGAAGATGCCGAGGGCTTTGTCCGCCGCGAGATGGACGTGGCCGGTATCGCCCGAGCCTTTGCGATGGTGGACCATCGCGGCCGTGCCCGGACCCACCAGCGGGATCTGCTTGAGCGTGTGGAGTTTGTGCAGCTTGGCCTTGATCCATGCGGGGCCGCCGACGGAGGTCATCGTCAGCTTGACCATGAACGTAATCCTCACAACGAGGACTTTGCCCGTCGCCTGCCCGAGCCCAACGCCCGGGGCGCGCGTGCCGACCACCCGGACGCTGCCGGCAGATTGTTTGGCCTCGCCTTTCACCGATGCGCCGAGGGTCACTTTGGCGACGGTCAGCTTGGTGTGGTCGTACGTCAGCTCCGCGTCGACCGAATCGAGCGTATTGACCTGCGTGTGGGCGTAGACCGGCACAGTAAAAGTCTGGCCGGCACCTTGCGTCGCGCTGGGCAGCAGGACGCTGCCGCCCAACGACGGCGACGGCTTGTGCTTCACTTTAGCGAGCAACTTGACCGAGTGCGCGGCTGAGGCGACCGCTGGATTGAGGACCAGACGCGCTTTCAAACTGACGCTGACGGCCGCTGAGAACCACGCGCTCGGCAATGTGATGGCGAACGCCGCGTGCCCCTGGCCGTTGGCTTTCACTTCGATTGTATGGGGCTTGGAGCCAGCGATCGTCGCTTCAACTTGCACGACCGTTCCAATCGTGACACGGCCGCTACCGTGTACGTCCGTCAATATGAGGTGACCGACCACCGTGGGCGCATCGGAGGTGGTCTCGGGTGTCTGTACAATCATCCGAACAAACACTGCGTTGCGGCGGGCCGTCGTGACTTTCTGTTGCGCTTTGAGCGGACCAGCAGACGCCGTGACGACACCGGTCGTTCCGGCGGGCTCGTCGTCTAGGCCGGCGATGGTCGCCTTCGCACCCGGATGGGAGCTTGGCTTGCCGCCGTTGCTCGCGCCGCCACTGCTGCTGCCGCCGAATTGTGTAGGAGTGTCATCACCGGAGACAAAACCGGGATTTCCAGGCGGAACTTCGATGTGGACCGGAATCGTCGTCGGGAGGTTGCCGCTGGGGTCAGGAGCGTTGGGATCGTTGGGGTTGTTGGGCGAGGAGCCGCCACCAGCGTCGTCGCCACCAAAGTTCCCTTGGCCGCCAGCGCCGTTGGGAGAAAGTTCGCCACTGCTAGCGCCGTTTGAATGCCCGATTGGTGTTGTAGATTCACCAGGTTCCGTGCCGCAGGCGAAGGCCAGCATCACGACCAACAGCGCCGAAAAAAGGCTGAGTCGCCGCCAAATCATCGCGCACCTCCCCACTGGTGAACAGGAAGGGTAGATCCCGGCAATGCATCCTTGCAAGCCTCGGTTTCGATAGATAAAGTTAAGAGGTACCTGGACGCCCCGAGGCTTGCCTCGGCTGGAGGCTATGATGCGACTACGCGTACGCCACAACGTGGTTTGGCTCTCGCTTTTGGCGCTGCTTTCCTGGGGCTGCGGTGGTGGTTCGCAGGACGGCTCATCGAGCGCTGACGACACCACTGAAACGACGGACGTAGCAGCGGATTCCGCGGCCGACGACAGTGGCACCGCGGCTGACGACGGTGGTAACAGCGGCGATGCGGGCCAGACCTTCCAAGCGGACGCCGTGCAGTCAAACGCAGATGCCGCCGGTGGCGCTGGCAATGACGGGGGTGGGCAGGGTGGAGCCGGGACTGATGGCGCCGCTGGTAGCGGAGACGCTGGCGCCGCTGGTAGCTCCGACACCGGTAGTGCGGGTGGTGCGGACGCGACAAGTGGCCCGAAGGTCTGCACCTACAACGCGACGACGGGGCCCACGGGTAGCGAATGCGGCAGCGGTAAGACCTGCCTGGTCGGCGTGGGCAAGTGCACAGGTCTGGTCATCGGCCAGTGCCTTCCGACCCCAAACGTATGTCCAGCCGTGGTCGCAGAAGTCTGCGGATGCGACGGTAAAACCTACACCTCGCTGTGTGATGCACAGGTCGCCGGTGCGATCGTCAAAACCGGCGGAAAGTGCGCAAAACCGGACGTTTTATGCGGTGGTAAGTACGGCAAGAGCTGTGTAGCCGGAGAGATCTGTGACCCAACTTGCAGCATCAACGGCATCGGCATTTGCCGCCCCGCGCCCGGCAAGGCTTGCCCAAATGGCGGCAGCCCGGAGTGCGGTTGCGATGGAAAGACGTATCCGAGTGGCTGCTTTCGTAGGCAGGCCAGCGTTGGTCTCGCCCACCTCGGAAAATGCCCGACGGGCAACACCGCAGTGACGTGCAAGATCGGGCCGGTGAAGCCGGTTCTGTGTGCGCAGGGCTACTACTGCAAAATCAACACCGCTGGGGACTGCAGCGGCAAGGGCAAGTGCACGCCCATCCCGCCGGTCTGCGACGGAACGCAAAAGCCGCTGTGTGGCTGCGACAAGAACACCTACAGCAACGCGTGTAAGTTGGCCCAGGCGGGCTTTTCACCGCAGTCGACCGACCCCTGCAAGTAGGGGCTTCGGTCAACTCGCTCTCAAATTCGCGTCGAACGTGCCGTCTGATTCCACGTCTCGCAATTGGCTTCCATGCGTGCGGTCTGACCCGCCATCGATCGCTTTTGTAGCCGCGCCTGCAGAGCGGGCCTACCTTGTGCACGGCAGACGTGTGACTTGAGCCCCGGAGGCATTGTGACTCGAAAAGACGGTCGGAAGACGAAATCGTCGAAGCGGAACAAACGAACTAACGGCAAGCGCGACAGACCGGCGTCTCCGCAGTCGGCGTCTGGCGTCTTTTTGCGCGGCATCGTCGACCCACGGCTCTACATCAATCGGGAGCTGGCGCTGCTGGCGTTCAACCGACGGGTGCTGGCCCAGGCAGCAGACGAGACGATTCCACTTCTGGAACGGCTGTTCTTCGTGACCATCTGCTCGACGAATATGGATGAATTCTTCGAGGTTCGCGTCGGTCGTGTGAAGCAGGAGATGGCGCTCGATCTCGGCGTGACGGACCCTGACGGTCTGTCGCCGCGGCAGACATTGGAGGCGATCAGTCGCGAGGCCCATCAGCTCGTCGACGAGCACTACGGCGTGCTCAATGACCAGATTCTACCGGCCCTCGACGATGCCGGCATTCGCATCAGTCGGCGTCGCGATTGGACGGATGACCAGCGTGCTTGGGCCCGGGGGTACTTTTCGCGGGTGGTCTTGCCCGTGCTCACCCCCATGGGGCTGGATCCGGCGCATCCGTTTCCGAACATCCAGAACAAGATCCTGAACTTCGTTGTAACCCTCGAAGGACGCGACGCTTTTGGTCGGGACAGCGGCCTTGCTGTGGTCCAGGTGCCCCGTTCTTTGCCGCGACTTATCGAATTTCCGCCTGAATTTTCGGATGTTTCGCACAATTTCGTCTTGTTGTCCTCGGTGATTCACGCCAACGCAGATCTGCTGTTCCCGGGCATGAAGGTGACCGGTTGCCATCAGTTTCGGGTGACGCGAAATAGCGACCTGTGGGTGGATGAGGAGGAGATCGACGACCTCAAGAACGCTTTGGAAGGTGAGCTCGTTCGGCGGCCCTATGGCGATGCCGTGCGCTTGGAGGTGGTCGATAGTTGCCCGGAACACCTGCGCAAGCTGCTGCTTGACCAGTTCGAGCTGACCAAGTTGGACGTCTATGCCGTCGATGGCCCGGTCAACCTGCACAGGCTCCAGGCGCTCGTGGGGATGGTGGACCGATCCGACCTGAAGTCGCGCTCCTTCCTTCCCGGATCGCCAGCTGAGTTCAACAACATGACGGACATCTTCGAGGTGCTGCGTCGCGGTGACGTCATGAGTCACCAGCCATTTCAGGGCTTTGCACCCGTGCTGGAGTTGTTGCGGCAGGCGGCGGATGACCCAGATGTGCTCGCCATCAAGATGACCGTGTATCGCACCGGAAAGCGCTCGCCAGCGGCCGACATTTTGGTCGAGGCGGCCAGAGCCGGTAAGGAAGTGACCGCGGTGATTGAGCTGCGCGCACGGTTTGATGAGCGCGCGAACATCGAGCTGGCGTCGAAGCTGCATCACGCTGGCGCGACGGTGGCGTACGGGGTGGTGGGTCATAAGACGCACTGCAAACTGCTGATGGTGGTCCGGCGCGAAGGCGATGGCATGCGGCGGTATGTGCACCTGGGCACCGGCAACTATCACTCCGGCACCGCGAAGGCCTACACCGACATCGGCTACATGAGCGCGAGGCCGAAGCTGTGCGAGGACGTGCACAAGGTCTTCATGCAGCTGACCGGCCTGGGGCAGAATGTCGACCTGCATGAGCTGTTGCAGGCGCCGTTCAGTTTGCACACGACCCTTTGCCGGCTCATCGATGAAGAGTCGGAGCGCGCTCGTGATGGTAAGCCCGCGCACATTATCGCGAAAATGAACTCGCTGACCGAGCCGACCATTATCCAGAAGCTCTATGACGCGAGCCAAGCGGGCGTTGAAGTGGACCTCATCGTTCGCGGAATTTGCTGTCTGCGGCCCGGAATTGAAGGGGTTTCTGGCAATATCCGCGTGCGCAGCATCGTCGGGCGCTTTCTGGAGCACACGCGCATCTACCACTTTCATGCGGGTGGCGAGCGGTTGACCTATTGCGCTAGCGCGGACTGGATGGGGCGCAACTTCTTCCGCCGCGTGGAGACGTGCTGGCCCATTGCGGATCCGAAGTTGGTGGACCGTCTGGTGGAAGAGGGGCTGTTGAAGTACCTGCGAGACAACACGCAGGCATGGCTGCTGCAGGCGAGCGGCGAATATGTCCGGGCGACTCCCCAGGATGATGAGGAGCCTTATTCTGCCCAGTCGGCCCTTCTCAAGTTGCTGGCTGAGGCGGACTAGCGGAGCTGAGCTCCAACTTGATCCCGGCGTGATGGAGGCGCTGCTTCTCGGTGGCGAGATCGGCCACAGTCAGCGGATGAGCCGACAGCCAAGCCTCGGGCAGGGCGAGCCGCAGCCTGTCTCCCTTCGCCGATAGCGTCAGCTCTGGCGTTGGTTCGTCGGAGCGACTGCGATTGAGACGCACTGCGAGTCGTAAAATGACGGTCAGTCGCAGGGCAAACCGGCGGTGCTTGCTGCCGGAAAGGTTGGCGAAGGCCTCGTGTTTGAGCTTGCGCCGATGCCCTAGGATCATCGCCGCCAAGATCGCTTGATTGTCACGTGAAAACCCCGGCATATCGGCGTTTTCGACGACGTATGCGCCGTGGCGATGATGGCCGCCGTAGCTCACAGCAAGGCCCAACTCGTGCAGCTCCGATGCCCAGCGCAGCAGAGTTTGCGGCCATGGACCCTCTAGATGCCACTGCGCGGCGACTTGGTTGAGCAGCGTCAACGCGGTCGTGCGAACCCGGCGCGCTTGGGGTACATCGACGACGAATCGACCACGCAAGCGAGCGATGGTGCGGTCGCGGACATCTTCATGGCGCACGCGGCCTTGCAGATCGTAGAGTACGCCTTCACGTAGGGCGCCATCAGCTGGCCACATCTCAGCGATCTGCAGCTGGTCAAACACGCCGCTCAGGACAGCGACACCACCGGCGATGACCGGCACACGCTCTTCCTTCAACCCCAGCAGTTTGATGTTGTCGACATGGCCAGCGGTGACGAGTTTGTCGCGCAGTTGTCGCAGCCCGTCTGGGGTGATCGGACCCTTGCTCCAGCCATTTTCGCGTAAAACCCGCCCCACGGCGCCGATGGTGCCGGAGGAGCCGAGGGCCTTGTCCCAGCCCAGATCCGCGTAGGCGCGACCGATGGGTTCGACCTTCTGGCGGGCGGCCATGCGGGCCGTATGCATGCGCTGCTCGTCGATGACTCCGCCTGGGAAGTAGCGCTGGCTGTAGGAGACACAGCCCATGTAGAGACTGTCGGCGACGATGGGTTCGAAGCGCTCGCCGATGACGCATTCAGTGCTGCCTCCGCCGATGTCGACGACGAGGTTTCGGCCTGGGCGCTCACCGCCGCTGTGGCTGACGCCGAGGTAGACCAACCGGGCCTCCTCGCGGCCTGGGATGATCTCGATGGGATGGCCGAGGGCTTCGCGTGCGCGATCCCGAAAGCCGGCGGCGTGTTGGGCCTTGCGCAGTGTATTGGTGCCGACAACGCGGACGTGGGAGGGGTCAGCGGCGGCCAATCGCTGGCCAAAGCGCTGCAGACAACTGAGCGCCCGCTCCTGCACCACCGGATCAAGGCTCCCGTCGTCGTTGAGACCACCGGCGAGCCGCACCATCTCCTTGATGCGGTCGATGATTTGGAGCTCACCGTCGACCTCGCGGGCGACGACCATGTGAAAGCTGTTGGAGCCGAGGTCGACCGCCGCAAAAGTGGCCTGTTGGGGGGCGGTTTGCGCGCTCGGAACCGAGGGGGTGGGCTGATTCAATCCGTGCTCCGTGATGGCAGTCGTTCGCCGCATTGTTTGCAGTAGCGGGCGTCGGTGTCGTGCGGGGTGAGACCGCAGCGGCTGCAGCTGGTTTCGGGCTTTGAGGCCGGTTTTGCAGCCCCAGAGCGCCCCAACTCCACCGAGACGATGCCAGTCGGGACGGCGATGATGGCGTAACCGAGGACCATGACCGCTGCCGCGATGGATTGGCCAAACGCCGTCTTGGGGGCGATGTCGCCGTAGCCGACGGTGGTGAGGGTGACGATGGCCCAGTAGATGCCGCGCGGGATGCTGTCGAAGCCAGCTGGCTCGCCTTCAACGAGGTACATCACCGACCCCATGATGACGACGATGGTGAGCACCGCTGCCAGGAACACGGTGATGCGGGTCGCGCTGGCGACCAGGGCCTCGGCGAGGACTTCGGCCTCACCTGCAAAGTGGCTCACTTGCAGCAGCCTGAATACACGTAACATGCGCAGCACACGAATGACGGCGAGCACTTGTGTTCCCGCGAAGACCAGACTGAGCCACGTGGGGAGCAAGCTGAGGAGATCGACCAGCCCAAAAAAGGTGAGCGCGTAGGCGCCCGGGCGTTTGACGGTAGCCAGGCGCAGTACGTACTCGAGGGTGAAAGCGAGGGTCAGCACCCACTCGATGATACGGAGCGTATCTCCCCACTGTGCGCGAATGTCGGTGATGCTCTCGAGCAGCACGACGCCCACCGAGAGGGCGATCAGGACGACCAATAGCCAATCGAAGAGCGACCCGGAGCGGCTGTTGGCGCTGAAGATGACGGTGTTAATGCGCGTGCGCCACTGCGGCCAGTCGTCCCCCGGCAGTGCAGCCACCGGGTTGAAGAGGCTGTGAACGCGGTCTGCGCCGTCGCGGGCTGAATTTGTCGGCCTGGAGCCTGAATTCGCGCTCATTTTTCTAGTTCTGTGGCTGTTGTGAGTTTTTGGGGTGTAGCTAATTCACAGTGGGGCGATGCCGTGCGATTCGCGCTAGCCAGGCCCGGTCGTAGCCACGTGAGGGCACGGGGCCAGCAGGATTGAACGCGGCGCCGTGCACGGGCATGTGGGCGAGTTGCGCAAAGATTTGTGCGCCCATCATTCGCCGAACTGTCATTCCGGCGCGCATGGCGGGGGGCAACCGCTCGAGAAAAGCTTCCCGACAATCATCGGCGGTAAATACGGCAGCGACAGGGCGACCGCGGGCATCAGCGGTGAGGACCAACTGCGGCTTGTCTTCCGCTGGTGATGAACGCATGAGCAGCTGCCAGCCCTGCCATTGGCGCAACATGTCCAGGTCGAGAGATTTGCGTTGGACGAGCATGGCCTCAATGAGCGCTGTCGTCGCCCAGGCGCGGGCCATGGAGCCGTTCGCACGATCCAAAATGAGCTCGTGGTCTTGGCCCGGGTGGATGTGGATGCCTGCAAGCCCTTCGTCAAAATGAGCAAAGAGGCTGCCGTTGACGCCAACGCTCGTCAGGTCGATGTCTTGCGGTACCTTACTGAGATGGGCGAGCAGTGCGGCGTCGTCGGCGAACAGATCCAGCCACGGGCCGTCGACACTGGGCCTCGTCAGTACGCCGCCGGATGGGTCAGCGATGGTGCGCCACCCCTCGTAGACCGTGAGCCCGCGCATCAGCGCCCCGAAACCTACCGTCCCGCCATTGTGGGCGAAGAGCATGGCGAGCAGCGCTGCGTGCGGAGTCAGCGTCACGTCGGCACTCATAAGCTAAAACTCCCCGCGAATTCCAAACGATGGGATGATGGGTAGCAGCGATTGGTAGGCTTTTTGCGTGAAGTCATAGTTGTACTGGATGCGCTCCGGGTTCGCCCGATTGTAGACGTTTTGAACGTCGATGTAGACGCCCAGCATCCATGAGTTGAACACAAATTTCTTGTCGACGCGTAGATCGAGCTGGTGAAACGGTGGCAATCGAGAACAGTTGACGCATGCGGAGCGAATTGGATCCCAGTCGTCGCCGCGATCTTGGTAGATGGCGCCGATCACAGCGGTCAGTGGGTTGCCGGACACGAGGCGGAATCGAGCGCTCACCTCCCAGTTGGCGGGCAGTTTGTAGGAGCCCACACCGGTGAAGATGTGGGTTTGATCCCAGTCGAGCAATCGCTCATCCATGCCGGGATGCGGGGTGATAGAACCGCGCATCAGGGTATAGGCGATCCAGCCGAAGAATTTGCCCACTGGCGGGTGACGCAAGAGCACTTCTAGCCCGAAAATACGGCCTCTACCGGCGTTTTGGTTGCCGAAGCCTTCAAATGGGGTGCGGGGCTGAACGATCATGTCCCACAGTCGCTTGTGAAAGACCTGTACGTCGAGATCGAGGCGCGCATGAGGCTTCCATTCGGCGCCGATGGCGGTCTCCCACGAGTAAAAAGGCAGGAGGTTCGGGTTTCCGAATCGGTCGACCACGTCTTGCACAGCTGGAGGTTGGCTGAGAATACCGGTGGCTCCTTTGAGGGTTAGATCTGGGCGCATCCGGTAGCGGGCGTTGATCCGCGGCAGCATGGTCTGCCCCGTGTTCTGGCCGCGGAACAGATCGAGGCGAATGCCCGGCACGACCTCCAGATCCTTGTGCAGCTTGAAGACGGCGTCGAACCAAACTGCGGGCTGGACCCCCACCGCGCTCATCTGGAGTTGGCGACTACCCGCATCGGCGTCGGCGCCTTCCCCGAGATCTGCCGCTTGCGGCGGTAGCAGTACCTCGGCTTCAAAGGGGTCAATGAACAAATCCAACCCTGTGCGAATCTGCAGGGGACCGGAGCCAAAGGTGAAATCTTGCCGCAAGGTCGTCTGCCATGACACGACGTCGAAGCGAAACTGGTCGAGGAGGTTCAGGTTGGCTGATGTTCGCACCACCCCCAGCGTGGTGCGGCCTTTCCAGTCGTCGCCGCGCATCCGCAGCAGGGCGATGGCGCCGTGGAAGCCAGATGTCGTGCTGATCTCGCTATTGGCGTTGCCAAAGCCGGGCGGTGGCCGGTCGATGACGGCTCTGAGGGAGTCCGAGCTGCCGAGCACCAGCATCGATGCGTCCATCCAGTTGTTGATGCGCCAGTCGACTTTGAGCTGATAGTCCCAATATCTGGGGGCGAGAGTGAACGGCAGCGCTCCGTCGGGCACCACTGCGGCGAGCACCAAATCGATATAGCTGCGCCTAGCCGACAGGGTCACTTGAATGTCTTTGGTGATGGCGCCGGAGATTAGAAAGCCAGTGTGGAAGACGTTGGATTCGATGTAGCCGTGGAAGGGCGCATCGTCTTTCGCCAGCTTGAGGCGCGCCTGGAGCAGGCCGCCCGTCTTTCGGCCGTAGCGCACAGCGTAGCCGCCGGGGTAGAAGTCGATGCCCTCCAAAATGTCCGTGTTGACGACCGAATAGAGACCCCCGAAGTGATAGAGGATCGGGACTCGCACACCCTCAATGTTGATCTGCGTGTCGCCTGGAGCCGAGCCGCGCACGATGATGGCGCCGCTAATTGCAGGCGGTCGAGCCACGCCGGGCAGGTTCTGCACGACCTTGAATGCGTCTCCATAAACGCCTGGAATTCGTTGAATTTCCTCGGCGCTGATCGAACGGCGGGCCATCTCGCCTGGCTCGGGTGGGGCGACCGCGGTGGCCCGGTAGATGACGTAGGAGTTGCGGTTGACCCGCAGCGTGCGGGAGGTGGTCTTGCCGTCGGCAATGGTGACCTTGAAGCGGCGGGATTTGTGCTCGGCGCCGCTCACCTGGACGGTGAATTTACCTGCTTTGAGCAATCCAAAGGAGAAACGACCGGCGACGTCGGTCATCGCCTCGCGCTTCTGACTGGCGATGAGCACAGTGCAGGCCGCGACGGGTCTGCCTGTACCGCGCTCGATGACCCTGCCGTTGAAGCTCTCAAAACCGGATGGCGCGCGCTCCCAGGGGCGACGGTCGTATCGCCCGAGGCTCCGTGCACGGGCTCGCCGACGAATCTCGGGGCTAAAGCGGTAGCGAAAGTGGATGCGGACGGCGATTGGTTTACCTGCACGCGTCGCTGGGGCGAACTTGAGCTGCTTTCCTGCGGCGACTGCGGCTCCGTCGAAGTCCGGGCCAGCGGAACGAACGACGCGGATTTTGGCGACGGCACCGCTGATGTCGAGGCTCAATTCCAGCACCACAGATCCGCGTAGCCCGCGCTTTTGCAGGCTTTCCGGGTAGACAGCTTTCACGTAGGTCAGGAGCTTGGGTGGCAACACCACAGCCTTTGGAGTGGCCTTTGGACCGGCCAATATGGGAGCTGGCCGTGCGACCGTCATCGTACCGGCGAGCACACCCATCAGGACGAGCAGCGAAGGGATGCGGCGCTGAATGTTGGAGATGCGGGCCATTGGCCGGCGGATTGACGCGCCGGTCATGGTTTCGCCTCGTCACACTTGGGCAACGTTGGGTCGGGGCCACATAGCGGATGGAGCTGCGGGTCGGCGTCCGCGTGGACCATGACCTTGCGCGCGGCCCAGTCGACCCCGCCGCGACCGTCTCGGAGCACGACCCAAAGGTTGACCAGTTGCGATTTTGCCGATTCGGCGGGCTTGTCGGCCTGAAATCCGTTGTGGGGAACTTGGTAGCCGGTACGACGATATTGGAACGAGCCCGCATCTGAGTAAAAGCTGAAAATCAGGCGTTCCTTTCGGTCAGGGACCCCCGCCTCTTTGCTTTTGGCGATCAGTTCAACGCTGTCTTCCGGCCAGATGGGCAGCAGTTCGAGGCCTCGCGTTTCGTCTTGGCTTGGAAACTCTTGCGATGTGTCCGCCTTGTACGGCGCGACGGTGGGCGTCACATCGGCAGGCCAGGGAACGCCATTGAGCGCCAGTGTTTGGAGGATCGGGTTGGAGTGTACGCCTTTGGGTGCCTGTTGTGGATCGGCACCCGGTTTGCCGCCTAAGTTTGCGGGCATCACCACGCCGAGTTGCTTGTAGCCGAACATGCAGCCATCGCGTGTCTTACATGGCTTGGAGAGGATGGTGGTGGCCGAGTCGGGGCACGTGCCCCCCCAGATTCGAGCCTCCGAAACCTGATACAGTAACTTCACTTCAAGATTGCTGCCCTCCAACTGCACGTCAGGCTTGTCGGTCTCGCCGTCGGTGGCGCCGTCGACAACGACATCTGAAGGGAGATTCAGGCCTTTCTTCTCGAGGACTGCTGGAAGCTTGTCGAGAACAGAGAACAGCTGGACCAAGGAAAATGTCGCGGTCGGGCCGGTACCCAAATCGACCTGGATCGACGGGTCTAGACACTGATAATTCCCTTCTTCCTGCCACGCAAAAGGGCACAGCGCCCACGCGTAGCACAGCTTGGAACCTGCGCGTTGACCGACGACAAACGGCGTGGCCTTGGTTGGGCTCATCGAGACGAATGGCGGGTCGGCTCGGAGCGCCAACACACGCAGGCTCTTGACGAGCGTGGGCGGATCGTAGTCCGGACCACTGCACCCCAACATGAGCGAGGCGGCGGCGGCCGTGGCAGCAAGTGAACGCATGAGAGGGCGGCCGGTAACGGGAGGGCGGATCACCTTTGGCTCCGAGGGTTGGGCGAGCGCATTGTGGCGCCGGTCGGAATGGTAGCGGCGACACGCCCGCCGGGCCAGCGCTCGGTGCTCCTGAGGGCTGCGCAGCACCTCGGCACGGGCAATGGAGGACAGATCGCGATGACGCTAGATCGGGGCTCATCCCCTCGTTTCTCGGGTGCAAAGCGCTGAGAGAGCGTTGAGCAAGGGCTTGTTATTGTGAAGAGATATCGTGAAGTCGCAGCTCGATTCGACCGTCGTAAATACCGTGTTCTCTCGGTTCGCTGAAGCCTTCGTAGGGGAAGGAGGAGCGGTCCACGACGGGGCCTTTCATCCATGATTTTTCACACCCCGTAAAGTCGACCTGATGGCAGTCGAGGCTCACATGGTAGTGGACGCATCCGCTTTGTAGTGCGGGCACACTCGTTCTGAGGGCTGCCACCGTGGTCTCCTCATATTGTACTGCGGATGCGCCATTGATGACGATGAGGCCGCCGGGCACCAATCGCTTGATGTCAGTGCCTGGTTGGTCGTGGGGAATGGCGGTGGGGATGATGATGCTGCACTGAGGGCGTTTGGCGATTGCAGCAGCGAGAAAGCGAACTTGACGCTGCATCTCCATGGAAAGCCATCCGGCGTCGGTGTTCGGGTCGGCGATCGTGGCGAAGGTTCGGTTGCGGTCCAAGCGCTGTGACTCGAGTCGCCCAGGATTGGAAAAGAGCGCTGCCACAACGACGACGGCCACCGTGACGCGGAGCGGACGGCTGAGCTGCAATTGCTGTACGTACCGCCAACCATGCACCGCGACAAGCGCCAGTGCCGGCAGCAGAAAAGTCTGGTAGCGCACCATCTCGAAGGGAGCGCTGCCGTCGTGGCCGGCGGCGTAGTGGGCGCGGAACAGCGCCAGTCCGGACAGAGCTAGCATGCCCGTCCGAATTGGGTGGGTGTGCCCCACTGCAATCCCGAGGATCGTGAGAACAATTAGGCCGGGAGAGAGCGTCTCCCAGAGCGCCGGCACAATGGCCAGGGTAGACGCGTCCAGCGGGTTGACGGCGCGGAAGATGGCGCGGACCTCATGCGGCTGCGCGAGGTCACCGATGGCGATCAAGATGAGATTCGGGCCAATGATCAGCAACGTCGCGCAACCGAGCGCCATGGGGTCGTTGCGCCACATGGATAGTTTGTGTGTTGCGCGTGCCCCTAGGCGGCCCGCCCGGCGAGCGAAGTCATCTGGCCCTAGGACCACACGCCACAGACCAATGACTGCTGGTGGGACGGCGACGATTGCGAGTTCTTGACGGGTATAGATGCAGAGAACGACCAGCACGCTCAAGCCGGTAGCTCCGACCCATCCGTGCCAGGATTTTGGGGTCTTGGATGAGAATATGGCTTCGTAGCAGACTGAGCCGACGAGCATGTACGTCAGCAGCAACTGGCTTGGCGTCTCTGCAACGGCGGCGACCCAAAAGAGGGGAGTGGCGAGGAGGGCAAGGGCTGCGATGACGGCTGGGCGCCAGTTGCGAAGGACTTTTGCCGCAAAGGCTGCGTAGGCGAAGAGATTGAATGTGGCCAGCGCGATATTTGCGCGATGGACACCCTCAAGGGGAGGGACGAACCCGTGACCAGCGAACGAGCGGAATGCGTCCGCGTTGGATAGGGGGGCGCGGACGCATTCCGCTCGTTCGCTGTGCTGGTCGCGATCAAGCTGCCGCCTTCGGCCAGGGTTGTGCCCAGCGCCCATACCGATGATGCCGGTAGTAGGCGATAGACGGCGGTGGCACCTGCGATTCCTGCGGTGACGATGCCGACGGCGACGATTTCTGGGGATCCGCCTTGGGCGGTGCGACGGATCAGTAGCGCCAGCGTGATGAGCGCGAGAATGATGTTGAGGGCGAGGTAGAGCTGCATTCCGGGCCCAGTGTGCGGTGGATGTATCGACTCGAGGGTGGCGGCCGTTCAGCGAGAACTCAAGGCGTCGAGTGATGCCCCGCTGGATCGGTCTCCATAGGTGCCAGGCGTTTCACGAAAGTCTGAATTTCCGGGGTTTGCGAATGAATCTTGCAGCGACTGCAAAATAAAACCGACGATTTTTGCGCTGGCCAGCGTCGTAGAGGGTGAGTTTCGGCGAACAAGCCGACGGAGGACACCCAATATGCGACCCGAACGCGGACCACATCCACGCGCACTTTTTGAAATCACAACCCGGACCACCGACGGCCAGATGCTATGTCGACCCAGCGAAGAGGTGAATCGACAGATCATCGGCGTCATGGCGGTCGCACAGGCGCAAAATGACATTCAGGTTCACGGCTTCGCATTTCTGTCCAATCACTATCACTTGTTGATTTCCGCCAAAGACGCTGCCGAGAAGTCTCAGTTCATCGGGTTCGTCAACTGTAATATCACGAAAAAACTCAATCATATCAACAAACGCAAAGGTTCAAGTTGGGCGCGGCGATTCACTGAGGTACCGGTCACCGAAGATGAATTTACGCAGACTTGGCGCCTGCGCTACCTGCTATCTCAGGGTGTGAAGGAGAATTTGGTGCCCGTGGTGGAGGATTGGCCCGGTGCGACCTCCACGCCGTGGCTGCTGCACGGCAAGCGGATGTACGGCGTTTGGACGGACCTGTCCCAGCGGAATCGGGCTGAGAACCGGAAGGGATTTGTTGAGATTCCAGGGGAATTCGACACGGTTGTGGAGCTGAAGATGACGGTGCTGCCGTGCTGGGCGCATCTACCGCCGAATGAGTGGCGGCAACGGGTGTGGGCCCTCGTGGAGAGCATCAATCTGGAGGCGGCCGAGGCGCGGCGGTTGAGTGGTGCGACTGTGTTTGGGGTGGCGGCTGTGCTTGCCACGAGCCCGTTTTCTCGAGGCAAGCCTATGAAAAGGAGGCGAATGCCCCTTGTGCACGCGCCGAATAGAGAGGTGCGACAGCGATATGTGGCGGTTCGTAGAGAGCTAACGGCAGCGTACCGGGAGGCGTCTCGGCGCTTCCGGGGTGGCGAGTGGGATGTGGCGTTTCCCGCTGGCATGTTCCGGCCTGCTGGCGGCTTTGTCGGCGGCTGCGACAATCGGACGCTAGACTCTTGGTAGCTTTTCCACGTCGTCATCGCTGAAACGTGCATCTGCAGCCTAGGCGCTGCTGCGGTTCGAGGAAATCTCCAACAAGCCAATTTCGCGACGCAGCCCAGGCTGCAGATGTCGAGCTATGCTCGCTCTCTTCGTTACGAGGGCGTTTCGTGAAACGCCTGGCACCTAATGAGAAGACTTCCTATCCGATGAGCACACGCTCGAGCAATGCGCCGATCCGGCTCGCGAGCTCCTCAAGCGGCACATTCGCCTCATGCTCTGGATAAAAACTCCGCACGTGTTCAGTTCCCGGTCCGAGCCCAAGCCCAATCAGACGCAGCCCTGCCGCCGGCTCGCTCAGCACGCGCACTGCATTGCGCAGATCCTGAGAATTCGACCGACGCCCCGCCGGCTCCCCATCCGACAGCACAAGCAGCACTCGATCCGTCGCCGCCTGACCACTCACCTTCTCCGCAAATTCCATCAAACAGGGCCCATCATCGTTGTGCCCGGGGCTGTTGTGTCCACCTTGCCGGCTTCCATCCACTTCCTTCGGCATCTCCGCAATCCGCTGGCGAACATGAGCGTCCAGCGGGTCGTCAAAGTCATGAAAAGGGATCAGCACATCCTGAAACCCATCGATCGCGAACGGCACCTGTAACCGGTGCAGTGTCTCCGCCAAAAGCACGGTCCCAAGCAGCGCATGACGAGCCGGTGCGCCGCTCATTGAGCCGGAAAGATCGACCAAAAGCCCCACAGCCACTTCACGCCGCTCCGGAATGGTGGTTCGACTCCAGATGCGATTCCACTGCTTCGGATCGGCCTCCCAGGCCATCACACGACGCAGGTCCAGTCGTTGGCCTGACGCGTAGCCAGAACGCCGGGTCAGCCGCTTTCGAGGTCGCAGCACTTCGTCGAGGTGCCGCACGAGGTCTTCGACTTGGGCGGCAACCTGCCGATAGGCCACATCATACGGCGCCGTTGATTCTGGGAGCCGCAAGACGGGCATGGCTGTCGCCGCAGGGGTCCCGGCCTTCATATCTTCACGGGTGAAAACGCCGGCATCGCTCGCGATCAATGGCCGGTGAGCACGCCCACCCAGGGCGTCATCGAGCAAAGCCTGAGCGAGCTCCCTTGCCGCCTCGCCCGCAGGCCTCTCTCCTTGATTGTCTGTCGCACCCCGCCGGAGGGCCCCCTCAAGCTCTGACCACGCGCCCCCTCGCCCCAACTGCGCCCGAGCGCGCTGCGCCGCCTCCGGGTTTCGCTGCAGATGTCGCGCAAGACGATTCGTATCGGTCACATAGAGACTTTGGGCGACCGGCAGTATCTCCTCCGCCGCGAGGCGAAAGGCCTGCCATGCCGACAGACGAACTGCCTGCTCACGGCGGGGCGGCGGCCACGATGTGTGGGTCAAATTCGGATGCACCTCAGACATGTACGCGGTGTGCAGACCGGCATCGTCCGCTCGCAGATCGGTCGGCGGGGTCGTCTGCACATAGCGCTTGCGGACATCCCTCGTGGCATCCAGCGCGCTGCGTACCCCTTGCGGCAACATCGCGTCTGTTGGCTCAAAATGACGTTCTCCCTCTGCGGCACACTCGAAGCAAAAGCTCATGAATGCCGAGCTCGCGACCACAGATGGGTGGGCTTCGCCTCGCCCCGCCTCGAGCCACGGCAAAGCGCCTGGAAACCTCCCGGTAATCCACCGCTCCACTCGCGGGTCTTCGACGCCGTTGAGTACGGTGAATCCAGCCCTTTGACTCGGGAAATCCACGGAGAAAGACAAATATCGGCTGATCAGAACGTGACCAACCTCATGCGCGATAACGCCTGCGCAATAGGACACACCCCGACGTTGGAGCTCTGCCCTGTCCACCGTCAACACGCGACGAGCTGGGTCCCATGACCATCCCAGCCCAATCTCGAGATTCACCCGCGCGTCCTGGCACAGACCAGAAGCCAACGCCGCGAGTTCGTTGAGGAGACTGCTATCGCGAGCCGCCGTGCCGCTACTCGTCGTCATCCGACTCATCCAGCCCACCGGCCAGTTCAGCCAGTTGCGCGTCCAAATCGTCCACTTTGTCGGGCGCCCATGTGGTGGGGCCAATGCCGGCCGCGTCCATCAACCGCGCGACCATCGCGCGGTCGGACCCGGGTCTTACGCGGCCTAAGTAGTAGCGAATCAGTGCTTTTCTGAGCGTGGCCTCGTTTGAGCTAGCTCCACGCGCTGCCAAATAGTCGATGACCGCCAACAGGCCGCGTCGCGTGAAGACGTACCGGTCCTTTCTTCGCGAGCCCAGCGACCCCGTTTGGCTACGAGCGGCACCCTCCAATCCAGCGTGAAAGCGGGCCAACGCGCGCAGAAAGTTGTCTAGACCAGGCACGTCGGCAAGCGCAGGAACCGGCGCGTCGACCTTCGCGCCCACAAATTGCTCGCCGAGAACCTCAACCGTCGGCTGGTTGCCGTGGGTCAGAAAACGCAGCATATCTAGGTACTCGGCCTCACCTGGCGCCTTCACAAAGCGGTAGCCACGCCAGCGGTCGCGATAGGCTGGCGACAGCGCTGAGCGGCCCGCATATTCGGCCGGATTCATCGTCGCGAACATGCGGAAGGTCGGCGCAACGACCTGCCCACCAGCACCAATGACTTCGCCGCGATGCTCGGTCAATACCAGACTCGGAATGCGCTCGAGGGCAGGGTTGAGTCGCTCCAAGATCTGCGGCTCCGCGAGATTTAGCTCATCGAGCACGACCCACCAGCCCCGTTTCATCGCGGTGACCACGAGCCCATCCTGCCAGCGCCACGGATGAGCGGGCTGGCCGTCTTCCGGCAGCTCGTCACGCGGCACAAATCGCCCAACCAACTCACCCGTATCGGTCTGCCCGTTGAGGTTCAGGCGCACGACCGGCTGGCCAAGCAACATCGCCAGGTACAGCACCACCGACGTCTTCGAAACACTGGTTTCGCCCTCGAGCAGACATGGCTCACTCAGTAGCACGCTCTCCGCCACATGGACCAACGACGCAGCTGTCGTGGTGTCGAGGCAGTAGTGCGTAAAATGACTCGCCAGCGGCACCAGCGCGCGTTCATCGTCTTTCAGCGCACCACGGCGAGATAGGGAAATCGGTCCCACACGCAGCCTGTCGCGCGTCAACTCCACAAGCTGGCTAGCCGTCGTCTCTACAGGCGCGTCACCGACCATGCGCAACCATGCGTTCAGGTCGAGCTCGTCATCTCCGAGTGCATCGTCGCCGCTAAGTCCCGCGTGAACAGCGGGCAATGACACCCAGATATCGTCGTCACTGTCACTCCACGACTTTTCGATTTTGAGCGTATGCCCCGTCGCTTCGGTCACCCAGCGCTGAACCAGCTCAACAATGGCTCTTGGCGCGCCGCCATGCTGAATGCGCGCGCTACTATCGGATTCCGTCTCCACGGACATCGAACTCCACGGCAGTGTTCGAAGCCGATGTTCCAGCGCGGTGACTTTCGTCGGGTCGGGAGCCTTCAGCGTCAGGTCCCATTTGCCGGCCGCCCGCTTGAGCCGCGCGTCTCTGTCACCAGCGCTCACCAGCGGCAGCTCAACCACCACATCGTTGCTGTCACTCGGCAGAGAGGTGTCCAGGCGAACCTCTTCCAGCCCCAAGTCTTGGTCGAGGAGGAAATCGCGCACAATCGCTGCCGTCTCCTCCGCGGCCATGGGGCACCGCACCACGGGATCGATGAGCGCATCGGCTCCGGCCTGAATACGCACAAATTCGATACCGAGTTCGGCCAGCGGAGCGGTCAGCGACGTCGCCCGCGTCACACTGTCCGTCATGATTTGCACGTCCCAACGGTCGTGATCAGAGCCGGCCCAGGGGCGTAGCGCTTCATCCGCCAGACGCTTGAGCGGCAGCGTAATCAGCGCCCCACCTTCGCCTCCGTCCGCGTCCTCATTGACCTTCATCGGGTAACGGTGTGGATCGGCGCCCGCGCCATTGAGAAACGTCGCCACGGCGTTTGTCAGCTTCTCGCAAATCAACGCGTCTTTACCAAATGGACCTGGGTTCAAGGAAAATATCGGCCGGAGAGAGGCATCCAGCGGTCGCAACTGGACCCTAGAAAACCCCTGAGATTGCAAGGTTGATTGCAGCGTCAATGCGGCGCCTAGGTCGTCACTTGCGAGGACCACAGCGCAGCGCTCATTGAGCGGCTTGCCTACCAACTCAGGGTTTTGCAGATAGATCCAAATGTCGTCATCGCTGTCAGACCACGACTTTCGCTCCTCCAAGTCGGTCACCCCACAATCGGCCAGCGTCACCCGCAGCAGCTGCCGTGCGAGGTTGGAAGCGCTGCCATAACGCAGCTGAATGTCGTCGATGTCCTCGACCTCGGTGTCGCTAATCCGAAACCCGAGGTCTTCCAGTTGTGTGCGAACCCGCTTACCGAACTCGGCGTCGTCCACGTGCAGGGTGATGTCCCACTTGCTCAGGGGCCGGTCGTGCCCGATGCGGATGAGCACGTCTGCGTCCTCAACTGACGACACGGGCATAATCGCTGGCGACAGCGGCGTCATGGTCGCGAGCAGCCCTGTCACATCGTCAATCGGCAGGTGTCGTTCGTAAGCGATCTCGAAGGAGCGCGTGGCGGCGAGCAGCAGCGTGACAGTGTGCCCGGCTTCGGTCAGCCGTGCCTCCAGCGTCTTCCCAACGGGCGTGAGAGCGGTCTCGATACGAATGCGCATGGGCAGCCTCCGATGGCCGTTCACACACATCTTGCGCGCATCAGCCGGGGGCAGAGGTGTCATTGTTGTTGAGCGGAAATCCCGAAAAATCAGCCTTTCAGTGCCGTCAGAGCGACCTTCGGGATTTTGAGCCAACCAGGAGCGCTCTCAAATTGGGTCATCACCCGACCGAGCGCCACATTGTTCTTGTGGTCGGTGAACCAGGCCGGAGTTGGGTTCATCCGAAACGGCGTACGAATCACCGACTTCTGCGGGTGATCGATGAGAAGGCCGTTGTGCACGACGCCCTGGCCGCTCTCGATGTCGTCCAACGGGTGCCCAGGGAACGCGCCCCACGTAGCGTTGACGATGCCGTAGCCCAATCCACTCCAGCAGTTGATAGCGATGGTGCCGTAGCGCAGACCCGCGATGAGCTGATCGAAAGCGGCTGAGTGTGCCTTTTCCGTCTTCGGGTGGATCAACAGGTTGATGGAGAGCGTGCCCCAGCACTTGTCATTGGCAAACGCTCCAACTTGCTTGAGGTAGCTTGCCGCATCATCCGCCTCGATCTCGATGAAACTCATGATGCCGGCCCAAGGCTCGTTGGCGAGGGCGAACTCACCGCTCTCCGTGCCGACGCCCTCGAGAAGTGTCCATGGCAGCACGCCGTCGCCGTCGGCGCTTCCCAATGCGGTGTGTTTGTACTCCGACGTAAAACGATCCCACGTCGCCTGCGCGTTGGGGTAGTAGGCCTTGCGCGTAGGCGTCGCGGCGAGCTTGTCGTAGACCAGTTGCTTGAACTTGGCACCCTGGCTCCAGCCGCTGGCCAGCACGATCAGACGGCTGCCGTTGCAGTTGAATCCGCAGTTGTAGGCCAGCATCGACGCGACCTGTCGCGCCTGAAAATCGAGGTCGGCATCGCTCCACTGTCCAGGAACAATTAGTACAGGAGACACGCACCCCAACTCGGAGGTGATGTGCTTGTCCAACCGGGGGGTGCCAGCCGCCTTATTCGCAGCGCCTTCTTCGCCAGGACCCCAGATAATCGCATCGTGAGCGCGATCTGAGCCGGTGATATGAATGCTGCGGACGGTCTCGTGGTCAGTCAGGTGCTTGCCTTGCTCGATTCCTCCGTAGGCCATCTCCAAAAAACCGGCGTCAACCAGGGGCTGCAGCGCTCGCTCAATGTGCGGCCCGATGGCTTCGTTGACCGGGTTCATCTTGAGAATGCAGACCTCATCGTCCACGACCAACTTGTATAAGACGTCCATCGGCGGGATGGAGGACTGATTGCCAGCGCCGAGCACGACGCTGACCCCGCCATCCCATTGCCGCTTGTTGCGGTAGGTTGCGCAGCGGGTGGGCTCCTTGCCCGGCTCGATCCAAATGTCCACCGTCGTTCCGGCGAACAAGGCCTTGTCGAGGGCGCCCTGGGGGAATACCTGGGCAATCCACTGACCGTCCGGCCGCTGCCATGACTTTGGCAACTTGGGCTCACCCCCGGCCTCCAACGCTTCGGCAAAGAGGCGCAGGTTACGCATCACCGCCAACGTGCCGCCGAGGTACTCTTCGCCGTGGCCGTTGCTGTCGGTCGCGTACCCTTTGACCTGCCGGGCTTTGTCGGCCCAGGCATCCGCTTCGACTGCAGTCGACTTCATGCAAGCGCGCAACAGGGCCGCACGGTCATTAGCGCTCAATGCGACCCAAGCTCCGGCGTGGCTCTTGAGGCGTTCCAGCTTTTTGTCCAGGTCAGCGATTGGGGTGGCGGGCATCGTGAGGGAAGAGGATGGGCTCATTGCGTGGCGCTCCTGCAAACAGAGATGGGGTCAAAATCCGGCCTTGAATCCGCGCAAATTGCACGTCGGTAGCCAAACGGGTGCCGTGTTCGCGCGCAGCATAGCGGAGCGAGCCTCGTTCGTCGGCGCCTTTTTCAAAAAATGGCTACTTTTTAGGGCAGAAAGCGCGACCGCAGTGATGCGGGTAGCAGCGGACAGGCATCTTTGGGTCGCGCAACGATGCGGTGGCGAATCGCAGCGAATCTGTCGTACATCACGTCCGTCAGCGGGAAAACGCGAACCAGCCAGCCGAGCATGCGCCATCCGCCCCCTAGTCGACCGAGCAGTTGCACCACTGCAGCCGATTTCCAAAGCAGCGCGCCGCTTTCGGTTTGCACGATGATGCTATCGGGCAGCGCTGCCTCGGAGACAACGCGCTCG
>JAGSHB010000055.1 GCA_023954815.1 Myxococcales bacterium | reverse complement strand
GCACGACGGTTCGCCGCCGGGTAGCCGCAGCACCAGTGGAAGGCCCCGCTCCCGCCGAGGTCGCCACCCCGGCAGCGCCAGTCGCTCGCGAGGAGCGTCCGCGCTTGCGCAAGGTTGCAGCCGAATCGATCGCGATGCCGCCCGAGCTGCAGCCTCGCACCATGATCACACGCGAGCAGCAGATGGAGGCCCAGATCGCCGCCGCCGGTCGAGAGATCGCCGAGCAGCGTCGCCAGGCCGAGTCCGCTGCCAATGCGCAGCTCCAGGCTGAACGCGCAGCGGCATCTGCCGAGCGCGATGCACGTGTTGCAGCTGCACGCGAATCGCAGGCCATCGAGATTCCGGAATTGGACGAAGGTCCGGTGCCGCGGATCGTCGGAATGGCCGATGAAGTCATTGCTGCGGCCCCATCAGAGGCCGCTGGCTCCGCGCCGGCTGCCGAACCAGTGGCCGTTGCCGAGCCTGCTACGGAGGCGGTCGCCGCCGCGGCGCCTGCTGAGCCCGCCGCTGCCGCAACGGCTGCCGCACCTGCGAAACCGGAAGACAAGCCAACGGCTGTCGATCTCGGTCTGCATGAGATCGGCAAGGCGATTGAGGCCACCACGGAGCCGCTCCCAAGCAACCGCCGTGTGCCGCGTCTCAAGCGTCTCAAGATGCCGGACGCTTTGGTCAATATTCCGAAGCCCGCACCACGCCCGAAGCCAGCCCCCTCCCCGGCTGGCAAGCCTGCAGCTGGCAATCAGCAGCAGCCGATCTTCGATCGCAACGGTCGCCAGGTCCCCGAAAGCCAGATGCGCGACGATGGCCGTCGTGGCCGCAAGGTCATCTACGATCGCCATCGCGACTCTGGAAAGTTCGGTGATCGCCGTCGCAATAAGAAGCGCGGCAAACGCCAGATGTCGAACAATCCGGCGCCAGTTACTGTGCCGAAGGCCGAGAAGCGGATCCTCAAGATCGAGGACACCATCAGCGTGGCGAACCTCGCCAAGCAGATGAGCGTCAAGGCCACCGAAGTCATCCGCAAGATCTTCGATCTGGGCATCATGGCCACGATCAACCACACCCTCGATCTCGACACCGTCGAGCTCGTGGCGGCTGATTTTGGCTTCACCGTGCAAAACGTCGCCTTCGACCTGGAGACGTTCCTACGTACCAGCGAGAGCGAGGAAGCAAAGGCTGACCCACGTGCGCCCGTCGTTACCGTCATGGGTCACGTCGATCACGGTAAGACCTCGCTGCTCGACCGGATTCGTTCGGCCCGCGTGGCGGCTCGCGAAGCGGGCGGCATTACCCAGCACATCGGCGCCTACAAGATTGAGACGCCCAATGGTGGCGAAGTCGTATTCCTCGATACCCCCGGCCACGAGGCGTTCACCGCCATGCGTGCCCGTGGTGCCGACGCGACCGACGTCATCGTCTTGGTCGTGGCTGCCGACGACGGCGTGATGCCGCAGACCATCGAAGCGATCAACCACGGTAAGGCGGCGAAAGTCCCCATGATCGTGGCCATCAACAAGATGGACAAGCCCGGCGCCGACGTCGAGCGCGTCCGTCGCGAGTTGGCCGAGCACAACGTCGTGGTCGAAGAGTGGGGCGGCGAAGTCAGCGCGATCGAGGTTTCGGCCAAGACGGGCATGGGCGTCGACGACCTGCTGGAGACGCTGGCGCTCCAGGCTGAAGTGATGGAGTTGACGGCATCTCCAGAAGGCGACGCTCGCGGTCTGGTCATCGAGGCCCGCCTCGAGCGTGGTCGCGGTGCTGTCGCAACGATGCTCATCCAGGAAGGCACGCTCAAGAAGGGCTCGTACGTGGTCGCCGGCAAGGTCTATGGCCGTGTCCGCGCGATGATGGATGATTCCGGCAAGAACCTGAAAACCGCTGGCCCATCGACACCTGTCGAGATCATCGGTCTCAACGGTATCGCTGCTGCTGGTGACCATTTCTACGTCACGCCAGACGAAAAGAGCGCCAAGGCGATCGTCGATCACCGCATCGCGAAAGCCAAAGAGAAGAAGGCCGCGCAGACGACCAAAGTCTCGCTCGACACCATGTTCGAGCAGATGGAAGCCGCCGCGCAGAAGGACCTCAACATCATCATCAAGGCCGATGTGCACGGTTCTGCGGAGGCGCTCAAGCAGTCGCTTCAGCGTCTCGAGCACGCCGACGTCAAGGTGCGCGTACTTCACGGTGCCGTTGGCGGCGTGACCGAAAGCGATATCCAGCTCGGTGCGGCTTCTGGTGCGATGATTCTCGCCTTCAACGTGAAGCCAGAAGCCAAGGGCAAGCGCCTCGCCGACGACCTCGGTGTAGAGATTCTGCCCTTCTCGGTCATCTACGACGCCCTCGACCACGTCATGGCGGCGATGGAGGGCATGCTCGAGCCGATCATCGAGGAAGTGGTCCACGGTCACGCCGATGTGCGCGCTGTGTTCCATATCGCGAAGGCTGGTTCGGTTGCAGGTTGCTACATCACCGACGGCAAGATGTACCGCAATCAGCGTATGCGTCTCACCCGCGGCGAAGATGAGTTGTGGACCGGTGCCTGCTCGACGCTCAAGCGCTTCAAGGACGATGTGGCTGAGGTCGGCACGGGCTACGAATGTGGTATCTCCCTTGAGGGCTTTGGTAAGTTCCGTGAGGGCGACGTCATCGAGTGCTTTGAGATCAAGAAGATCCCGCGCAAGCTCGAGATGGTGAAGTCCTACCGCCCCACCGGCGAGTAGCACCAGCCCCAGGGCTCCAAGGATCAGATTATGCGCCGCAGACCCACCTTTACGCGTGCCGACCGTGTCAGCTCGCTAATGAAAGACGAAGTCAAGCGCATCGTCAGCTTCGAACTCACGAGCCCGCTCGCGAGGCATGTGTACGTCACCCGTACCAAGCTCGCGGCTGATATGGGTCACCTTCGCATCAGCTTCGTGATGACTGATCGGCCTACCGATGAGATCGAACCGGTCGACATCACCGACGGTAGCCCTGAAAAGGCCCAGCTCATGCTGGACCGCTCGGCGGGATACGTCGCGCGGGTGCTGTGCGATGTGCTGCAGCTCCGCAAGGCGCCAAAGATCGTGTTTTCGTACGATAAAGAGTATGCGCAGATGAAGCGTGTCAAAGAACTGCTGAGCGCTGATACCCGCCTTTCCGCAACGCCTGCGCCGGACAGCCCAGCCGAGTAATCATGGCTCGCAGACGCCCGGCGGTGGTGCACGGCATCATCGCAATCGACAAACCCCTCTCCATGACATCACGGGACGTGGTCAACCGGGCCATGCGCCTCTTTGGCGAACGTCGTTGTGGGCACGCTGGGACGCTCGATCCAGATGCCTCTGGCATTTTGGTGCTGGCTTTCGGGCGCGCAACCAAGGTGATCCGCTGGCTGACCGACGGTGAAAAGACCTACGCGACGACGGTGCAATTCGGTGCAGAAACCCTGACCGACGACGCCCAGGGCGAGGTCGTTCGGACCGCACCGGTGCCATCGCCGTGGACCGAAGAAGTCATCTCAGCGGCAGCCAGCGCAAATGCCGGTGGCCTGATCGACCAGGTGCCGCCGGCAGTGAGCGCACTGAAACGGGACGGCATCCGAGACTATGAGCGCGTCCGGCGCGGTGAGATTATCGAGAGAGAGGCCCGCTCTGTGCGGCTCGACGCGGTTCGCACGATCGCTATCGGAGACGCGCAGGCGCAATTCGAGGTGGATTGTGGCCCGGGGTTTTACGTCCGCTCGTGGGCCCGAGATCTCGGTGTGCGGCTCGATAGCGCAGCGCACCTCTGTCAATTGCGGCGTCTGCGGTCCAGTGGATTCTCCAAGGGCGTCCTGTTGGCAGATCTGGAGCAGATGAGCCTGGAGGAGCGACGGGCGCTGTTGCTCCCGATCGAGTCCAATCTACCGATGCCCACGATCGCTGTTGATGCGCGGACGACGGTTGACTTGGTCGACGGCAAAAAGCCCGCCGCGCCGAGTGAGGCGCAGGTCGGCGCGACGGTCTTAGTGCTTGGTCCCGACCAACAGGCGGTTTGCGTTGCGGGTGTTCATGAGGGCACCGAGGGCGATGAGGGCGCGTTTCTACGGGTCATTCGTGGGCTCCGGGAGGATGGTGCTGCTGCGCTGCGGGCCGAGATCACACCGCCAGAGATGCCTTCAGAGAGCGAATTGGACGGCGTTGACGCGCAGGCAGATGCCCCCACAGTGCAATCGAAGCCCTCAGCTGAGACCACTGTGGCCGACAGTTCGCTATCCAGCGATGGCTGATTGTCGTCTGCCAGCATTGAGTCCTTGACTTTACACGGGGAGGAGCCTTAGGGTCGCGCGCCCGTCGGGAGGTGCGCCCAATGCGCTACCCCGACGGGACGAGCGGAGTCCCGCTCACCCCAACCACAGCCCGAGACTGCCGCCTAGAATTCCGGCGGCTGACTGCTGAAGGAAGATTACTATGGCGCTGCACGCACACGAGAAGGCCGAGATCATCAAAAACCACGGACTGCACGAGAAAGACTCGGGCTCGCCGGAAGTTCAGATCGGCCTCCTCACCAAGCGGATCATCGGTCTGACCGAGCACTTCAAGGTCCACAAACTCGACCACCACGGTCGTCGTGGCCTACTCAAGCTCGTCGCCCGCCGCCGTCGTCTGCTCGACTACGTCAAGAACAACGACGTCGTTCGTTACCGCGGCATCTTGAAGACTTACGGCCTCCGTAAGTAATCGCATTCGCGTCGCGGCGAGCCGACTCGGGCTCGCCTCCGCCGGCCAGCGGCACTTGACCTCGCCCCCGAAACGGGAGGCGGGGTTGTTGTGCATGGGCGGCAGGACGCATCCACTGTTAGAGAGAGAGAAAGCAATGAATCCGCTGGAAGGATCCAGCGAGGAGAGACAGTTACATGTCACATATTACCAAGAGTATTGAGTTCGGGGGCACGACCCTGACCTTCGAGACCGGCAAGATCGCCAAACAGGCGAACGGATCGATCTTCATCACGTACGGCGAGACGACCGTTCTGTGCACCGCTTGCTCGACGGGCAAGCCGAAGCCGAACGCCCCCTTCTTCCCGCTCATGTGCGACTACCAGGAGAAGTTCTACTCCGCGGGTCGCATCCCCGGCAGCTACTTCCGCCGCGAGGGTCGCCCCACCGAGAAGGAAGTGCTCACCAGCCGCCTGATCGATCGTCCTGCCCGCCCACTGTTCCCCGACGGGTTCATGTGCGACACGCAGCTCATCGCTACGACGATGTCCTTCGACAAGGTCAACGACGGCGACGTCATCGGCATGCTCGGCGCCTTCACGGCCGTCGCCATCTCGGACATCCCATGGGCCGGCCCCGTGGTTTCGGTGCGTGTCGGTCTCATCGACGGCAATTTCATCGCTAACCCGACCGTCGCTGAGCGCGAAGAGTCCGAGCTCGACCTTGTTGTCGCCATTGGCCCCAAGGGCGTGGTGATGGTCGAGGGCCAGGCCAACTTCATCGCTGAAGCCATCATGGTCGACGCCATCGAGTTCGCCTCTGAGGTCACCAAGCCGCTCATGGCATTGGTGACCGAGCTCGTCGCAGAGATCGGCAAAGAAAAGTTCGCTCACACGCCCAAGGCTGTGGACGAAGAGCTGGTCGCCGCATGCCGCGAGGCCGCGTTCGACAACATGGCCGCCGCTACGGTGATCCCGACGAAGATGGAGCGCTACGCGGCCATCGACGGCGTGAAGAAGCAGGCACTCGCCGACTTGGCTGAGCGCTTCCCCGACCGCTCGAGCGACATCAAGTCGATCGTCGGCGGCTTCAAGTCCGAGTTCTGCCGCAATCAGATCGTTGAGACCGCGACCCGCCTCGACGGCCGCAAGCTCAACGAAGTGCGCGACATCACCATCGAGATGAGCCCGCTCAAGCGTGCTCACGGCTCGGTCCTGTTCACCCGCGGCGAGACCCAGGCCATCGTGGCGCTGACGCTCGGCACGGGCTCGGACGACCAGCGGATCGAGCTGCTCAGCGGCATGACCAACCGCCGTTTCATGCTGCACTACAACTTCCTGCCCTTCTCGGTCGGCGAAGTGAAGTTCCTGCGCGGTGCCGGTCGTCGTGAGATCGGTCACGGCCAGTTGGCTCGTCGCGGTCTGCTGCCGGTCCTGCCTTCGGAAGACGTCTTCCCCTACGTCCTACGTTCGGTTGCCGAAATCACGGAGAGCAACGGCTCGTCGTCGATGGCCACCGTCTGCGGTACCAGCCTCGCCATGATGGACGCCGGCGTCCCGATCAGCGGCGCCGTCGCTGGTATCGCCATGGGTCTCATCCAGGAGGGTGACAAGGTCGCCGTGCTGAGTGACATCTTGGGCGACGAGGATCACTTCGGTGACATGGACTTCAAGGTTGTCGGTAACTCGGAGGGCATCAGCTCTCTACAAATGGACATCAAGATCGACGGTCTCGACCGCCAGATCCTGATCGACGCCATGAGCCAGGCCCGCGAGGGTCGTCTGCACATCCTCGACAAGATGAACGAGGCCATCGAGCGTCCGCGCCCGGACATCTCGGACTACGCGCCGCGGATCTTCACGATCCTCATCGATCCCGATCGCATCCGCGACCTCATCGGCCCTGGTGGCAAGCACATCCGCGGCATCGTTTCGACGACTGGCGCGCAGGTCAACGTGGAGGACGACGGCACCGTCAAGGTCGCCGCGACCGACAACGAGATCGCCAAGAAGGCCATCGACCTGGTGCGCATGTACACGGCACAGCCGGAAGTGGGTCAGGACTACGAAGGCAAGGTCGTTCGTGTTGCTGACTTCGGCGCCTTCGTGCAGATCGCCCCCGGAATGGACGGCCTCTGCCACATCTCTGAGCTGGCTGACGGCCGCATCGACCGTGTCGACGACGTCTGCAAGCTCGGTGACACGCTGAAAGTGCGCGTGCTCAACGTCGAGCGGAACGGCAAGATTCGTCTGTCGCACCGTGAGGCCATGCGGGCCGCTGGCTTGCCGGTTCCCGAGGGCAAGAAGAGCGAAGGCGGCGATCGCGGTGGTGACCGTGGTGGTCGTCGCGGTGGTGGCCGTGGCCAGCCCCGTGGCCGCGACAGCGAGCGTCGTCGCAGCCGTCGCCCGCGCGGCGAAGAAGGCAGCAATGGCGCCCCTGAGGCCGCCAAGGCTGACGCTCCTGCCGCTGGCGGTGGTGAGTCGGCTCCCGCAGCCAACTAGACTGCAAAGTTGCTGATGGCGGCCCGTTCCCACGTTGTGGGGGCGGGCCGCTTCAGTTTTGTGCTGTGCGTGGCTCGCGCGATGGTGGCCCCCTCAGGGAGCGATCCACAGGAAGGCCGCCGCAGGGCCGCTATCGGGTCGAAGCACCTAATATGCCTGCCGCCCCCTTGTTCGCGTCCACGGACCGCTGTGGGCCTAATGCGGGCGTATTGGGCTGTGAAAAAGGCTGAATTCGGTCGTGTGGCGGCCCAATTGGCGCGGCCGGCCACCCAATGAGGGCGAGTCCCCTGCACCGATTCGAAAGGAGCGACCACTGGCTGCCGTAATGAAACGGTTGACCGAGAGTGTGGCTGCCGACACCGTTTCGAGCGGGACGACGACCGGTAGTCGAAATGAAACGGCCAGCCCCTCTGCGAGAGAGGGACTGGCCGCATCAGCTCACCTTGATGTTGTGTGCTAGGGCGCGGCGCACCAGTCCTTGCAGCAGTCGCCATACTTGATGCAATCGGAATCGCAGTAGCAATCGGTCTGTTGTCCGCCGCCACACTTGCCCTGGCACGAGCCAGCGGAACCGTTGCTCACGCACTTGCCGCTTTCGCACTTTTCACCCTTCTTCCAGTTGCACTGGCTGTGTTCCGTACACGTGCTGCCGCCGCCCGTGATGCACTTGCCTACAGCGCAGGTCTGCCCGCTGGGACAGTCTGAGTTGGACTTGCAGCCGCTGCTCGTCTTGCAGTCTTGGGCACACGAGCTCGCCGTCTCACCTTCATCGCACTTGCCATTGCCGCACTTCGACGTGCTCGCACTACACTTTTCCTCAACGCAGAGCTGGAGTGATTGCAGGGTACTGATGTCGGCAGGCGCCTTGGTGGCACAACCGATGACACAGTTCTCGTCCTTGCATTTGGTCATGCAGTTGAGGGCCTCAACACACTTGGAGCTGCTCTGGCACTTGTTCCAGTAGGTCGCACACTTGTCCTTCGTGCAGGCCAATGCCTTGATGGCTTCTGGATCGCAATCCACCGGACATCCCGAGGCAGTCTCGCCGCTCTCACACTTGAAGTTGCCGCAAACGGCTGTCGAGGTCTGGGTCTGGCATTGGCCATCGTTACAGACCTTGCCGCTACCGCACTCCGCGTTGTTCTTGCACGGACAGTCTGACTTGCAGGTGGCGTAGCTCTCGCCGGCCTCGCACTTCTCATTGCCGCACTTGGGGCCATCAACCTTGCAGTCCTGCGAGCAAGTCGCAGGCGACTCGCCCTCTTCGCACTGCCCATTTCCGCATTGCGGGCCAGTCTTCTTGCAGTCCTGCGCACACGTCTCGGAGGTCTCGCCTTCGTCGCACTGACCGTTACCGCACTTGTTCGTCTGGTTGTCGTCTTCGATGCACTTCTGCTTCTGCCCGCAGTCTGTGATCTTGAGTAGCAGCACCAACACAGCCTGATCATTTTCGGTCAGACCGTCACTGCATTTGTCACGGCAAGTCTCGTCCTTGCACGCTTTGGCGCAGTTCACGAGGCCAGCGCACTTCGGGTTTGTCATGCACGCAGACAGCTCCGTTGGGCACTTTTGCCCGATGCAGGCGAACTCTTCAGCGGGCGTCTTCTTGGGCGTACCGCCACCATCGGTGGTGCCGCCGCCGGCCGAGTCGACCCCGGTGCCACCCGCGTCTGTTCCGCCGCCTGTGTTGGCCGGAATGTCCTTGCACTTAGCGACCTTCTTCACGCCGGTGCTGTCGGCCGGATCAACCTCTTCGATGCAATACTGATTGGCCGCGCACTTGCCGATCTCCTGCCAAGACTGCGTGCCCGCATTGTCGGTGCACTGGACCTTTGTTGGAGGCGTGGTGCCCGTGAAGCAGCCCTGGTTGTGGTACTGGGTGTTGCACGTGCTGTTGACGGCGCCACCGACAAACGCCACGCCACCGCCACCACCGCCGCTATTGCCGCAGCCCGCGATGAGCGTGAGTAGCCCAAACGCTACGATCGATGAGTAAAAGCGTGACATGAATCCTCCGAGTCAATCGACCTAGCCGTTTGAGCAGTTGGTGTTGGCGCATTTTGCGACCGCGTCGTACTGGGTGAGGGCCGTTTGGTCCAAACAAGCCTGCTGGCAGCTCTCTGTCTTACAATTGCTGAGGCAACTCCAAAGGGCGTTGCAGCTAGCGTCGTTCTGGCATCCCGAGCCTTCTTGCGCGCACTTGCTGGAGAGGCACGCGCTGTCCTTGCACTTGTTGACTTCAATGCAGCTCTGCAGCGCGCCAAACATGACCAAGGCCGTGCACTTGGGGTTATTCGTGCAGGTCTTTAGCTGCGTGCCACATTTCGTCTCAATGCAGCTGCCAGAGCCGCCGCAATCGGCTTTACAAGATGAGGCCGTCTCGCCGGTCTCACACTTGCCGTTGCCGCAGACAGGTTTGGGCGCGCAATCGACAGGGCACGTCTGGGCAGTCTCTCCTGTCTCGCATTGACCGTTGCCGCACTGGGTCGTCGGGCCACAGTCCTGTGCGCACGTGTTCTTCGATTCGCCGAACTCGCACTTGCCATCGCCGCACTGTGGCTTGCAGTCGGCCAAACAACTCTGCGGCGTCTCACCGGCTTCGCATTTGTTGTTGCCGCATTGTGGGCCGACGGGTTTGCAGTCGGCTGAGCAGGTCTCGCTGTTTTCGCCTTCGTCACACTTGCCATCGCCGCACTTGGGGCCGGCAGGTTTGCAGTCACCTGGGCAGGTCGCAGTACTTTCGCCTGCGTCGCACTTGCCATCGCCGCATTTGGGGCCGGTCGTGGAGGCCTGACAACCTGTCTGATCGGCGCACATGATGACGGAGATCAGCGCGTCCTGCGCGGCGCCGGTCGTGTTGTCAAAGCAGATCTGCTGGCACTTCTTGTCGCCAGCGCAGCCGTCGACGCACAGCGCGGCTGTCTTGCAGGTCGCTTGGGCACTACACGCCCCCCACTGCGATGAGCATTTGCCCTGAACGCAAGACAGCCATGCACCACCCGACGAACCCGAATCGGGGGCCCCGACGTCGACGCCGACCGTCCCACCACTGTCGATAGCCGAGCCACCGTCGCCGGCCACGACGGCATCGGATGATGTCGTCGCGTCAGTTCCTGTGTTGCCTGCGTCGGCGGCACTTGAAACTTCAATACACTCGGCGAGCTGCTTGAAGTTCTGAGGATCGCTCGGGTCGGGCTTGCCGATGCAGGTCTGACCGGCCGCGCAAACACCCAACGGTTTCCACGTGTTGGTGTCGGGGCTACAGGTCACCCGCATGGTCCCGCTGCACCCTTGGCCATACAATGCCGCATCGCACGCCGTATTCGGGGCGCCACCTGCCGTAAACGTACCACCGCCGCCGCCACCGCCGCTGGGCGACGAACAGGCGCCGATGAGCATCACGAAACATACAGAGAGGACACGTCGCATCATGATCAGGTTCTTCCATGGCGGCGCCGTCTCACTTCATTGATTGAGACGAACGAACTTGTTGTTTTCAAGCGAGATTTGAGAAACTTTGAGGGGGCTCACCCCAGTTGGAGCGGCAGACCCTAGCAAAACACACCACCCCGGCATAGAGAAAAGCCCGTAATCTGGGGTCCAGACACACCTCCGACGATGTGCAGCGGCGCAAGATTGCATGTGAGATGAAGGTGGGCTGGGGCTGGTCGCCGGCCGACTGTGACGCTACGCTTTGCGCCCCGTCTCACCGAGGAGCCCAGTATGGCCAAACCGCCCTATCACACAGCGCATCAGTGGCCGAGAGGTTGGGCGACGCTGATTTGTCTGACGATGATCTTGGCTTGCGGCGAGGACACGGCCACGGCCACCACTGGAACAATCGATGCGGGCAAGACCGATGCCGCGACAACACCGGATGTCGTAGAGGCGTCTTGCGTGGGTGTGGCCTCGGCTAGTCGGCAACTCTTTGCCCAGTACGACGACCAATGCGAGTTTCTCAAGGACTGCCCGACGTCAGGCAAGTGCTACTGCGGTGATGGGTGTAGTACGAGCAAGACCAAGTGTGCGACGGCCCTCTGCACGTCGGTTGATTCGGACTGTTGGTGCGGCAAGGAATGCGACAGCCAAACGGACAAGACCCAGTGTCCGGAATACGTCTGCAAAGATCTGAAGATCACGGGATGCGAGAAGCAGGCTGGATGCAAGTACGTGGGTCAGGAGATGGCTGACAAGTGCAAGTGCAATACGATGCCTGACACCGCTCCACCGTGCTTCTGCGGGACCACCTGCTCCACGGATAAGACCGCGTGTGTGCCAGCTAAGTGCATCGGCAAGAACCCGAAGAAGTGCATCCTAGTCCCCGGCGCAAAGCATACGACGCCTTACTGCCGCCTATGCGGCCTGCTGGGCACGCAGCCGAAGTGCTTCTTCGTCATTTCGCCCTGATCGACGTGAAGAGGGCCTAACAATGGCCGACACAACGGTTGGGCGAGCACCTGGAAGCCATCGCTAGCACGCAACTCCATCCCCGTATTCGGCGGGCACAACGGACGGCAGATGAGCATGTGGCGCTTGGCCTTCGCAGTTTTTGTGGGAAGTGGACTCGGGGGCGTCAGCCGCTGGGGCATTGCCCTCTGGAGCGCGCGCACACTGGCGGCCCGTTTTGCGAGCCCTTGGCCGGCGCTCGTCGGCACACTCACCGTCAACTTGGTCGGATCGCTGCTACTAGGGTGGCTCGTTGCCCGCGAGCACAGCGGCACGGGCATCGAACATGCCGCGCTTCGCCTCGGTCTGATGACTGGCTTCATGGGCGGCTTTACGACCTACTCGACGTTCAACACCGAGGTGCTGACGTTGATGACCGGGGGCCGTAGCAAGGAAGCTGTGATGTATATGGGCCTGACCGCAGCATTGTGCCTCATCGGCGGCGCGGTCGGCATGGGGCTCGTCGGACGCTGAGGCGAGGGCACCGCCACAAGGCGTGCGCGCCCCGCGCGAGAGACGGAGCCTGGAGCCTGCCTACTTGGCAGCCGCGGCCTTGTTGTGCTTGTCGACATCCTCGGGTGCGAGGTGCATCGGGAAGGTCACCGTGCCGTTAACGGCCGACTTGTCGAGCTTGAACTTGGTCTTGTCGATGGCGTCGCGGATGCAGGAGAGGTACTTCGGGTCGGTGAACTGCGTCTCTTTGAGGTAAAGCTCACCGGTGGCGGCTTGCCCGTCGTCGCTCTTGCTCACCCGAAATCGCATGAGCATACGCCCCTTGGCCTGCGGCGCGCGCTGGCGCAACTCGACGTAGCAGGAGCGAATCTTCGGGAAGACCTGGCGAATGGCCAACTCGGCATCGACCTCTTGCAAGTCGCCTTCTAGTTTGAGCTTGCCGTGCGGCTTTGTTGGGAGCGCGGTCGGTGCGACGGCCGGCAAGTTGAGCTTGGGCAGCTGCCCAGGAAGCGCGAGATCCTTCTTCTCTTCCTTGGGCTCCTCTGCCTTTTCGTCGTCCTTTTTCACCTTGCGGTCGGCGTTGACGTTGGCGCTATCGCCCGCAGTGGCAGCGGCTGTCGCCTCGCTGCCTTCCTGGCCGCCAGCCTTCGTCTCATCTGCGCCCGACATTCCGAAAATCACGAAACCGAGGGTTGCGAGCACGACTGCGCCGAGGCCAATCATTACGTTCTTGTTCATTCTCTGCTCCGAGGCCGCCGCAATCGTTGCGGTGGCTAGTCCGCGTGGCTAGACGACCAATGTGCCCGGACGACGATGTACAAAGGCACTTTTGTCGGGTCCAGCGTGGTCATATCGCAGCGGAGGATGCCCTACAACATCGCTGCTGACCAATGCTTCGGCGCTCAGCACAAAACACCGGCCACCAGAGCGATCGAGGATAACACCGCGGGTCGACCTACATCCGCCGCTGGAGCCAGTGAGGGCTCCAGCGACGGACGCGGACTGCCAATTAGACGTGCTTGTCGAGCATGCCTGCGAGTTGTTTCTTGGGACGCGCACCGAGCACCTGCTCGACCACTTCGCCACCTTTGAAGACCATCAGTGTCGGGATCGAGCTGATACCAAACTTGCGAGCGAGCTCGCCCTCGGCGTCGACGTCGATCTTGCCGACCTTCGCGCGACCTTCGTAGTCGCCGGCGAGCTGCTCAACGATCGGAGCGACGGCGCGACACGGTCCACACCACGTCGCCCAAAAGTCCACCAATACGGGCAGATCCGAGTTAGCGACCTCGGTCTCGAAGTTTGTCGTCGTCAGTGTCAGCACGTTTTTGCCTGCCATAATCGTCAGCTCCTTGAACCCATCTCGACCCGATAACGATGCGTTACCGTCGGGGGGTGGGGGAATATAGGTGGCACTAACCCGGTGCGCAAGCGGCGCATTCCCCGCTCACTCGCTGCCCAGTCCGGGGCCAAGTCCATGCCCGCTGCTCGGCACGACAGCGATCGGCACGCGTACGTCACCAGCCTCGTGACGTGGCGCGGAAGGGATCACGAAGCGTTCACCCGCCTCGATCCTATGTTGCAACGCCTGCATCGCCGCTTTGTCGGAGCTGTCGAGCCAGAAATCGACGGGCGGCCTCTCGAGCGTGATGGAACGATCGCCTATGGACGCGCGCAGCTTGTCGTCGGTCACATCGAAGCCGTAGGTCAACGTCTCATTTTCGGAATGGGCTGGCGTCCAAGCGGTCGCCAGGCGCAGCGGTCCAAATTTCACATGAATGAACAACGCCTTGGACAACCACTGGGTCGCCCCCCAGAAGGTCTTCACCCCGAAACAGCGCAACGCCAGTCCCTTGGTGACGCTTCCGAGCCCACGCAGGTCGATGTCCGTGGGACCAGCGGCACGGAGGGCGGGGCCAGCCGAGGCCAGGTTGTGACCAAACCACACGCCGCGGGTCTGCATGGGGATGGCGATATACATCGATAGCGGGACGATCCCCTCGTATCCATCGGGCAGCGCGAAGAGCTCGCGCGCGGCGGGCCAGAGACGGTTCGCGGGCAGCCCCAAACCGTAGATAGCCCCCGGCATCTCCGCACAATCGTAGAAAACCCACTTGGGCATCGGCATGCCTTCCGGACCAAAGGTGAGCCCGTCGAGCCGGTGGAGGATGTCGAGAAATGGCGCGCTACTGAGACGCGTCGGATCGATGACCTGAGCCGGCTGGGCGCCGAATGGCTGCACATCGAGCAGCGGTAGATTGAAGGGTGTGGCGACGACGTAGGGGACCAATTCGGTCATCAAGGTGGGGTT
Source organism: Myxococcales bacterium (assembly GCA_023954815.1). Taxonomy (GTDB): domain Bacteria; phylum Myxococcota_A; class UBA9042; order UBA9042; family UBA9042; genus UBA9042. The sequence goes on along the minus strand of JAGSHB010000055.1, from coordinate 19,831 downwards.
GCGGATCGCGAAAGACAGACTCATGCCGCACCTCCCCGCTGATCGGTACCCACGACTAGTTTCCTGACCGCCGCTTGGCCAGCGTGCTGCCGGTGAATGGGGATGCGAATCGCCGAACCGTAATGCTGCGGCTGCCCCACGAGATGAACCTTGGCGCCAGCTTCGATCTCGTGCTGTAGCCGAATCAGCGCGTCGCGATCGTCGGGGTCCAGCCAGGCGTTGGGCGGCGGCGCCGTCGGGTGAACGCGCGGGCTGGCAAGCAGTGTCTCGAGGTGCACGTCTTCGATGGCGATGCGAAAGCTGAAGGTGCGCGGCAGGCTGTGGGCAGGCGTGTACGCCGTGACCAGCTCAACCGGACCCAGGTCAACGTAGGTGGTGAGTTTGTGCGACCGCCACTGTGTGGTCCCATAGAGGGTCTGAATCGGAAAGATACGCAGGCCGAGGGCCAACGTGAGTTTGAGAATGCCCGCGGGCGCGAATCCCGGCGAGACTTGGTTGATGGACTCGACGGAGTAGGTGAGCCACGTGTCGGGCACGTCGCCGTGGGCAAAGCCGCCCAGCATGGGGATCGCGATGAATTGGCTGATCGGAACCAAGCCCGTGTAGCCAGCGGGGACGGCCATGGCCTCCAGGCACCAGGGCTCCAAGGCGGCGGCGCGGATGCCGAAACCGAAGAAACCGCCGGGCATGACCGCGCAATCGTAAAATACCCAGGAGGGCATCGACATGCCGTTGGGGCCGAAGCACAACTTGTCCAAGTGGCTTAATAATCTTAGAAAATCAGCGTGTTCGCTCAATTGTGGATCGATGATATTGGCGGGCGGGATCGTCACGCCACGAACTTGAGTGGGTAGGCTGGATGAAAACCCGCGATGGGCGATGACGAACGGCTCGCAGGAGTCGAGGATCGATACGTAGTTGTAGAGCATCAGCGCTCCCGCAAGTTCTTAGCCCGGCGAAGGGAAGGTCAAGTGAGCCACGAACCCAGTCTGCAACCAGAGCGCTTCAAACTGAACCGGTCCGTGAATATAGGGTGCGATGTGGCTGCTTTTGTCCAAGTAGAAACCTTGGTTGTCCTTCAGCATGCGGGTGCGCTCGACCGAGAGCTGATCGCCTAGCCCTGCGCTCTTGCTCAGGTCCGATAGGGCTGATTTTGCGGCGGACCGATCACCTGGCGTAGCGACAAGCCAACCGCCGCCCACGGCGAAACCGAGGCCACTGTTGGGCAGCTGCTTGTCGATGAGTGTCTTTGCCGCAGCGTCCTGTTGAGGCCGCAGCTGCGCCGCGATACGCCACGGCGTAGGACCACCACCCATCTGCCAAACCACGTGCCCTGTCATCACGCTGCCCAGCTGCTCATAGGCAACGTCGGGCGATGGCGTCCCCAGGGCACTCGCCACTTTGCCAAGCCAGGGGTGCTTGCCCAACCACGCACCGCGGCGCCGCAGCCCCTCTGGATTGAGGCGCAAGACACCGCCGCCGGTCGCGTCGGCGTCGAGATGTACCGCGGCCGGCACCGCCCCGATCGGATCCATCGCCGACTTGAGCCAGAGGACCCCTTTCTGAGTCGCTCCGATATGGAGATGCAGGTGCGTCTCTCCCTTGTCGCGCAAGATGGACAGGCCCGCATACTCGCTGTGTTCCTTGAGCAACTCGGCGGGATAGTGCCCCTTGAGAAACGTGCTTGCCCAGCGCTTGAGCGCGACCGGATTGGCCGCAAACTGCACGGCGCCACTCCCGACACGCTCAGCAGCCGACCGAATGGCCACGTCTTCCCGCATTGGCGCCTCTTGGGTCTTTTTGACGATCGCCGTGAGCAGCGCTGTCGCAGAAGTGCCCGCGTCAGCCCACGCCACAATCACGCGCTCCGGTCCTTGCAGGAGCGCGACACGGACGGCGCCAGCCTCATCGGCGAGCGCATATTGCACAAAACCACCGGCGGACTCGCCCGGCGTCCACCCCGATGACGCGAGTTGTAGACGTTTCGCGATCACCGTCTGAAGGGTGCCGACCGCGTCTTTCGCATCCGACTTCAGACCAGCGGACAGCACGAGCCCGGTCCGCCAGCGGCACAGGCCAGCGGGCCCATCCATGTCCAGCGCACCAGCGGCGGCGGTGAGATCGTCGGCCAACGCCTGCGCACCAACCCCAAGGAGACCGGTCAGGGGTTCTGGCAACGCTGTCCACTTCGACACATCGGCGGCGGCCGCGCGCAATTCGGTTGGATCTTCAACGAGCGCGACCCACTCACAGCTCGCTGGCAGTGTATTGAGGACTTCGGAGCCGGGATCGCCACGCCAGAGCAAGTAGCCGGTGTACAAGGCGGTGGTCGAACTCACGATCACCATGAGCAGCCCCAGCGCGGCGGCAAAGCCGACTTTCTGTGCGGGTAGACCGTCGCCTTTGGGCCTGTCTTTGGTGTCAACGTCACCCATTGTCTCTCCTGATTGCCGCGTGAGCCATGGCGCTCGCCGGCACCCTAACAAGCCTTCCGCCGCGCCTGTGAGGCAGGGCCCTGTCTCCGGGCAGCGCCGCCGTACCTGTCGATTCCGCAGGTTGCGCTCGCGGGCCCGAGCGCGGGGATAGCCGAGCGTCCTCCCAAGGGCAAGGGCCGAGGACGCGCCCACAGACCAGGAGCAGTCGACGACACCAGATGCATTGTGGGTCGTGACGCACTGCGCTATAACCGCGCGCGCTATGGCTTACCGAGACTTCTTAGAACCCGATCAGATTCCCAGCAAGACCGACCCGAGCGGGCGGGGTGCAGGCCGTACGGTGGACACCCGCCTCGTCGGCGGCGACATGGCCCTCCGAAGGGCCAACGGTCATCCCTCGAACATCAGCGGCGAGTGGCTCTACGACCCCATCTTCAAAGATGAGGACTTGGCCGAGCTGAAGGCTTGGTGCTCGCCCGACGATCCACGCCCACTGGTGGTGGAGATCGGGTTTCAGCGTGCCCGCTTCGCCCGCGCCTTCTGCCTGGAAAATCCCGGCGTGCGCTACATGGGTTTTGAGGTCCGCAAGAAGTTCTGCGAGGACGCGAGCGAATACCTCGTCGCCGGTGGGGTGGACAACGCCCGGCTAGCGCTGGTCGACGCGAGGCAGGCGCTACCGGAGCTGGTACCGCCGGGCACCCTCGACACCCTGCTCGCCTTTTTCCCAGACCCGTGGTGGAAGAAGCGGCACATGAAAAAGCGGCTGGTTTCGCGCGATTTTGCCGCAGAATCAGCAGATTTGCTCAAGATCGGCGGCAAGCTGATCGTCAAGACAGACGTCGAGGGCTACGCCGATTGGGCCGAAGAAGAGATGCGCGCCGAGCCTCGCTTTGAGGTGACCCGGCTCGAAGATCCAGCGGCTGGTTTGCCGCCAACGCAACGCGAACGGCGCTGCGCAATTCATGGTCGCCCCACATGGGCGATGGTGGCGATTCGGCGCACGTAGAGCCTGCGCATATGGATTGGCCGCAAGTAGATTTGGCGCAGTCCAGACCACAAGGTCGGAGGTAGAGATGGAGATGTTGGATTACGGCTATCGCATGCTGTTTGGCGCGCTGTTGCTCCTGGTCGGCGGCGGCATTTTCAGCTGGACCATGTACGTCCGCATCCGGCTCCTGCTCGCCGGTAAGCCCGAAAAGCGCTGGGACCTGCTCGCCGATCGCGCCGGGCGCTTGCTCAAGATCGCCATCGGTCAGCGCAAGATGTTCAAAGAGCCTGCCTCGGGCATCCTGCACGCGTTGACCTTCTGGGGGTTCTGCGTCCTCAGTATTCGCACCACCCTGCTGTTCGTGAACGCCTTTGCGCCGGACTTCTTCCTGCCGGGCGTGCTGCATCCCATCTACGATTTCAGCAAGGACATCACCGAGGTCATCGTCCTGGTGGCCATCGCTGGTTTCTTCTATCGCCGCCTCGTCGTTCAGCCGGCGCGCATCCACTACAGCAATGAGGCCCTGGTCATCCTGAGCTTCATCGGCGGTCTGATGATCACCGATTTTCTCTACGACGGCCTGCACTTCGGTGGCATGGCCAAAGCGGCGCTGGGTGCCGGAAATACCGCAGAAGCCCAGGCGATCCTGGCGAAGATCGCCCACGCTCCGGTTGGCTCGGCCCTAGCGGGTTACTTCTCTGCGTCGGACTTCGACCCCAAGACCATGCAGATGGTGGGTGAGGCCAACTACTGGCTGCACCTGTCGATCATCCTGACGTTCATGAACTTGCTGCCCATCTCCAAGCACTTCCACGTCATCACAGCGCTGCCGAACGTCTTCCTGAGCCGCCTGGAGCCCAAGGGTGCGCTGACGCTGATCGACAACATCGAAGATCGCATCATCGCCGAAGAGAGCTTGGGACTCGGCCGGGTCGAGGACCTGACCTGGAAGCAGACGATGGATCTGTACACCTGCACGGAGTGTGGTCGCTGCACGGTCAACTGCCCGGCATGGAATACGGACAAGCCGCTCAACCCGGCGCTGATCATCAAGGACCTGCAGGCCCACCTCTACGACGAAAAGGACCGGATTTTGGCGGGCGGAGCGGCTCCAGCTGCTGAAGAAGGCGCGATTCCGCCGCTGATCGCCGGCGTGAACCCCGACGCTATCTGGTCCTGCACGACGTGCCGTTCCTGCTCGGAGCAGTGCCCGGTGATGATCGAGCACGTCGACAAGATCGTCGATATGCGCCGCCACATGATGCTGAACCTCAATCAATTCCCAGCGGAATTGAAGGTCACGCTGAAAAACCTCGAGAACAAGAGCAATCCGTGGGGCATCTCGTCGGCCAAACGTGGCGCGTGGGCAAAGAAGCGCCCTGACGTTCCAGACTTGAAGTCCAATCCCGACGCGGAGTGGCTCTACTTTGTCGGTTGCGCCGGTGCATACGACGATCGCGCCAAGAAGGTCACCGAGGCAGTGGTGAAGATCCTCAACGCCGCCGGGACCGATTTTGCGATCATCGGAAAGAAAGAGAAGTGCTCGGGCGATCCTGCGCGCCGCATGGGTCATGAGTACCTCTTCCAAGAGCAGGCGACGGCCAACATCGAGCAGATGAACAAGGCCGGCGTGAAGAAGGTCATCGCGAGCTGTCCGCACTGTTTCAACTCGATCAAGAACGAGTACCCGCAGCTGGGCGGCCACTTCGAGGTGGTCCATCACACCCAGCTCATCTGGCGCTTGGTGCGCGAGGGCAAGCTCGATCTCAAGAGCGCTGCGCAGATGAAGATCACGTTCCACGACAGCTGCTACTTGGGCCGGTACAACGACGAGTACGACGCGCCGCGCGAGGCCTTGGCGGCCGTGCCTGGTGTGGAGCTGGTCGAGATGGAGCGGAGCAAGCAGACCGGTATGTGCTGCGGCGCCGGTGGTGCGCGCATGTACATGGAAGAGAAGATCGGTACGCGGGTCAATCAGCTGCGTGTCGAGCAGGCCATGGAGACCAAACCTGAGGTCATCGCCGTGAGCTGCCCGTTCTGCCTGACCATGGTCAAAGACGGTCTGCGCGAGAAAGACATCGAGGGGGTCGAGACGAAGGACGTGGCTGAGATCATCGCGGACGCGTTGGTGGAGCCCACGCCTGAGCCCGAGCCCGAGGCGGAGACGCCCGCAGCTGAGCCAGCAGCCGTCCCGGCAGCACCGAAGGACTAGCTCGCCGTGACCGACAAGGGTCGAATCTAAGCCGCCGCAGCGGCCCCGACGTCTCCTGGCGCCGGGGTCGCTGCGCTTTTGGCGCGGACTTGTCAGGCATTTACGAAATAGCGGCGGTCCTTTACACGTTGGGGATAGGCAAGAGGTTTTCAATGGCGAGCAAGACAAGACGGATTGGTCTGATTGGCGGCGCCGTATTGCTCGTGGTCATAGCTGGCGCGGTGGTCGGCGGCTCCCTTTATGGGGCCAAGCAGCTAGAGACGCGGCTGGAGCGCATCGCCCAAGTTGCCGAACTCAAGCTGAGTCACGATGGCGTCAGCGTGAGCCCGCTGGGGACAGCCACCCTCACGGGCCTCGTCTTTTCAAGGGCGGACGGCAAGCCGGTGGTGAGCTTCGATCGCGCCGTCGGAGAGCTGTCGCCCATGCGCGCGCTGGCGGGGAGCCGCAGGCCGGAGCGTCTGACGGTCGAAGGCCTCAAGGTGCAGATGCGAGTGGTCGATGGCCGGCCCGCTGAACTGCTGCAGTTGGCGAAGGCGGCCAAACAGGTCTTGAGGCCGAAACGCGGCAATAAGCCTGCAAACACAGCGAAAAAGCGTAAATCGGGCACGGCCATCGCGGTCGCTGGCGGTGAGATTTCGGTCACAGTGAGGGGCAAAGGCGCCCAGTTCCTCCCCAAGGGTCTCAAGCTGTCGGCGATGCAGATCGACATCGATACGGCCGGTGGTAAGGGCGTGGTGACGGGCACGCTGAGCGGATCGACGTCGGCCAAACTCAGCGCGAAGCTCATCCCTGCCAGTGGCGACCAGCCCGCCAAGGTCGCCGCGCGGTTTGCCCCCGAGATGCGGTTGGCGCTGCCCAAGATGAAGGGGCTGCCCGCCTTGGCCCTGACGGTCGCCGGATTTGGCTATGACAGCGTCGATGGCCCCCGCGTGGAGGGCGTCGCCCTGCGGGATGGCGAGCAGGCGCTCGTACAGATCGCGCGCATCGCACCGTGGCAAGCCGCCGCGCCTGAGGCCGGCACAGACCAACAACCATCGGCAAACCAGCCCGATGACCAGGCCAAGGCCCCATCGGATGGGCAAGGCGTCCGTCTCGGACCGGTGAAGGTGATGTTGCCCCACGCCACGGCCTTGCAGGTCATGGCCGCATTGACGAAGCACAGCCGGAAAAAGACAGCCAAGGGTGGGCAAGACAAGCCGGCGAGCCCAACGCCTGGCGAGTCGCGGGATGCCGGCAGGGCGAAAGGCGCGCCCCAGATGTGGCCGCCGAGCGCTGCAAAATGGACTGCGAATCTGGCTTCGCTGACGATCATCATGGCCAGCGGCGGGCGGGTTGAACTGCGAGCAGACGGCCTGAACGCCCCGCTGCCAGCAGATATGGGCGCGGTGAGCGCCAAACGGCTGACGCTCATCGCCAATCGGACGGACAAGCGGCTGTCGCAGGTGCTGGTGGACGGCCCGGCGTTGGATGTGCGCTGGCGGGAGAGCGGCCTGAGGACCCTGCCAGGCGGCCGCGGGCTGTACTGGGGAGTCGAGCGGCTGCGCGGCAATGGCGATCAGCCCGCAGATCCGGACCAGGACGCCGAGACGGAAGGCAGCGATGAGACGGTCGATGGGGCTGCGAAGAAGAAGTCGAGCGCCAAAGCCGACAAGGCCAAGAAGGCCAAGAAGAAGCGACGGCGCCGGCGACGCGGCAAACGGATCCCTGCGACCAAGGCGGCCGAAGCGCCATTGCGCAAGCTGCACCGCCGCCTCCTCGGTATCGATGGCGGGTTCAAGCGGGCCTTCGCCAAGCTGGCCCGCTTGGTGCCTTTTGAGATCAAGATCACGGGCGGCCGGATTGGCCTGCTGCCCCCCGCCGCGACGAAGCCAACCGCTGGCTTGCGCGCCGGCACGGTGCACCTGAGCCCGGCCCTGAGCGACGGTAGCCGCAGCCTGCAGCTGAGCGTTGAACCCTTCGTTGATGCCGAGAGCTGGGGGACAGTCAACGTCGATGTACAGGCGGGATCGGCCGGCGAGCTCTCCCACGCGACGCTGGCCCTCGGCGGCGGCGGATGGGCCCGGGCGCTGTCGACCTTGGGCAAAGCGGCGAGCGTTCAGAAGGACGCCAACCTCAAACTCGACCTCAAGCTGACTACGACGGGGGCCAAGGAGCTGTTGTTGGCGGGCACATTGCGGGTCGACCATGTCGGCGTGAACTGGTGGCGAATCGCGCCGCGGCCCATCGATGACTTCTCATTTGGCGGGAAAATGAAGCTCGTCGTGGCTGACAAGAAGCTCAAGCCCCCGCCGGAGCCGAAGCCCGAAAAACCCCGAAAATCTCGGAAGAAAGCGCGGAAAAAGAAGAAGAAGAAGCGGAAAAAGAAGTTCAACACCGACGGCCGCCAGATGCAGCTGCTGCTCACCGACGTGGATGTGGGCGGCGCCAAGCTCAACATCACCTTTGAAGTGCTCAAGTTGCGGACGCGGCCGACGGTCCACCTGCGGATCGAAGCGCCCGAACAAGACTGCAAGAAGGTCGGCGAGGCGATCCCGGCGTCGCTGGTGCCGACCATCGGCAAGATCGCGGCGGAAGGGGAAATCTCCGGCAACTTCGATCTGACGATCCCGCTCGGCAATCCTTACAAGGGCAAGCTGAAGGCGCACCTCAACGACGAAAACTGCACCGTGACCCAATTTGGCGAGCTGGATGTGGAGGCGCTGGCCAAACCCTTCAAACGGCCAGTGAACGAAAACGGCACCATCTTGGAAGATCAGCTCATCGGGCCACGGAGCGAGGCCTGGGTGCCGCTCGAGAAGCTGCCGCCGTGGGTGCCGTATGCCATGATCTCGACGGAAGACGCCGCCTTTTACCATCACAAAGGCGTGCGCCTCGGCCTGACCTCACGCGCCATCAAGATGTGTCTCGACTATGGGCGCTTTGTCTACGGCGGCTCGACCATCACCCAGCAGCTGGTGAAGAACATCTTCCTCACCCGCGAGAAGTACCTCGGCCGCAAGTTCGAGGAGCTGCTCATCGTCTGGCATATGGAGCGTAATCTCATCTCGGCCGAGAAGCTGGCGCAGGCCGAGGACGACGCCCAGCCGATCAAAGATCGCATCTTGGAGCTGTACATCAACGGCATCGAGTTTTCGCCCAACCTGTACGGTATCCAGCGCGGCGCCAAGCTCTACTTCGACAAAGACGCTAGCGAACTCACGCCCCTGGAATCCGCCTTTTTGGCCGCCAACAAGCCCTGCCCCAAGTGTGGTCACAAGCGCTTTGAGCAGAAGAAATGGACCGCGTGGTGGCAAGAGCGGATGGTCGGCATCATGAACAAGATGCGGATCAACAACATCATCACCGAGGAGCAGTTCACCGCCGAGGCGCCCTATGTGCCGAAGTTTGTCGGGTGGCCTCAGGCCAGTGCGCCGGGCCCGGATGGCGGTGGAGATGTCGGTGGTGAAGAAGAGTAGCGCATCGGTCAGCAGTCTTCGTTGGCTGCCGCTATTGCTCGGCGGCGCTGCCATGGCCCTCGCAGCCCGATGGATCTGGGTGTGTGACGACGCGTTTATCTCGTTTCGTTACGCCCAACATCTCGTGCGCGGTGACGGACTCATCTTCAACATCGGCGAGTCGGTCGAGGGCTACACCAACTTTCTGTGGACGGTGTGGATCGCCCTCGGGCTGGCGGTGGGCGTCGCTCCGGAGCTGTGGACGGCGATGTGGGGGCTGCTGGCCTTTGGCGGGACCGTTATGGTGCTTGCGCGCGGCGCGCAAGACCCCAGGTTGCCGTTGGCTGCGCTGCTGTGCGTGGTGAGTCGGCCGCTGCAGATTTGGGCGACGGGTGGCCTCGAGACCTCCCTGGACATCTTGCTGCTGGTCATCGGCTGGCATCTGGCCACGCGAGATAGGCGAACGACCGTCGGCGCGGCGAGTGCGGCGGGAGTAGTGCTGGCCTTTGCTACGATGACGCGGCCCGACAGCCTGCTGGTCGCCGCCCTGGTGGGGCTGACGCTGCTCGTCGCCACATCGCGCGACGAACTCCGGGCAAACAGCAAGCCAGCTTTGGGCTTTGCGGCCGGTTTTGCGGTCTTTTGGCTGCCGTTCACCTTGTGGCGGATGCACACCTACGGCGACTTCTTCCCCAATACCTACTACGCCAAGTCGGCCAACCTGTGGTGGCCGGAACAGGGCCTCGTCTACGTCCGGCTCTTCATCACGGAGCTGCCGCTGTTCGCTGTGGCCTTCGTCATGGGCGCCGCGGCGCTCTGGCGGGGCTGGCGAAATGGCGGTGCCGTCGCCCATCGCCGCTTGTTGTCGGCCTGGCTCATCGCGGCGGCGTTTTCGATGTACGTGCTCAAGGTCGGCGGCGGCTTCATGCACAGTCGCCTGTTGCTCCCTGCCCTGCCCTTCGCGTGGATCACGTTGGCGGAGTCGCTGTGGGTGCTGGCGCCTTCGCTGAAGGAAAGTCGGCGCCGGGCGCTTGGTGTGGTCGGCGCGCTCGTGCTGATCACGGCCCTGGTCCCCCGCGCGCTGGGGCCGGATGACAGCGTGCAGGGCATCGTCGATGAGCGTGCGCACTACGACGAGACGCGGTCGAAGCACCTGGAGCGGGACGCATCGGTCATCGGGCAGCTCGTGCGTGACTTGCCGGTGCGGGCGGCCTACATCGGCGGCCAAGCGCGGCTGGTCTATCGCACACAGATCCCTATCGCCATCGAGGCTGAGACCGGCTTAACCGACCACGCTATTGCCCACCAGACGTTGGCCCAACGCGGCCGGGTCGGTCATGAAAAACGAGCCAAGCCGAGCTACCTGGTCGATCAGCGCCGGGTGCACATGGTCTTCGGCGCTTTTGCCTTCCGTTACCTCGGGCTGGAGGGATACGTGCCAAAGGTCGGCGTGCGGCTGGGGCACACCACCGTCTTCCTGGCGAGTTGGGATGCACCCTTGATGGCTGAGCTCAAAAAACGCGGCGCTATCGTGCCCCCGTTTGAAGAGCAGGCGCGGCGAATTCTAGCTGATCCGACCGTGGTTCCGGCCGATCAGCGGCAGGTCACCTTGCAGAAGATCAAACGGTTCTGGCCGGACGCGCCGGTGCCGCCCGGGTAGATCGCTCCCGGCTGCTCAGCATCGTTCAAATCGCCGACGAGCGGCTCGCGACGATGAGCAGGTTGCGCGGCGAGATCGCGCGCTCACAGAAGGTCGCCACCTGGGTCTGGTAGCCGACATCTGCCAACGACTGGGCACGATCGAGCACGCAGAGCAGCTCCACCGGTCGCCGAAACAACCCGCGCAGCAGCGACAGGCCCCGAACGTGCCGGGTTGCCTCGGCGGCGCGCCGGTGATGACGGTCCGCATCGAATGTCGTCGGTAGATCCAACCCGCGGCGCGCCATGGCCCACTGGCAGAACTCCCCAAAGGGTCGGTTGTAATCCGTCCGGCCCACGCTGCCGAGCGGCGTCTCACCGCGGTCGGCCAACAGCAGATCGACGGCGATTCGCCAGCACATCTCGCGCCGGCGCCGCTGCCGGGCCCCTGGCGACGCGGGCCCTTCGTCGGAGATCGCCATGCGCAGCGCTGTGGCCGGCAATCGAAAGTCCTGGCCCATCAGCAGTTTGGAGCGCGGTCGCCACCCCGCTTCGGGCGCCTTGTGGTGGCAGCAGGGCACAAGCGCGAGCCAAGGCACCTCGCGCTGGGTCGCCCAGTGGAGCGCGGCGTCGGTCAGCATCCCGCAGGCGTGCAGCGCGACGAGCCCGGCGGCGCTGTCCATCTGGGGCGGAGGGGTCAGGGTCGTCACGTCGCCCGCGATGCCCGTCACGTCGACGCCCACTGCCGCACCCAGCTGCTCCGACGCGGTGACGAACGCTTCGCTCAAATCGATCACGCAGACAGGGCAGCTGCACTGGGTCGCCAGCAGCCGACTGAGATGGCCCTTGCCGCCACACCAGTCGATCAACCGCTGCGGTTGGGCCTGGGTTATCGGCGCGCTGACGGCAAGCTGAAAAGCTTCAATCTGCCTTTGTTTCCGGCCCTTCACCCCGCGCATCGGCTTGCCCGGCGGGCGGTTTTGCCGCGGCCACTGGGCGATTTTGGTCAGCGCTGTGGTCTCCATGGCGAGCGCCGCATACGCGCCGGGCATGTCGGATAGCGCGAAGGGGTCCTGCTCCAGCGCGTCGATCTCAGCCGGTCGCCGATCGCGCAGCCAGAGCGCGACCTCTGGCAGCGTTGCTTCCCACGAGGCGGGTCGCTGCCGAAACGGCCGCGGCTCCCACAGCGGCTGGGTGCGTTCGAGCAGGTCGGCGAGTTGTTGGAGGCGTTGTTGCATGGTCGTCGCGGGCTATGTCCCCTCTCCGCGCCTGTAGCGACGCAGCCGAAGCTGCCTAACATGTGCCAGCAGGTTGTGGCCACGACGACACGTTGGCGGTGACGCCGCATCAATTCACGGCTACACTGCCGCCGCTCGCGCTCGGCCCACTTTCGTGCCGCGCCCCCACCGCTGCGCTGCCAACGCTCACTGGCGACGCCATTCGAGGTATTTTATGGAGTTCGCGCTCACCGAGATTCAGCAGATGGTCCTGGAGACCGCCCATAGTTTCGCCGACAACGAGCTCTTGCCCAACGCAGCGGCGACCGACAAGACGGGACAATTTCCCGCAAAATCAGTGAAAACCCTGGCGGAGCTTGGGTTCTTGGGCATGGCCGTCGACGAAAAATGGGGCGGCGCTGGCTTCGATAACTTGAGCTACGCCATCGCCATGGAAGAGATCAGCCGCGGCTGCGCGTCGACCGGCGTGATCATGAGCGTCAACAACTCCCTCGTCTGCGATCCGATCAAGAAGTTCGGCAACGACGAGCAGAAGAAGAAGTTCCTCAAGCCCCTGGCCCAGGGCAAGCGCCTCGGCTGCTTCGCGCTCAGTGAGCCAGGCTCGGGCTCGGACGCTGCGGGCATGCGCACCACCGCGATTTTGGATGGCGATCACTACGTCATCAACGGCACCAAGAACTGGATCACCAGCGGCAAAGAGGCCGACGTCTGTGTGCTCATCGCTCACTCCGACCCCAGCGAGCGGCACAAGGGCATCTCGGCGTTCATCGTCGATCGGAACGAGACGCCCTACGGCATCGGCAAGGTCGAAGACAAGCTGGGCATCAAGGGCTCGTCGACCACCTCGCTCGTCTTTGAAAATGTGCGGGTGCCAGCTGCAAACCGCCTCGGCGCCGAGGGCATGGGCTTCAAGGTCGCCATGAGCACCCTCGACGGCGGCCGGATTGGCATCGCCGCCCAGGCGCTCGGCATCGCTCGCATCGCCTTTGAGGAGGCGCTCGCCTACAGCCGCGAGCGCAGCGCGTTTGGCAAAGTCATCGGAGATTTCGGGGCGATTCGCGAAATGTTGGCGGATATGGCCACCGAGATCGACGCCGCTCGCCTGCTCATCTGGCGGGCCGCTGTCGGCAAGGATCGCGGCGAGAACTTCGGCAAGCACAGCGCCATGGCCAAGCTCTACGCCTCGGAGATGAGCGCCCGGGTCTGCCACAAGGCCCTGCAAATCCACGGCGGGTACGGGTACGTCAAAGAGTACAACGCCGAACGGCACGTGCGCGACGCCCGGATCACCGAGATCTACGAAGGAACCAGCGAAATTCAGCGTCTGGTCATCGCCCGCGCCACCCAGGTGGCATTCGCAAAGGCTCAGGGCTGAGTGAACACGTTGCGTGAAGGCGCCGAGTGAAAGCGCTGGACAGACGGGCCGAGTAGACCGGTCAGGCCGCCACTGGGCGCGCCCCATTTCGCGGAGAAGACGATGATGGATTTTCAGCTGAGCGCGGACGAGGAGCAGATCCGCGATCTGGCCCGAAACTACGCCCAGACGACCCTGGCAGAGCGGGCCCTGGCCCACGACGCCGGCGCGTTTCCCATGGAGACGGTGAAGGAGCTCGCCGGCCTCGGGCTCATGGGCATCAAGAGCCCGGTGAGTTTCGGTGGCTTAGGCGGCAGCAACGTGGCCTATGCGCTGGCGATCCGTGAGATCGCCAAGGTGTGCGCGTCAACCGCGGTGACGACAGCGGTGACCAACATGGTCGGCGATATGCTGGTGCACTTCGGTGATGACGGGCAGCGCGAGCGTTGGCTGCGGCCGCTCCTATCCGGTGAGTTCGCGGCAGGCTCGTTTGCGCTGACGGAGCCGAGCGCTGGTTCAGACGCGGCGAGTTTGAGCAGCAAAGCGGTCCTCAGTGACGATGGCAGCTATTACACGCTCAGCGGCACCAAGATGTGGATTACGTCTGGTGATGTGGCTGGCGCAGTGTTGGTGATGGCCAAGACCGATGCGGACGCCGGGGCGCGTGGCATCAGCGCGTTCATCGTCGACCCGAACGCAGCGGGATTTCACGTCGGGCGGCACGAGCAGAAGATGGGACTCAAGGGCTCGTCGACGGTCTCCCTGACGTTCGAGAGCGTGAAGGTGCCGGCCGCCGATCGCCTCGGGCCCGAGGGCATCGGTTTTCGTGTCGCGATGACGGCGCTCGACGGTGGTCGTTGCGGCATCGGCGCCCAAGCGCTGGGCATCGCCGAGTCCGCGTTAGGTGGCCTGCTCGCAGCCATGCCAGCGCGAAAAGCCGATGATCGCGCGCTCGGAACCGATCAAGCGGCTGCATTTCGCATCGCCGACATGGCGACGCGGATGGAAGCGGCGTGGCTCATGGTGCTGCGCGCGTGTGCCCTGAAAGACGCGGGCAAGGTCATGAGCCGGGAGGCCGCCATGGCCAAGGTGTTCGCCACCGAGGCGGCTGGTTTTGTGACCAAGACGGCGATGGGGCTGGCAGGCGCAGACGGTCTAAGGAAAGACAGCGCCATCGGCAGAGCCTACCGAGACGCCCGGGTTGCGCGCATCTACGAGGGCACGAGCGAGGTGCAGCGCATCGTCATCGCGCGCTCGCTGGTGCGCGGGGTCTAGGGCGATGCGCGTGCTGCTGGTGGGAGCGGGCTCGGTTGAGGCCGACCACCGCTTGGCGCGTCAGATGCGCGACCGGGGCGACGAGGTCGTCTTGGTCACGCAGGGTGAGACTGCGGCCCTCCTGGTAGCCGCCGAGCAAGAAGCCGTGGACCACATCGTGTGCCCGGCGAGCCAGCTCGATGCGCTGACAGCCGCGGCCAAAGCGGCTGGCCTGCCAGCGACCGTGCAAGCGGCGCCTGAGTTGGCCGGAACAGGCGAGCTGGGCTGACCCGACCAGAAACGAACAGCGAGAAACGAACAGCGAGACAAGCGAGAGGGATGTGATGGACTTTGCACTCGATGAAACCCAGCAGATGATCCGAGACAGCGTGCGCAGCTTCGTCAGCGGTCAGGTCCGTGAGCCTGCGATGAAGTGGAACGAGGGGCACGGGGACGCAAACGCCGCGCTGAAAGAGCTCGGTGGGCTGGGTCTGCTCGGCATTTTGGCGCCTGAAAATGCGGGCGGTGCCGGGCTCGATGTAGCCACGCTGATCCTGAGCCTGATCGAGCTCGCGACCGGCGACGCAGGCCTCGCAGCCATGGTCGCGCACCACAACGGGCCGGCGCTGGGTCACCTCCTGGACGCTGATTTTTCCGATAAGAAGCTGCTCAGTCGCTTCGCTAGCGGAGACGCCCTGCTCTGCCGTGCCACCGATGAGGGGCAAGCGCACTTGGACAGCGCGACCGTCGAGACGACGGCCACGCAGCAGCCCGATGGCGGTTGGCAGGTGTCGGGCAGCAAGCGCCTCGTGCCCCTGGGGACGCTCGCCAGCCACGCCATCGTCTCGGCAAAGACGCTGGGCGGCGCAGACATCCACTTGCTGGTCGATCTGAGTGCGCCCGGTGTCTCGCGCCAAGCGAGTGCGTCCCTGGTGGGGCTAAGCACATGCGATCTGGCTGATCTGACCTTGTCTGAGGTGCAGGTCCCCGCGGCGATGACGGTCGGCAGCAGCAGTCGAGCCGTCGCGCTCGGACGCTTGACGACAGCGGCCATCGCCCTGGGTGTCACGCGGGCGGCCCTGGCGGCGGGGGTCACCTACACCTTGGAGCGCAAACAGTTCGGCAAGCCCATCGCGCGCTTTCAGCCGATGCAGTGGCAGACTGCCGATAGCGCCACGGAGTTGGAGGCGGCGGAGCTGCTGACCTACCGCGCTGCTTGGCAACTGTCGACGGGCGACGCGCGGGACTTCGCCGTGGAAAAAGCGGCTGTCTTTGCGATGGAGGCCGCGCAGCGGGTGGCGGATCGTGCGCTGCAAATGCACGGTGGCTACGGCTACACCGAGGACTTCCCCGTCGAACGCCACTTCCGCGACGCCGCGACGCTGCGGTTGCTGACGGACGGCCCTGATCTGCAGCGGGTCGTCATCGCCAAGGGGCTGGCCCAGGCGGTGTAGATAGGGACGCGGAATCGAAACCGGGGACTCGGAGCCGGGGACTCGGAGCCGGGGACTCGGAGCCGGCAATCAGGCGCTACCTCGAAGCTCAATCACCGCAAAACGGCTGAAAATTCAGCGCGGTGGTGCCCAAGTCAGCAGCAATCTGTCGGCGACGACCTCGTTCTCCAGGGTCTGCCCTTCCATCTGGAAACGGCGAAGCATGGACCGGCCGACGTTGACGAAGACCTCGGTCTCAAACAGACCGGGTAGGAGCTTCAGGTGGACCGGCTTGGCGCCGGAACGTTTGCTGCCGTCGATCGACAACGCGACGCGCACGCCTCGGGATTTCGCAGCAGCGATCTCGGCCACCAGCTCCGAAAACCGAAAGGATTGCGCGCCGTAAAGGGTCGCCTCGCTGTCGGTGTACGGTGGATCGCAGTAGACCAAATCGCCCTCTTGCGCCGCCTGAAGACTGGGCTGGTAACCGCGATGCTCAAATTGCACGTGCGCCACCCGCGGTCGCCAGATCGCGACGCGCTTGGCAAATGACGCCGCATCCACCGGCCGATGTGGCCCCATGGGTGTGTTCATGTCGCCGCGCTTGGAAAAACGGATCACGCCGCCATAACAACTGCGCGCCAAGAAGAGCAGGTCGAGGGCGTTGGGGTCGGCGTTGTAGCGGGTACGCAAGTCACCGTACCAGGCCTTTCGCTCCGGACCTTCGACGGCCATGAACGCATCCCGACGTTCTGCGTAGCCAGCGATGAGCGCCTCGGGATCAGACTGCAGCATGCGCCAGATGCCGATCAGCGGGCCGAGCATATCAGAGGCCACCGCACGCTCGGGCTGCAGGGTCGCCAGCACTGCACCACTGCCAGTGAAGGCCTCGTGATAGGTGCGCACGTCCTGCGGAAACCAGCCAGCGATCTCGTGGGCGAATCGTTGTTTGTTGCCGATCCACTTGAGCAGCTGCGTTCGCATGCGCGCCACCTCGTTCGGTGGTGGGCCTGAACGCCGCTCCGGCCCTGTAAAGAGCCCGAGTTGTTCGGATGAATTGTGGGTGGGTCGCACGGTCAGGTCAGCGCTCCTCGTCGTCGTAGTAGCGCGGGCTGTTGTCGACGTCCTGGCGGCGTTTTCTGCGGGGGCTGTCATCGACTGGTCCGCCGCGACGTCGCGCTCTGGCGTTGGCCACCCGGCGCTGCTCTGCGTCGGGATCTGGCTCATGCACTTGGTGGTTCAGCGACGCCTTGTCCGCGACGATATCCATCACGCCAGTCAGCTGGGGTTGTTGCGAAGCTGCGGCCTGAGAGGCGGAAGCTGCATGGCGAGACGGGCGGTAGATCCCGCCTTGCTGCGGCGCTGCGCCATAGGGACTCGGCGGCAGGGTATCTGCGCGCCTGTCCAAGACGCGGCGGGGTCTGCGCTGCTCATCGCGCTGCTGTTGCTGCTGCTGCTGTGCAGGCCGCGCCGGCTGTTTGATCGGCTGAGAGGCTTGGCGCCGGTTCGCCTGTGGGGGCGGCTGCGCCGTCCGCGGCGGCTCCTGGCCGCGGCTCCGGTAGTGCGCGGCGACGGCCTGATGCACATCCCCGGTCTGCAGTACCGCGGTCATTTGCTCGTGCAGCCCCAACGCCGGCGGCGCTTGCCACGACCCTGAGACCTTACCTTGATCGCGCACGTCTTCGGTGCGCTGACGAGCCGCAGCCTGCGGTTGAGCTCGGCGAGGCGCCTGCTGCCGCTCGGTTGCGCCAGAAGGCGGACGAGAGGTCGGGATGCCGGGCGCGACTTTGACCGACGGTCCCGACGGGGCGTTTCGGTGACTTGGCGCAGCCGTCGCACGAGACGTCGGGCGCGGTCTCGGCTTCCCGGCGGGCCGCGCAGCTGGTTGGGCTGGAACAGGTGGCGGTTCGCCATCGAGTTGGACGGTCGCGAGGGTGCCGATCACCGTCGGCGCGACCTCACCCACAGCTGGTGCCGACCAGGAGGCTTGCTGCTTTTTCGGCGGAATCGCGGGATCCATCGCGCGCTGCGGCGTCCCTGTTCCCGCGCCGCCGTAGTGCAAAGCGGCGTCCATCCGTTGATGCGCGGTGGCCGCCGCAACTCGTGCTTTCGCGAGGGGCTTCATGAGACCAAAACCGTCTGCAGGAACCAATCCGATGCGTAGTTCGACGCGGCCAATCTGCAACAGCGCGTCGTCCTTAATGCGCCGCCGCCCGGTGATGATGCGATCGTCTAGACGAACCGTACCCTTCGGCCCAGCCGGCACGATGAAGAGGCTCTCGTCTCCATAACTCTCAATCGTCACGTGGCCATCGGAGACGCTCGGATCGGAGAGCACAATGTCGCCACTGTGGCGGCCCACCACCACACACGTCTGATGAAACACATAGCCTTGCCGAGCTTCCTCGCCTTCGAACCGCGTGGCACCGAGGCATTGCTCCGAAGGGGTATCATCACGGCCGTACAGGAACACGCGGTCGGCGACGCGAATGGTATCGCCGCCATAGAGACGGTGCATGGAGCTGACAGCGACGCCGTTGAGGAAGACCTTGGCCCCGTCATAGACCTTAATGTTGTCGACACCATCGCGCCGATAGAGCACCAACGCGTGGGTGGCACATCCCGGATGATCGAGCCAGATGTCGTTGCTACGGTCTCGGCCAATCCGCACCTGTGCGCCGGTGACGGGCACCCGGACGACCGATCCGTCATCGTCGTCAACAAAGAGCCAGGATTGTGTGCCAGTGCTCGCCATAGACTCCCTCGCAAACCCATCGCGCGGCTTTGCCGGCACGCACGGTGCAGCTAACCCTTGGGGGTAAGAGACCAGCCCCAGGGTAGCGTGAGCCGCTGCATCGATCACCCCCAACGTCGACAAATGCCCAACATCGACCCACGCCTCGCGTCGACCAAACCAGGTCAATCACTCATGCGCGTTGGATCGCGATGGCAAAATCGATGCCCGCCGCCTGACTCTGCTCGTGCGGCATCGCCAGCTCGCGAAGTTCGGAGGCGAGCACTTCTGTCGCGATCGTGGCCGCGTGACCGGCGATCGCATCCTGTAGTTCAGGCGTCTCGGTCTGCAGGCTCAAGATAATGCGATCTTCGACCTGAAGCCCCGCCGCTTTGCGTGCCTGCTGCACCTTCGAAATGCACTCGCGGGCGAGGTACTCACTGCGCAATTGCGGGCTAATCGCGGTATCGAGGCGCACCGTCACTTCACCGGAAGAGGCGACCGCGCCCTCGCCGACAGCTTGCTGCACGACGATGATGGCGTCCGGCCCAAACTGCTCGCCGTCGATCTCGATGCTGCCGCCGTCCATCACCAGCCGGACATCATCGCTGCCCAATTTTGCGATGGCGCCTGCGAAGAGCTTCATCCGCTTGCCCAGGCGCCGACCGAGCACCTTGAAGTTGGCCTTGGCTTTCAGCGTCACCAGCTGCTCGACGTCCTCGACCAGCCTGATCTCTTTGACGTTGAGCTCATCACGGGCGTAGCCAAGCAGCTCGGGCTCACGCGACAGAGACGCCGGCACGTGATGCGACAATGCGACCTCCATATGACTGAGCGGCTGACGGATCGGCAGCTTGTGCTGCTCGCGCAGCCCGCGGCCCAGGTTGACGATCTCCCGCACAGCCGCCATGCCCGCCTCGAGGTCAGGATCGACCACAGCAGCATCGGCGACGGGAAACGCCTCCAAGTGCACGCTATCGAGCGCACCGGGGCGATGGCCGGCTTCCAGACGCTGGTAGAGCAGCTCGGCCATGAAGGGCAGGATCGGCGCCAAAAGCCTGGAAAATAGACACAAGACCTCGTAGAGCGTCTCGAATGCGTGCTGCTTGTC
>JAGSHB010000020.1 GCA_023954815.1 Myxococcales bacterium | reverse complement strand
GGCTGTGCTGGCGCCCCACCAGGCCCGGGGGGCGGAGGCGCTGCCTCGCCGGTAGGCGCCGCGGACGTCATCGGTGTCTGTTCCGTTTCGGCACCACCGCAACCAGCAACGGTCAGCGCTGCAACGGTCAGGACCAAAAGGGAGAGCTTGGGTAGCGCGCGCGGCGTCATGGAGGTGCTCATCGCAGCTCCTTCTCAGCGCCAGGCGCCGTGCCAAGGGGAAACTTACTCATGCGCTTTGCTTCTTTCAGCAGAGGATACTCCGCCGGTTTGTAGCGGTTGATGGCAACACGCAACTTCGTCACCCACTCATTGACGACGCCTTTGGCCTCAGCATCTTTCAGCGCAAGCTCAAGCGACTTCATCGCCCGGTTCTCGATCTGACCACCAAAGGTCTCCAAAATCTCAGCGAGCTGCTCTTCCTCGTCTTCGCTCAGATCTTCTGGCGTGGGCGCCGCGTAAATCGTTCGTGCGAGGTGAACCAGCATCTGCGCCCGGTACAGGAACGCCGCGTAGGACCAATTGCGAGAACCATAGGTCGCGACCTTTTCAAAGTAGGCCTTGTACATGCCGCCGGTGCGCACCATCTCCATCTGGCCGGTTGTGGCGTTCTTCTTCTTCGCCGCCGCGCCGAGGGCGATGTCCATCATCAGCTTGACCTCTTTTTGTAGAGCGGCCATCTGTTTGCTCGGCTTGAGACGCTTGTTCACCTTCAGCTTTTTCGCCATGTACTTGTCGTACGCGGGCTCCATCAAACGGAACTGAGCCTCGGCAGCGGCCGTCGCTTCGCTGCTGCCGTTCTTCTCAAGTTTACGACGGTCAAACTCTTTCAGAATCAGCATCCAAACCTTGAACTCTTTCGTCTTCTTGCCACGACCGCGGTACAGGTTGGCGATCTTGGCGTAGGCGGAGAACACATTGCCCTGGGCGACGCGATCGTTCTTGTACCGGTCGATGTAGGTGTAGAGTGCGCGGATGTAATCCTCGATATTGCCCTTGGCTTTGTAGGCATCGACGATTCGCTGGTTGGCAGCATCTTTGGCGGCTTGACGCTTAAACACGTTCTTGAACTTTCTGACCACCTCTTCGTTCAACTCGATGGCCAGGTTCCAGTTGCTGTTACGGAAGGCGAGCAATGACGCATTGACCAAGGCGTCCCCACCCTTTTGACCGTCCGGATTGAGCTTGTAGACCTCGCGGTAGTTGGCGATCGCTTCGGGAATGCGGAAGAAGCGGAACTGCAACTGCGCCCGCCGGCTCAATACACCGAGCAAGCGCTCGACGTTCTTCTTGCGCTCACTGCTCGACGTGCTCGCCTTGGCGTTGATGCCGCGCAACATCTCTTCGGCTTCCTTCAGCGTACCGAAGAGCTCGTCCCACTCTTGCGCGCTGTAGTACAGCGCCACAGCGTTCAGCAGAGACTGCAGCTTAACCTTGGTTTTGTCGGTTTCGTGCTGCAGACGACGGTATTCTTGGGCCGCATTTTTGTAGGCAGCACGAGCCTTCTTGTGCAGCTTGAACGCCTCGTCGGGGTCGGTCGCCGCCTTGGCCTGCGCATCGATCAGGTCGGCAGATTTATTGGCCTGCTCAGCCTTGAACGCGATGTCACCCAGGAAGATGGTGCGGAGCGTCGCGTTGATCTTCTTGATGGTCTCGGGTGGGGCAAGTCCCTTATCAGCCAGCCATTTCGCGACAGCCTTCATGTTGTCGACGTCGATTTCCATCCGGTAGCTGGTCAAGAGATCCTTGGCAGCCTCCACGGACGCTCTCGTCTTTGGGTACTTGGTGATCATGTCCCGAAAACGCATCCGCGAAGAGAAGAACTCGGGCGTCAGGTTCTTGTAGGGCTGCTCTTTCCACGGATCAAAATTGCGGTTCTTGTAGAGCAATTCAGCGGCCCTCAAGGCGAGTTTTTCCTCGCGATTCGGCTCATCCTTGTTCTTGTATTTGCCCGCGATGTAGTCGTCGACGCTCTTGATCCACATCACCACGGCTTTCGGGACTTCCTGCCGAGGAAGCTTGAAGTCTTTCAGCTGACCCTGGCTTTTTTCCATGGCCTTGCGGTTGGTCTCGATGGTTGCCTGGTCACGCTCAGCGTCGGGGCGGATGCCGGGCAGCGCACGGGTGGGCAGCCGCTCGGGGTCATCAAATGCGTAGGCTGCACGGGCGTTGATAATGCGCTCGGTCACATCAATGCTCGAGTACGCAGCCTCTTCGGTGTGATCGATGATCTTGCCCTCATCGTCCTTGCCCTTGGCGCCCTTCCAGTCACGCACAGCGTCGTAGAAATGAAGCGCTTTCTGCATGGACCCGCAGGCGGTCTTGATCAGCTCAATCTTGTCTGCTGGCCACGGGATGAGGAGGCCCTGAAGCTGCTTTTTCTGGGCCGCGCTGGCGCCCTTGATCTTCTTGATCATCGCGGCATCAAAGCGGCGGAATTCCCCGGCTTTATCGCGCATCGCATCGCAGCGCTTGCCTGCGAAGAAGTAGACATCGGCCAACGTCCAAGTCAGCTCATACGCCTTGTTGCTGCTGGGGTCATCCTGCAACAGTTTCTCGTACTCTTTGGCGGCCTCCAGGTACTTCGCCATGGCTTCTTTGGTCTTGCCGACAGCACGCAGGGTCTGCGCTTGGCTGTGAATCAGCTTGGCGAAGTTCATGCGCACCTGGTTCATCATCTCTTCGACCTGGCGAGCGAGGTCTTTGTCCTTGCCCCAGCGCTCGTGCCACGGCGATCCAGGCGAGAACATCCGCAGGTACTTGCGGCGCTCGGTGATCTGACGTTCCTGTGCCGCCCGCGCCAACTCCAGACCGAGGCGTGCTTCGATGTTTGTCGGATCTTTGCGCGCATCGAGCTCAAAGCTGGGCGCGGCAGCGGCGAGTAGGTCGACCGCACGGATGATCTTCTTCTGCAGGAACTGCGCTTCACGCGACAGCGGCCACGTATCGACCACGTGCGCGAGAACGAGAACGCCCTGGCGGTAGTAATCATCCTCAGCCTGGTCGAGCAGGGTGTTGCCGTAGGTGATCAGGACTTCGCGGACGTACGGTTTGCCGTTCATCAGTCCCTTGCGGACCTGCGCACGGGCTTTCAGGTTGCGCTGAAGGCCATCGAGAACTGGGCCCTCATAGGCAGCCATCCAGTCAGGGAATCCTTCCGTCTTAGGCTCGAGAACGCCCGAAACGTAGAGCTGCATGCGCAAGCGCGGATCGACCTGAATGCAGTCACCCTTGGCGTCGGCACCACCGAAGTCCTCAC
The DNA here is from genome assembly GCA_023954815.1 of Myxococcales bacterium. Lineage (GTDB taxonomy): Bacteria > Myxococcota_A > UBA9042 > UBA9042 > UBA9042 > UBA9042. Next base: position 49,043 of record JAGSHB010000020.1, on the reverse strand, counting down.
AGCCATCATCGTCCCAGGACGGCTCAGCCAAGGACTTAGCTAGGTATTCGATGGCCTCTTTGCGGAGGTCAGCGCCCTGCTTGGTGCCTTTGGCCTTGTTCTCGTCGTAGTACTCGATGAGCTTCTGGAACCACGCCACCGCCTCGGGGTAGCGGTACATCTGAAAATGCGCCCAGCCCAACTTGTAGAGCGCTAGACCGTACATTTTGGGGTTCTTGGTCGCAGCGGCACGACGATAGGCATCAGCTGCTTGCTCAAACTCATTGTTGTCGAAGTACAGCTCGCCAACCCGCAACCAAGCCTCGGCCCGGTACTTGCTCTTGGGGTAGTGACGCTCCAGGGAACTCAGTGTGGCGATGGCCTTGTCGTACTCACCCATCTCCGCTTCACAGTAGCCCTGGAGGTACAGCGCTGCGTCAGCGTGGCGGTAGTTCGGCCAGCGCTTGGGCATGACGACCCCAGCAAGCTTGCCGCTGAGCGGCTTCATCCGCGTGCCGGTGGGGACCCAGTGCAAGTACTTATACAATGCGATGGAGCGGGAGAACTCCTTGTCTTTCTCGACCGGCGGATCGAGCAATTTACCGCGGTTGTAGAGATCCTGCTGCTCGTCAAAGTGATCCTGCGAGTAGTTGTACGTCGCGATGCTGTCTTCGTAGTACAGCTCCGCGAGCCGGAACATGGCGTCTGGCGTGTAGCGATCGTGCCGACGATGCCGGAAGATGAAGCTCTCCAGGCGAGCGATCGCTTCCTTACGCAGCTTGCTCTGTTCAGCGTCGATCTTGTCGATCTGGGTCTGATAGTTGCCGCTGATCTTGCGCTGACGCTTGCGGATCTCATCCGTGATGAACTCGCGGACCTCACTCCGAAACTCGCGCGCAGCCTGCCGGTAGGCCTTGTAGGCTGCGTCAAACTCGCGGGTTTCCTGCTTCATGCGAGCGGGATCGTCGACGGCGTCGCCTTTGGTGCCTCGGTACGGCGGCATGCTCTTGACCGGCGCTGCAGTAGCGATGGTGGTCAACAGCAGCAACAACGCCGCGAGTGCGAGGCCGTGGCGGCGGGCGGTGGAAGGTGGGAAGAGAAGCGCGCTCATGGCTCGTCCTCCTCGTCGTCAGTGAGTGACTCGAGGGTCTTCTGGAGGCTCATCACCTTACGATTGCGCTCACCCTGGAGGTCACGCACCCGTTTGGCTTTGTCCTGTTTGCGCTGCCATGCGACGTCCACGAGGCCAAGGTCAGCCTCGAGCACGACGTCTGCGAGACGCGTCTGCGCGCGACGAATCAGCGTGTAACCAACCGTCCGAGCGAGACGCCGCGACGCATGCTCATACTGATTCATGCGCACTTTGTAGTTGGCGATATTGGACTTCTCGCGGCGAAGGACGCGCTGCACCTTTTGGGTGCGCTTCGCTACGCGTTTGCCCAAGCCAGCGTACAGCCGGTTGATGGTTAGCAGACCGCTTTCGAGTTTGCTGCGAACAGTCCGCATGCGCGACACGATGTCGGTGTGCTTGTGTTGAGCCATCAGCGCGCCCGCGTAGAGCGCTTGTTCCATCCGCTGCAGCGCCAGCAACGTACCGCGAACACGGCTCTCATCCGCACTGACTTTGTCGCCCGCGCCAACAGCGGTCGCGCCGAGCTCCAAGTCATGGGCCAGCCTCTCCACCATGCGGTAGGCACGACGGAGGTTGTCCTTTTCGTCGTCCAATCCCTTGCGAACAGCGAGCTCACGCTTCTTGCTCAGCACCACGCCTTCCGAACCGAACACGCGCTCATTGAGCATCTTCTCAATCGCCAAGATCTGGTCGCGGAGACCTGCCAATGCGGCCTTGAGCAAGCTGACTTCGGCGGCGAGATTGACCCAGATACTCTGGATTCGGGTCTCACGCTTGGTCCAATCTTTGGCCGTGCGCGGAATCTTCGAAAAGGCGATACGCAGCTCTCTGGCCTTGGCACGAATGGCGTCGACCTCGGAGCGCTGACGCGCATTCATCACGGGGTACGCATAGCGGCGAAGGATATCGAGCGCGCGGTCACCCACCGCGACAATCCGATTTTCCTGCTCGACCAACTTGAGCCAGTTGTCCTTGAGCTTGGGAAACATCTCAATGCGGGCGGTAGACTGCAGCGCTTGTTCGATGGTGCGCGCCAGCTTTTCGGACTGCTTAACGTCCCGGCGCTCTGCGCCCATTTCGTCGAACAGCTGAACAACACGGCCCATATCCGGGTCGCGCTCGATGTAGCGGGCCACGCGGGCAGACACAGGCCGTACGACGCTGTAGTCGTCAGACCCGCGGTTGAGGAGCCATGAGAAGAACTGCTCGAGTCGCTCTGGGCGGGCCACAAACCGTGTCAACTCACCGCTGATGGCGCTGTAGCGATCGACGACATTTTTGTAGGAGCCATCTGCCGCTGCGTATTTCTTGCGGAGCAGGTTGATACGGCCCCGGAGCACCGCGGCTTCAACGGCGATCTTGTCGTCGGACACCGTTAGCAACAGCATATCGAGCGCGTCGAGCGCGCGGTCGGGTTTCTTGGATGCGAGGAATGTCGCTGCCAACTCGAAGAGCGCCTCTTCGGCGACAGGTGAGTTGCGGTCGACGGCACTGTAGTGCTCGATCGCGCGTTTGTACTTCTTCTTCTCAAGGTAGATTCGTCCGAGGGACAGGTTGGCGTAGTCTGTGACGATGCGCTTGGGTCGACGGGCCGCATTTCGCACGTTGCTCGCTGAGAGCACCTCGCGGAACTGGCGCAAGGCATCGTCAAAACGCTTGGCCTGCACGCTGAGCACACCGAGGTAAAATCGCGACGCAGCGTAGCGTTTGTCCCCTACGCCGACTTGGGCGAGGTACTTACGCGCCTCTGCAAACTTCTTGGCGACAAAGAACGAACGACCAAACTGGTACAGCATGTCCGACCGGCGCGGACCAGGGGGAACGGAGCCGAGGTAAGTAGCGTACTGCGATACCAAGGCGAACTTGCGCATGCGAATGGCAATATCGACCAAAGCTGTCAGCGTGGGCACAAAGTAGCGGCGGTTGCTGAAGCGTACGATCAACGTCAAATAACGCTGTGCTCCTACGTAGTTGCGCATGCGATAGAGGCTGTGGCCCAGCATGTACAACGCGTTGTAGTAGTCCCGCCGTTTTTGGAACTCACGGGTCATCACCAAGTCGTACAAGAGCACAGATGCGACTGGCAGATTGCCTCGTTGGTAGGCGATCGTGGCATCGACGTAACGGCGCGCCAGCGGATACCGCCGCTCTCGCAGGATGGCAGCTCGCAGGTCCGAGCGCACCAAGTTGACGCGAGACAAGACATTGTCTGCATCGATCTCCACTGCCCGGGGCGAGTCCTTCCGGGTGGCCGACGATCCAACGCTCGGCGCCAGCGTCGCCACCAAAGTGACGACAACCGCAGCTGCTGTGGCTCGCGTAAGTCGCGTCATTATTTGGTCTTCTTAGACGCCGTCTTGATCTTGGCGCGATTTTGGGTCTGTCGGACTTCGTACTTGATGTAGGGCTTATCCTCTAAATCTGTGCCGATGCCACCGCGCTCGTAGCCGATGACGGATACGCGCGTAATCCGACCCTTGGCCGCGTAGAACGTGTAGGCGGACCGCAGCTTGAAGACGTATCCCTTTAGGTAGGAAAACAGGTCGGAGCTACCGCGGTAGACCAACTCAACCGTCAGGCTGTGGTTTCCTGGAATGATTGAGCCGTTGTAGATCTCAAACTCACGGCGCTTTTGCAGGAGCCCGTTGGAGTTGTCCTGGTAATAGATCTTCTTGCCGTCGAGGTAGTAGAGGACCGTACGCAGCTCAAAGAACGATCCCATCTGGTTTTGATGCAGCAACACCGCGCGCGACTCGGCGACGACGTCGTCCAAGATCTGCTCTTTCAGCAGCAGGAGACGGGTTTTCGTCTGGAAGATGCGCTCCTTGATGCCGACGACGCGCTCCTCGATTTGACGAAGGCGAGCCTCGTACTGCGCATCACCTGAGCGTGGCACAGCAGTTGGCTTCGCAGCTGGCGTCTTGGCAGCGGTCGCAGCTGGAGCGGTGGCGGCCGGGGTCGCCGCTGGCGTGGCAACAGGTTTTGCCGTCGGAGCAGGCGGAGTGCTCTGGGCGAATGCCGGCGAACTCACAAAGGCTACCAATGCAGCGAGATAAGCGGCGTTTCGGCGCAGCTGGTGGGTCATCAGTTCCTCTCTCGTCCGCCGGCTTGGAGCCAGCTTGGTCTGGGCTTCTTCTGGCGCGAAAACGCCTTGCAAGGCCACAGATTCAGGCCGGGATGTATGCACCCGTTGGCCCCTTCTAACAAATGGGGATGGTGCATACCACCCCGCACGCACGAAACGGGCCGCCGTCGGATGACGACAGCCCAGGTGTCACGCACGCACGCTTTAGAGTATAGGCGTGCCTAGCATACCCGTCAAACAAGTTTACGCCCCGCAACCACCTTGTTTTATAGGTTATTTACTAATTCGATCAGGTCTTTCGACGCCGCGGTTGATCTGCATCATCCCAGCGATCTCGCAAAGCCCTTCGTGCGGTCACGCACGGGCGCGCGATCTGCATGGGATCGTGATCTGCGCGTCTTTGGCGATTAGCTGTTGGGCGACCACGTCGGTGTCGGCGCCTTGACAGCTTCCTTTGAAACGAAGGGCAGCAATCCGTCCAGGAGCTTTGTGACCCCATCGCCTGTTACCGCCGAAATTGCGAGTACAGGCTCACCCAGGGCACGGCTCAGCTTTTGGGCTTCCTTCGCAGCATCCGGTCCGAGAACGTCGGCCTTGTTGATCACCACGCGTGACGGCCGAGTCGCCAGGCTCGAATCGAACTGCGCGAGCTCGTGACGCAGCACGGCGAGGGCCTGCGCGGGCGGCTCAGCATCCGTGGCACTCAAGACAAAGACCAACGCTTCACAGCGCTCGATGTGGCGCAGGAACTGGTGGCCGAGCCCCGCCCCGTCCGCCGCACCTGCGATGAGGCCTGGCACGTCGGCGATGGTGAAGGTGACGTCGCGGTGACGTACAACTCCCAAGTTTGGGGTCAACGTCGTAAACGGATAGTCGGCGACGCGCGCCCGCGACGCGCTAACCTGTCGAATAAGTGTTGATTTTCCGGCATTTGGGAGCCCTACCAGCGCAATATCTGCCAGTAGCTTCAACTCCATCCGAAGCGAACGGACGGTAGCTGGTTGCCCCGGGTTGGCCCTGTCAGGTGCTTGCCGGGTCGCGGTCTTGAAGCGCAAGTTGCCCCAGCCACCGTTACCACCCTTGGCCACGCAATGGCGGTCGCCCTCCTTCAAAAGATCAGCGAGGAGTTGACCGTCTTCGGCGTCGAACAGTTGAGTGCCGAGTGGCACCTTCAGCTCAAGCGGCTCGCCCGAACGGCCACTGCTGCCCTTTTCACCACCGGGCTGGCCGTCATCGGCCGCGTACAGCCTCCGCTGGTGATAGTCGATCAACGAGCGCGAACGGCCCGTAGCCACGATCCAAACGTCACCACCGCGGCCTCCATCTCCGCCGTCAGGTCCGCCGCGAGGCACATTCTTCTCTCGCCGAAAGTGGACAGAGCCGTGACCGCCTTTGCCGCTGCGAATGGAGATGTTGGCTTGGTCGATGAACTTCATGATGCTTCCCCGGTTAACAGCGGCCGACATACGCGTCTGCGATGTTCCGCGCAAGGGCGAAGGGCACTTGGCAACGTCGAAATGGATTCAGATCCGGCAATTGTATGGATGCACGGCCAAACGCCCGGGAGCTGATCATCTGCGCGCTTGCGAATTGCAGCACCGACAGCATCCGTTCCTTGACCCGGATCAAGCGTTCGCTGAGGCGCGGCCGCGCTGACTTCGTGATCGATCGCAGAGTCGGGGTGTTACACCACCACTAGATGTGTCCGAGATGTCGTTTGCGCCACAAGGGGTAGAGAGTTGGGCTCTTTTTGCCGGTGAAAAATCTGTGAAACCACCATATCTGGTATTCGGCGATTTTCTTGACCGCAACAGCTTGTGCTTGACCCTGTAACAGGGCGATGAACTGCGGCATCTGAGGAGGTACAAGGTGAGTAAGAGCACGGTCAGAGACACAGACGTTTTGGATGCAACGATTGGCGAGGCAGAGATCCCGGCAGCGGAGCAGCCCACCATGCAACGACAAATGCGATTCGGTGATACTGCTCCCGTCGCTACCGCTCCCGAGAAGGCGCCTTGGGAGCGTTCGCAGCGGCGGCCCAAGGACGCTGACGGACTGACCGTTGAGCGACGCAATACCCGGCAAGGGGTTCATCCCTTCGACGAAGTGGTCTGGGAGCGACGTGACTCGCTGATCAGCGCCGCCGATGGCTCCACGGTGTTCGAGCAGCGCGGCGTAGAATTCCCCAAAGGTTGGTCGCAAACGGCCACCGCCGTGGTCTCTTCGAAATACTTTCGGGGCGCCTTGGGCAGCGTACAGCGCGAACACAGCGTTCGGCAGTTGATCGGCCGCGTGACCGGAACCATCGCAAAGTGGGGCCGGGAGGCCGGTTATTTCGCGACCCCAGCCGACGCGGACACCTTCGAATCAGAGCTCACCTGGTTGGCCTTGCACCAGCACATGGCCTTCAATTCACCGGTCTGGTTCAACGTGGGTGTGGATGAAAAGCCGCAGTGCTCGGCGTGCTTCATCAATGGCGTGCAAGACTCCATGGACAGCATCCTCAAGCTGGCTCACACCGAGGCCATGCTTTTTAAGGGCGGCTCGGGCGCTGGCAGCAACCTCTCTAGTATTCGTTCGTCGAAAGAAGGACTCACAGGCGGCGGTGAGGCGAGCGGCCCCGTGAGCTTCATGCGCGGCTTTGATGCGTTCGCTGGCGTCATCAAGAGCGGAGGCAAGACCCGCCGCGCCGCGAAGATGGTCATCCTCAACGCAGACCACCCTGATATTATGGAGTTCATCGGCAGCAAGTCCCACGAGGAGCAAAAGGCCTGGGCGCTGATCGACGCCGGATATGACGGCTCTTTCAACGGCGAGGCGTACAACTCGGTGTTCTTCCAAAACGCCAACCACTCCGTCCGCGTGACCGATGCGTTCATGCAGGCGGTGGTCGATGACAAACCGTGGGTGACCAAGGCTGTGCGCGATGGCGCGTCGGTTGAAACCCTCCGAGCACGCGAGGTCATGGACGGTATCAGTGACGCCGCTTGGCTCTGTGGCGACCCCGGGATGCAGTTCGACACCACCATCAATCGCTGGCACACCTGTCCGGAAGATGGCGACATCGAGGCGTCGAACCCGTGCTCCGAGTACATGTTCCTCAACGATTCTGCCTGCAATCTCGCCAGTCTAAACCTGATGAAATTCGTGCGCGAAGATGGCGAGTTCGATACCGAGGCATTCACCCATGCGGTGGATCTGACGATCACGGCGCAGGAGATCTTGGTCGACTTCGCGAGCTACCCGACGCAGAAGATCGAGAAGAAGAGCCATGACTTTCGCCCATTGGGGCTCGGGTTTGCCAACCTTGGGGCCCTCTTGATGACCCGCGGGCTGGCCTACGATTCGGAAAATGGACGGGCCTACGCTGGCGCCATCACCGCGCTGATGCACGGACAGGCGGCGCTGCAATCTGCCCGGATTGCTGGGCAGATCGGCACATTCCCGGGGTATAAACCCAACCGCTCGGCGATGTTGGGCGTCATGGAGCAACACAGGGAGGCAGTCGGTCGCATCGACAGCAGCCTCGTGCCACTGGAGCTGCTGGGACAGGTGCGCAAGACCTGGGACGAATGCATGGCCGTCGGTGAGACCAACGGCTTTCGCAACGCGCAGCTGACCGTGCTCGCTCCGACCGGAACCATCGCGTTCATGATGGACTGTGACACTACCGGGGTGGAGCCCGACATCGCGCTGGTGAAATACAAGAAGCTAGTCGGCGGCGGCATGCTGAAGATCGTCAATCGGCAGGTGCCCGCGGCCCTGCGTCGCTTGGGTTACGACGAAAACGCGCTGGCTCGCATCGAGGCATTCATCGACGAGCACGACACCATCGAGGGCGCTCCTGGCTTGCGAAAAGGCGACCTGTCGGTGTTCGACTGTGCATTTGCGCCGGCCAACGGCAGCCGCTCCATCCACTATCTGGGACACCTTCGGATGATGGCGGCAGTGCAGCCCTTTCTATCGGGCGCGATCTCCAAGACCGTCAACCTGCCCCACGACGCCACCCGCGAGGACATCGCGACCACGTACATGACCGCCTGGAAACTCGGTGTGAAGGCGGTGGCGGTGTACCGCGATGGCTGCAAGCGCATCCAACCGCTGAACACCAAACTCGAGGCGGAAGAGGACACTCCGGCAGAAGAGGTGGCGGACACACCTGCCACAACGGTGACGGATTACAGCATGGTTCAACGGCGCCACTTGCCTGATGAGCGCCAAGCGTTGACCCACAAGTTCTCTATCGCAGGGCACGAAGGGTTTGTGACGGTGGGCATGTTCGACGACGGCACGCCAGGAGAGCTCTTTATCACCATGGCCAAGGAGGGTTCGACCATCGCCGGTCTGCTCGATAGTTTGGCGACGACAGCCTCCCTCGCCTTGCAACATGGCGTCCCGTTGGCGGTGATGTGCGACAAGCTCAGCCATACACGCTACGAGCCGAGCGGGTTCACATCCAACGCGGACATTCGGTTCGCCAAGTCGATCACCGACTACATCTTCCGCTGGCTGTCGCTGCGTTTTCTAGCGGAAGGTGCCGTGAGCCCGGTCTTGGCGACGCCGAAGCCCGCGCCCGCTGCACCAACCCCGAGCGCGAAGACATTTGTGCCCACCCAGGTGACCTACAAGGCCGATCTGGATACGCCGCCTTGTCACACGTGCGGCTCGCTGATGGTGCGCAATGGCGCCTGTCACAAGTGCCCGAATTGCGGCGAGACCAGCGGCTGCAGCTAGCAGATACCCACGTCGAGTCCGGTGCGGCGACTACCCCTCGCTGGGCTCGACAAGCGGCGCATCCATGTGCGGCGGCACGGGCAACCCGAGCACGGCCAATGCAGTAGCAGCGACATTCGACAGACCGGCTTCAGGTTGGTCCTGCCGCAGCTGCCATCGCTGTGCGGCCCGCCCATCGACAAGTGAAAAAGGCACTGGCGCGAGCGTGTGACTGGTTTTGGCCTGGGGCACACCATCCGGTCCGATGGTCGGAGTACCATCCTTGGCCCGCATCCACATTCCATCGGCATTGCCGTGATCTGCGGTAAGCAGCAGCACCCCTCCCGCAGCCTGGACGGCGGCGACCAAGCGGCCGACCTCCCGATCGACCGTCTCCATGGCCACGCGCGTAGCAGCAAAGTCGCCGGTGTGACCGACCATGTCGCCATTGGCCCAGTTCAAGCGGATGATGTCTGGCGGCGTGTCACGTGACAGCGCAGCCAGTACGACATCCGTGATCTCGGCAGCTTTCATGGCGGGAGCTTGGTCAAAGGAGACACGGTCGGACGGAATCTCAATCCACTCGTCAAGCGTCGGGTGGAGGGGTTCGGAGCGATTGCCATTCCAGAAGTAGGTCACGTGACCGAATTTCTGTGTCTCGCTAACGGCGAGCGAATGGAGCCCGGCGGCTAATACGTACTCACTGAGCGTCTTGTCGATGGTCGGCGGCGCCACCAGAAAGCGCCGAGGCAGATGCAGGTCGCCGTCGTACTGCATCATCCCTGCGAATCTGACCTTGGCCAGCGGACCGCGCTCAAACCCTGAAAATTCGGACTTTTCTTCAAATGCGCGTGACAACTCAATGGCCCTGTCTCCGCGGAAGTTCCACAGGATGAAGCTGTCGCCATCGCGCACCGATCCGTTGGCCAGGCCAAATTCGTCGCCGATGCAAAATGGCCCCACCGTCTGATCGCTCTGCCCACCGGATTGTTTCCGCAACGCGGTCAGCGCGGCCTGCCATGAGGGATATCGCGGTGCCAACCCTCGAACGTGAGCGCGCCAACCACGCTCGACGATGGACCAGTCGGCTTCGTAGCGATCCATGGTGACCACCATGCGCCCGCCCCCCGAAGCCAAGCGATAGTCGAGCCCGGCAGCCACATGTGGAGCTAGGTGTGCGTCCAATGCTGTGAGGTAGCGCTCGTAGGAGGGGTCGGCGACGTCGCGACCGTCAGCTAAGGCATGAATCCTCACCCGATGCACACCCGCAGCGGCCGCGCCATCAATGAGGGCAAACACATGGTCGATATGGGCGTGCACATTGCCGTCTGAGAGCAGGCCACAGAGGTGCAAGGTCGCCCCACTTTGAGCGAGATCAGCGGTCAGCCACTGCCAACAATCCCCCGAAAAGAGGGCCCCGGAGGCAAAGGCATCATTGACCAGCGCAGCACCCTGGCGCACCACGCGACCGGCACCCAGCGCGTTGTGCCCCACCTCCGAGTTGCCCATGTCGCCGTCACTGGGCAGCCCAACCGCCTGGCCATGGGCGCGCAAATGACGGGTACCGGGCTGCTGCCAGAGGGCATCCAAATGCGGCGTATCGGCTTGAAAAACGGCGTCGCCCTCATCTTTTCGGCCGATGCCCACCCCATCCATAATGGCGATCACGAGCGGACCGCGAGCGGTGGTCACTGGGGTGCTGGACGATGGGTCGGTCATGCGAGTACTCCGGAGAGGCGAGCGCAACAACTAGAACCGGTAACCGAGGCCGGCTTGAACCCCGATAGGGAAGTTAAGGTCGTCGGTGTTGCTCAGCGGAAAGATATAGGCGCTGCCTGAGACGTGGGTGGAGACAAAGAACCTGCGACCCAGGGCAACGTGGGTACCCGCGGCGAGGTGAAAGCCCATCAGTAGATCTTGCTGCAATGTGCGGACGGTCCCGGCGTCGCAGAGATGGTGTGACTCGCCGAAGAGCTTACAGTCGGGGTCAATGCTGGCGAAAAACTTACCAAATGCGTGGAGATCGAAGCCAGGACGCAGCCAAAATCTGAAGGCGCCGCGTTTGAGCACAAAGCTCACCCCGGCCAGCAGACGCACCGAGTTGAAGGCGTGCAAGAGGTCGCGGTTGGGATCCGATAGACTGGTGAACATGTTGACCCGAGCGAACCATTCCAGCCCGGGCCGAACCAGCTGGGACACACCGGCGGCAAAGCCAACACTGTGGAAAACCTTACGCGTGGGCTGCACAAGAAATTGCGCATATGCGGCCGATGTATCCATAAACACAGGCTTTGAGCGACTCTTTGACTTCGCACCGACGCGAGATTGAATCGGCACACAATCGAGCCAACGGGTCAGCGTCCCCTCGAGTTGACTCATGGTCGCTGAGATTGGCAGCGCAACGTCGGCCTCGAAGCGATTGCGACGGGCGTGATACGCAGAGAGTAGGACTTCCGCGTTGCCCTGCTTGTCGTTTCGCACAGCGACGGTAATCACTGCGTCCACTGAGAGCTTTTTGGCGATGTTTCCGAGTCGTGCAGCACTGCCATAGGGACGACTGTGACGACCTGTGCTCAAGTAGTCAGTCATCGCGGCATGCAGCGCACGCTCGACACGAGGCGGAAAAAAACCCTGACGAAAACGACGTTGCGGAGAGATAGCGAAAGCCGCCTTCAGCGCTACATGACCCTGAGGAGCGTTGCCGGCGTCGACGAGGCTGACGCCGAGCATGAATTGTGCGTCGGCGTACGCTTTAGGCGACGATACGTCCCGATACACCTCGCGGTACAGGCGGACCGACTCCTCCAAACTGCGGATCGCTTGGGCACTGGACAGTCCGAGGTAGTACTCCAGCCCCAATCGATAGCGGGCCTGAGCGGCACGCGCTGTGGCAGCCATCCCTGCATCGGAAGCCAATCTTCTCTGCACAGCACTCGGGGTCATCACGGTGACAAAATCCCGGCTGCGAAGAACATCGATGACGCGTTGTTCGAGCCGAACCAGGTCGACTGCTGCGTCGCGGGGAGCGGTCGGCGCCAGCATCTCGGAGGCGCGAGCGACTGCATTTCTCAAGGGTAAGATCGCGACGCGACGCACCCTTTTTTGCGCATCGGTCAAGTCCGTGCGCAACAACTCCACAGACGGCGGAAGGGCGATGCGTTGGGTGGTGGGTTGGGCTCGGGGCGGAACGCGTGGCTGAGCACGGGCAGGACGCGTATTCAACAGCCCAGAGGCGCACAGCGCGACGGTGACGCAACGCACGATGCAGGCCGCCATCGCTGGTGCTCGCGCGCGCGGAAAGGCCACGCACGACACAGGAGGGCTACTGCCCATTGGCCACGTTTCCATCGTCGGCATGGACGGGCCGCTCGCAGGCTAGATCACTTTGAGAGACCCCCTCCACGCGCTCAAAGGTCCATTCCTGTTCGCGTTGATACAGTCTTGACGGCAGCTGTTCGACAGCGATCGTGCCCGTCATTACAGACGAATTGCCGGGATCGAGCACGAAATTGCCACGAACAAAGAGCTGCTCCTTTGTTGCCGCACCAGGGAGACACCCGTTGAGCGTGAAGCTCAGTCGGTCGGAGTCGGCGTTCCAGGTGCCGTTGTGAACGAAGGCACATGCACACTCAAAAGATGGCGCCGCGGCCTGTCTGGGTACGTCGTAGTCCGGTGACCGGTAAAACCGTAGCAACCCCGAAACACTGCTGCCATATTGCCCCAACACCAACTCAACGCCTGGACGAGACTTTCCGCCCAATCCGCGACCGATCAGCACATCTCCGGTCGGCGGTCCGACAGCGCGCCAGACGCCGCCCAAGACGTTGCTGCTATCGCACCCGCCACTGCATAGCGCGACGAACGTCACCATGACTGTCAGCCCGGCTCGCACGATTCGGCGTCGAGTCCTGGGCACCATGGGCGCATCTCCTAAGGAACGAGAATGTGAAGGGCTCGCTGGCCATTTTACTCTAAAGGCGCGCACACCACCTGCACATTGTCGATGTAGATACCGCAACCGCCGCGGAGCCCCACCATGATCGTTCCGGGGGGGCAGATCTGCTCAAAAGGAGTCCCACCGACGCCGCCAGCAGACGTCAGGTTGATGCGATTGCGGCTGAGTTTGATGCGCGCCTTGCGTTTCTTGAGCTTGTTGATCGTCTCTTTCAGCAGTTTGCCGGTGTAAGGTCCGACGCGATCCGAGACAGTCGAGTGTTCCGAATCATACGCAAAACCAGCCTTCTCGGCATATTTCACCATGCGGCGACCAGCGCCCGCTGGCCGCGCGACTACCTGGCTGACCTCACCCGAAACGACCTGCGTCAGGACGGTGCCTGCGCCATCGATTGCAACTTCGATCAGCGTTTTGTCGGGATCGAATTTCCTGGGCAGATTCTTGCGACGCCCGAGCTGCAGCTGGTAGCGGCCGTTGTTGACGGCGACCCAATGGCGCTCTTTCCAAATGCGCTTGCGACCTTTCCGCCTGCGCAACGTGAATGTCATCGGAAAGATCCCCGAGACCGGCTTGTTGTTTTCATCTTTGAGGCGACTCTCAAAGTCGAGCACCGTTTTGAACTTGCGTTTGCGCTTGCCCTTCGCCGCAGCGGGCGCGGGGGCCCAGGCAAACGTCATCGCGAGGGATAGGGCGACCGCGGAAAGGAACACCGAGCGGAGGCGTAGGGCAGCTAGTCGGGTCGTCATCATCTCTCCTAGGGCGGCGGTGAACCGGCGTTCGGCCGCATCGTTGTCTCTGCAGCATGGCCACAGCGGACGGCATTGTTGTCAGTGGCCGTCCTTATTTCAAGGCCTCAACGTGCAGACCGACGATGGGTGACGCAGTATGCTGCGATCGTCGCGACCATGACACCGTGGATGGCTAGCGCGTAGTTGCGCCACCTTCGAGCCACAGCCAGAGCTGGTCTGCGACGCGAGAGCTACCCACAATGACCGCGCTACCGGCGAGGGCTCCCCCAGGCAATGTCAGGGCGCCCGAGAAGATTCCCTGCAACGCGCCTTCCACCGCTTTTTGTAGCGCAGGCCCATCGCCGACGGCAGCGCTGGGCAGCACTGGACTCGAGAGCACGGCGGAGTCCACCGTCGCGGAGACGATCTTGAAGGCAACCCCCAAAGCCGTCTCTGGCCTGATCACGAGGCGGAAATTACCCTCCACGCGCAAAACGACCATCTCTACACCCGCGACTGGGGCCGTCATTTCTAAGACCGCCTCAGGTAGGTGCCACTCGACGCCGGCTTGAGAACCAATGGAGATCACCCGAACAGTCGGAGGTTTGCCAGGCCAAAATCGCGCGCCGACATCCCCAGCATCGACGAGATGACTCAACGCTGGCACTGCATTGGCGGCCCAATTCGCGGGCAGTCGCTTCTCCACGCCACTGGCAACTCCCCGGCAGAGCACGCCGCCCCTGGCCGCGCTCCACGCCAAGTGACTCAGCGCGGCGCGGTCGAGCACGAGGGCACGGCGCAACACCTTGCCGGCTGCGACGGGCTGCGGCGCCTTGACGGGCAGCGGCTGGGCCACAAGCTGTGGCGGCGGGGTGTCCAGCGCGCAGGAGTGCCGCGATACGTCAACGCCCAGGTCCATTCCGATGGCGGCGAAACTGCCATTGTGTACGAGGAGAGAATCGGCGGATTTTGTACTGATCGGCCCGAGTTTTCGGTACTTTGTCTGGATTTCCGCCGTGATGGGTTGACCCTCCACGTCAAGCGAAACGGCGACCGATGTCTCCAGTGCTGGTGGAATGACCGTCTTCAGGGCGGTGCGCGCAGCCTTTACGTAACTGGCGCTCAGTGCGCTCTTTGCCGCGTTCGCTAGGTGCGCAGTTACAGTGGTTGCTGAGCCCGATTTGGCCAGACACTGATTGCTGTCGGTCAGCGCGCCCGACTCCACCGTGAACTTCGGACTCTCGGTGAGCACGATATCGACACCACCCGACGACAAGCGACCGAAGCGCAGGGTCAGCACGAGCGAGGCGGACTTGGCTTGCCAGCTGAGGGCGCAAGCTGCCTGACCAGGTGCCACCGCAGCCAGCGGGACCGGCGACGTCGACACAGGAAAAACCAACGCGACATCTTGGCTCTTCGTGATTGTCGCTGCGCCCTCGCCGACAGTGAGCGGCAGCGTGGTTGCTGATATCTTGAGACCACCCAAGTCGATGGGCGCTAGGCTGGCTTCCAACTTCTTACCTGCGGCAAGTCGGACAGCAGCAGGCAGGTGTTGAAGATCGATATTGGTCAGCACAAACCAGAGCCCCGGCGCTACCACGCGGTCAGCGGGTATCGGTGTCGTCAATGGGCTCACTTCCGCCCCACATCCAAGAGCACACATCGCGAGGAGGAGTGGAGAAATAAGGCGCCATCGGGCACGAACACTCACGGCGTTTCCCCCGTGATATTGAGAATCCATGTCGCCAAGCGCCCGGCGCCGTCCGAGCGCAGATCGAGCCAGGACACCACGACCGATCCATCGACGCGCGCCAACAGCTTAGGACGAATTTGCGGACTCCCGGTTGCCGGCACTTCATATCGCTTGAAGTCGCCGGAGACCGTCTCGACGGCGACGACGATCCGCGCGCGGCTGGCGTCTTGAAGGGCGACAGCGATGCGCCCATCGGAGCGAACCACCACGTCGAGCGCTGTGCCGACGACCCTGCGCCGGGTCACGTTGCGGCCAGGGAGTTGGTAGTTGCCAGCAGAGACGCGGCGGCGGACGATCTCCCCACCGGAGCTGCGCGCAACCCACACTTCATTGGCCGAGCGATGGCGCCAAGCGACGATGAGCTCACCGCCGACGTCGCGGGCCAAACTGCAGGGTGTGCCGACGTCGCCGAGATCAGCCCCTGTGGTGCTATCTACCCCGGCAAATCGGGCTGATTGCCAGCCAGAAGCGGCGTGAGAGGCCAAGATCAAGTCGCCGCCGACAGCATCGTACGTCGCCAATGCAAGCGCGCCGCCCCTACCGGACATGGCCAGCCCCCGTCCCATGGACACGCCGGTGTCGGGCTGTGTCGGTGGCGCGGGCAAACTCGACAGGCTCCACCCCTGCGAGCGGCGAGCGATCGAGATCCCGCCGTCGATTGCATCGGCGAATGCCACAACGGGCTGCCCTGACTGCAACCCCAGCGCCAGATGCATGCCAACACGATGAGGAGGCACCTTATCGATGGCCTCTGTGACCCATTTGTCCTTGTCGCGGAAGCTGTACCAGAGGGTACGATCTGAGCTGCGCATCCAAACAACGTGAGGCACTCCTGTGGGAGAGGACAGGGCAGCAGAGAGCACGCCGACAGCGCCCTGATCGCCGCCTGCTGCAGGTCCAGCCAAATACGATGTCGTGATGTGGTCAGGCCCGTGCTCGGTCCAAACTAGGCTCTTTTGCGCGGGAGCGTATCCCACCGTCGCGTACCGAAGCCCCGACAGAGACACGACTGAATAGTCGCCTCGAAGGAGCGGCAAGGCAGCCCCGGCCAAGGTCTGATCTTCCTCACACAACCCAGTGGCGGCAACGCAACTCATCCCAGCGGGACAGAGCCCCTCCTCACATCGCGGCGGCTCGCTGCACGCGAGGCTCAAAACCCAGCCGAGGCTCAAAAGGAATGCAAAGCTCGGTCGCCGGTCTGTCACCAGACGATCATGCGTGAGCCCCCACGCCGTCGCAAGCTCACAGGCGGTGTCAGCCCTTCTGGTCGTCACGTGTCGACCGGTGTTATGGTGCGCCATCGCAGCGCTCTCGCGAAACTTGCTGTTGGAGCTCGGATGAGTCACGCCAATTCTCTGCGCCGTATCAAAATGTTCCATCGACTGGGTGAGCCCGATGTTCGCGCGGCGCTCGAGGTTATGCGCGAGCAGCGGTACGAGACCGGGGCGGTGGTGTTTCATCAGGGCGCCAATGGAGACACGCTGGTCGTCGTCATGGATGGTATTTTACGCGTCGAAGTCACCGATCACGACGGCGTCACGGCGACAGTGGGCACGATTCAAACCGGTGAAGTGGTCGGCGAGATGGCGGTGATCGATCCAGCGCCTCGATCGGCAACTGTGATCGCCGCGACCGACGTTATCCTGCTGGAGCTCAGTCGTTCTGGTCTGGATCGACTGCGGAAGAGCTCGCCCAGTGCGACGGCGGGGATCGTGGGTGGTATCATCGGCGACGTCACGCGGAGACTCCGGACGGTGACCAATCGAATCGACACCGAGCTCGATCCAGATAAAGCCGGAGTGCACGGATCCCTTCGAAAAACCGGTCTCGGCGATCGGAGCGCGCCCTCCGACGAACCGGGTGTGCTCAGGCGCCTTTGGCAAAAAATCGCAGGCTGAGAGACGACTATGGCCCAGATCAACCTCCGCTCCCTCCGCGCGCTGGATGACTACTCCAATGCAGAACTGAAGCTGCTCGGTGCGGTGGCTCCGGCCCGTGAGTACGAAGCTGGCGATCGCTTGTGCCGAGAGGGAGATCAGGGCCATTCCTGTTTCCTCGTCGCTGCCGGTCAGATCGATGTGGTCCGCGAAATCGACAACGCCGAGCAGGTCCTTGCAACCCTGCGCGCAGGCTCGATTGTCGGACAGATGGCGTTGGTGGATCGTTCTCCGCGATCGGCGACGCTCACCGCGAGCGGCTACACCATCGCGCTGGAGCTGACGCGCGAAGTTTTTGAGCGCCTGTTGGCGGCCCATAGCCCCCTAGCCTTGCGGTTTCAGCAGCAGATCGCCGTCGCCGGCATTCGACAGTTACGGATGGCGACGAGCAAGCTCGCGACGGTTCTCGCAGACGCCCAGCGCGCTGCGGAGACAGCCGATGATCCCTTCGATGCGCAGGCGAGAAAGCGCAGTCAACTGCTGACCATGCAGGCCGCTCTCAGCGAGTGGGATATGTCGTTGGACGAGCTCGATCAGGTCAAGGTGAGTGTACCCGTCGGTCAGATGACCGCAGGCGAAGAGCAGGCCCGGAGCTAGGTCTCCGCTTCAACTATGGCCAATACACCGGACCTCCCATGGATTCCGGCGCGACGAACCGCGCCGGCGCTGCCCGCTGATTGGGTAGGCGGTTTTGACGTAGGAGACGTTCACATCGCCCGCCCTGCGCTGCTGGCTCCTATGAGCGGCGTCACCGATCTGGCCTTTCGCCGAACGGTCTTGGAAGCGTCGGGCACTGGATCCATCGGCCTGTTGACGACCGAGTTCTTGTCCGTGGAACTGCTAACGGCTGGTCATCCGCGGACGCGCAGTCGGATGGATTTCGACGCCAGCATCGAGCGCCCCCTTTCCGTGCAGCTCTTCGGCGACTGCCCTCAGACCATGGCAGAGGCAGCACGCATCGTCGCGGCAGCCGGGGCGCAGATGGTCGACATCAATGGCGGCTGCCCGGCCCCCAAAGTAGTCAAGCGCGGGGGCGGCGCGGAGCTGATGCGCGATCCGGTTCGCTTCGCCAAGATCATCGAAGCGACGGTCAAAGCGGTGCCGATTCCGGTGACCGTCAAGATGCGGAGCGGCTGGAACGACTCTCAAAAAAACGTGTTGGAGGTCGCACGGCTGGCAGAGCAGGCTGGCGCGCAGATGATCTCGGTCCATGGCCGGACGCGAGCCCAGCTCTATAGCGGGGCTCCCGACTGGGACGTGGTCGACGCCGTAGCCCAAACCGTGTCGGTACCGGTGATTGGATCGGGGGATTTGGTCACAGCGGAACAGACGCTGGAGCGTCTCAAGCGGACCCATGCCGCCGGGGTGATGATCGGCCGTGCCGCGATCATGAACCCGTGGATTTTCGGGCAACTCGACGATCTCATCGCGGGAAATGCGCCCAGAATTCCGGGTAGTCAGGCCCGAATCGCGCTGGTCGAAGCGTTCGCGATTCGACTCTCGGAACGCTTGCCAGAACGGGCTGTGGCAGGCCGTCTCAAACAGCTGCTTGCGCGTTTGTCGAAAGGCGTTCCCGGTGGGGGCCTATTTCGCACCATCGCGCTGAGAGCTGTGACCCATGAAGCGCTCTTGGGGCATGTGCGTACGTTCTTCGAAGCGGCGGAAGCAGGGGAAGCGGAGCGCTGGGCGGTGCAGGCGCGGCAACAGCTCTCGGCAGCGAAGCGCCCACGGTGAGCCGAGACGCCTGAGCTCGCCCCCTTCCTGCGGGAAGCGAGACGCCAACAACAAACTAAGATTCAGCGCAAGCCGGCGCGCCGCAGCCACCGGCGCCATCACAGTCACCTTGCTGCGTGGATGCCGTGCCGCTTCGACCGGACCCACCATAGTCAGATGCGTACCAGCCGCCACCTTTGAGATGAAAGGTGCCACCGGAGATTTGGCGGGTGCAGTCCTCCGAACCGCAGCTCGGGCACGTCGCTCTGGGATCAGCTGTAATCCGCTGAAACTCCTCGAAAACATCGTTACAATTGGCGCAGCGGTAGTCGTACGTGGGCATCGGCGCTCCTCCTCGTCGGGCCAAACAGTAGACGCAACCGCAGCGCTGTCAATGAGGCAATTTATCCCTTGCGTCGGGGGTTGGGGGGAAGGTTGTTTGAGAGGCCTCGAACCCCGTGCTACGTTCCCTGACCTCCCGAGCATTTCGGGCTGAGGCGATGATCCGATGCGTGTGTGTCCCCGATGCGGATTCGAGACTAGCGCTGCCGTCTGCCCCCACGACGGCGCGACCACGGTGACGGTATCGACGGCGGTCGCCACCTACGCCAATGGCACGGTTGTGGACGGCCGCTACCGAATTGAAGAGGTGCTCGGAATTGGTGGCTTTGGCGCCGTCTACAAGTGCATGCAACTGAAGATGGATCAGGTCGTCGCGGTCAAGATCCTCAAGAACGAGCACATCAAGAGCGAAGAGCACGTCAAACGATTCGCCCGAGAAGCCCAAGCAGCATCAAAGCTCAGCCATCCCAATACAATCCGCATTTTCGACTTCGGTAGCCACACAGACGACGCGCTCTTTCTGGCGATGGAGTACCTCGAAGGCGAAACCCTCGCGCAACGACTCGACCGGGAGCATCGCCTTGGGTCCGAGCAGGTTGTCCACATCCTGACCCAGATTTGCCACTCGCTGACCGAAGCTCATATCAACGGCATCATTCACCGCGATCTCAAGCCCGAAAACATCATGCTGCTCAACGTGGCGGGTGACTCTAGCTTTGTGAAAGTGCTGGATTTTGGCATCGCAGCAAAGCTGGCGGACGCCGACAGCACGGAAGAAAAGCTCACCGAGATGGGCATGATCATGGGTACGCCGACGTATATGTCGCCAGAGCAGGCGCACGGCAAGCCGCTCGACGCCCGCTGCGATATCTATGCGCTCGGCGTCCTGATGTACGAGGCCCTGACCGGTAAGGTTCCCTTTGAGGGGGACAAGCCGATGACCGTGCTGGTCAAGCACATCAACGATCCGGCCGTGCCGCCGCGGGAGCTGGCACCCGACGCCGACATCACGCGCGCGCTAGAAAAGGTCGTCTTGCGCTGCCTGGAAAAAGAGCCGGTTCTTCGGCCGCAGAGCTGCGCAGAGCTGGCCAATATGCTGAAGAAGGCGCTCGAACGGCCGGATGGTGGGTTGCTGAAGGGCCGGCCTGAGGCCGCTGATTCGGGCATCGATCAAGACGTCGCAATGACGGAGCCTCAGGCCGAGATTGCCACAAGTACGAGCGATCCATTTGTGACCCAGGCTGTCGCTCCTTCTCAGCGTCCTTCGACCGCGTACGAGGCTGGAAACCCCTCACGAACGCCACTGTGGCTGGGTCTAGGTGCATTGGCGGTGGTGGGATCGGCTGCCGTGGCATTGGCGCTGCTGGTTCCAAGTGGCACCGACATGCCCGCCGAAAAACCAGCACCAGCACCAGCACGGACCGTGATTCAAGTTGATGATCCGAAACGGGCCGCCGAAACGGCAAAGTTGGTCGCTGAGCAAACGGCCAAGGCCGTCCGACTCGCAGCCGCGAAGGCAGCTGCGGAGGCGGCTGCTCGGGTTGAGGCGGCCGACAAGAAGCGTAGAGAAGCCGAAAAGAAACGCGCGGACGCGGCGGCAAAGAAGCCCACCCCGGACACGAAGGCGGGGGCGGTGAAACCAACCGCTCGAAAGCACACCAAGCCCACGCCAAAGCCAGCAACCAAGCCAGAAGTGAAGCCTGCGGTGAAGGTCACGCCAAAGCCCATCGCCAAGCCGATTCGCAAGCCGAAAGCGCCGACAAAGGAAGACTTTCGTTTGTTGCCCTAGCAACCTGCGGTCGTGTCCACACGCCACCCGCGGCACATATCTCGGCAGACACGTCTGGCTTGCATCCTCCGCGGACAAGAGCAGATGGATGCAGGTTGAACGATTGCGGCGTCGAAAGTTGACGCGGCGCCGCAATCGGGTGATCACGAGACAACCGGTTGCTCCAGGGACCACCCTGGCGGAGGCTCCGCATGGCCCGCAGGCTGCTCGCCCTTTCCCTTACTGTACTGATGATGACCGCCCCCGTTGTGGCTAGTGCGGCGCAAAAAGGCGATCATAAGGCGCTGAGAGCGGCGCTGACGCTGTTCAAGCAAGGCAGCACGGCGTTCAAAGCGAAGGACTTTGACGCGGCGCTCAAGCTCTTCCGCAAGGCGCAGGCGACCTACGAGCACGAGCCGTTGATCATTTTGGCGCTGGCCAAGACGCTGGACGGCGCGGGCGAGGTGACGAAGGCGCTGCGCTACTATCAGCTGTTCATCCGTGAAGCCGAGGCGACCGATCGAGACCGCAAACCAACGCTGGCACGGATCGCGGTCATCAAGAAGCAATTGGCTGCCCGACCGGCGACGATCGTACTTAAAGGCATGCCGACTGGCGCCACCCTGAAAATCGACGGGAAGTTGGCTCAGGTGGATCCACGCAACGCGGTCCGAGTGGCGGCGGGCGTGCACTCGATCCACATTACGATGGGCAACCGGGTTCCATTTTCGCGTCGCTTCGTCTCCGTGGCAGCCGGACAGCGCTTACAGATCGACGTTATCTTGATGCAGCCGGTCGATCAGTCGCGGCTGCCGAGAGATCACACGTGGACATGGGTCGCCGGTGGTACGGCTGCCGTCGCTGCGCTCGCCGTGGGCGTGATCGCCATCCGCGGTGTGTCGCTGCGTAACGAGTACGGGGAGTTGTTCGACCTTGAGACGGGCGCAGCCACTGCGGCGGCCCGGCAGCAGTACGGTTGCAAGACGAACAAAGATAGCGACTGCCCTGAGCTGCTAGCCGAAGGAAAGAAGCTGAAGGCTGCGATCGGCGACAACGACATGCTCGTCTACGCGACGGCCATTACGGCTGGCGCTGCGAGCATCGCAACCATCGTCGCGTTTGTTGCGGCCCCCATCAAACCCAGGGCCGCATCGAGTCAAGCCCTACGCGTAACGCCGACATGGGATGGTAGACGTCCAGGCGTCGCCCTATCGTTGCGATTCTGAGCCCCAAAGCGTTCTCCGATGTCGCGGTTTTGAGTCCTAGCCACTAGTTCGCAATCAGCCAGGGGCTCCGCCTCAAGACTTGCCGCTGCTCGTGACTGAGTTGCGTCGCGGAGCTGGTGACAGACCAATACATCAGGTTGTGCTGATCGTGCTCTGCGGTATCCGGCAACGTATCGTGCGCGCCGCCGCCGCTGGCTCCCTTGGCCTCAGACGAGTGAAATAGTCCGAGGTAGTGCCCGAGCTCATGCGCCAGGGTGTAGCCAAGTACGTCCTCCTGACCTGTAGGAATGTGCAGCGACAGGACGACGCCGTCTCGCGCATGGCCGACGCTATTGGGAACACCTGGAACGCCCCCTGCGAGACCCAGGGCGACATTGGCGCCAGGCAAAGCGCCCTTCTTGATGATGCGCTCGGTCAGAAAGACGTTTACGCCGATGGGCAAGCCCGCTCCCGACTTGAAGAGCTTCATCAAGTCGCTGGTGGGACCCGTGCGCGTAGCGATGTACTGCCCACTCTTGGAGACATCGAACCAGCGAATCGGAGCCAGGGTGATACCGGCTTGCCCGAACAACTTCTTCGCGGTGGCCAGGGCGGCGGTCAGACGCGGTTGCTGAGGTCCTGTGGCTTTGGTCCATCCCATAGCGCTCGTGAAACAAATGTTGATGGGCAGCCGCCAACCATTGGGCGGATCTTTAGGGCGCACCCAGTCCAGAGACACGGAGACGCTGGTCTTCATCGGCTTGCGGGCAGCGTCAAAAGCAAAAATCTTCAAGCTGTGTTTGCCCGGTCGGAGGTCGACGAGGGGCGTGTTCGGAAAGAGAAACGCGGCGGCGCCCGGCTGCGCGGCGATGCGATTTGCGCAGGGTCCGACGCAGGCATCGGGAAGCGGAGTTTGGGCCAACCACGCCTTGGGAATCAGGGAAAAGCCCGCATCCCGCTCAAGCGCGGCAATGATGTAATGGCCGGCAGGGTCCCCCTCGACGCGGATGACCATCGCGGTCACCCCCACTGGAAGATCGAAGGCGATGGGGTCCGTTAGACCGGCAGCCGATGAATCGAACGTCCCCAATTCGACGTGCTGCAACCGCGCAGTGCTGCGTTCCGAGTCTTGGGGTGCGCCATCCGATGCGCTGTCGCCGGTCGCGTCTTCGCTGATGACATCCCCTGCTGGGCCCGGGCGTTCTTCGGCAGGGCCGCATGCGGCGAGCAGCATGGCCATGACAACCGGCACACACAGATGCATGTGGATCGTCCGAAGTTGCGAGTCACGAAGAGGCATCGAACCCTCCATCGGGCACGTCCCGAACACCGGCAGTATGGAGGCGTAGTCGGCTCCGTGCCAGCGAACAAAAAAAAGATGATGTCTTGGTGGAATTGTTTCGCTGGCTGTCACGTTGTGATGGGGAAGCCCGGGTCATCTCTCCCTCCCCGCCCGGGCACAGCGAAGATGCGTCTGGCCTGTCTTGCACGACGGCTCCCTCCCTCCTCTTTTCGACGTGCAGGATGGGTCAGGCGCTTCCCGCTCCTGAGACCGAACCAACCCCCTCCTCAATTGACGCAGCGCCGGGGCCATGCTCCCATTCGAGCCGCAGGAGGCGTTCCGTGTCCCGAGTGCTGCATGACCTGATCGAAAACAAGCGCGTCATCGTCTGTGTTGGAGCCGGCGGGGTGGGCAAGACCACCATCTCGGCGGCCATCGGCGTTGCAGCCGCGCAGCAAGGGCGCAAGGCGCTGGTCTTGACGGTCGATCCCGCGCGGCGACTTGCCAATGCGTTGGGCCTCGCAGGTTTCGAATCACACGCACAGACGCTGACCGCCGAGACTTTTGCCGCGCAAGGGGTCTCGGTCAGAGCGCCTTTGTCCGTCGCCATGCTCGACGTCAAATCGACCTTCGACCGGACTGTGGTTCGTCTGGCGCCCAATGAGGCGGCGGCTGATGCGATCTTGAACAACCGATTTTACCAGCAGGGCTCTAGCGTTCTGACCGGCTCGCAAGAGTATATGGCGATGGCGCGGCTCTACGAGGTGGTGACGGAGACCTCCTACGACCTTATCGTGCTCGATACACCGCCCTCAGCGCACGCGCTCGATTTTCTCGATGCGCCGCAGCGGATGATCGATCTCTTCGGTTCGCCAGCGTTCCGCCTGCTGCTCGGCACCATGAAAAAGCGCAAAGAAGGCGCCGGCATGTTCAACAAGAGCTCGCTGGTGATGCGCGGTCTGGGGCGGTTTACGAGCACCGAGAGCTTTACGGGCTTGTTGGAGTTCTTTGGCCTGCTGAGCGCGACCTTCGATGGGTTCATCCGAACAGCGGAAGACGTGATGAGTCTGCTCAGGAGCCCGCGAACCGCGTTCTTGTTGGTTTCTGCCTGTGACGAAGCGAGCACACAGGAGGGCCAGTACCTCAACGCTCGGCTCGTCGACGAACAGATGGAGGTCGGCGCATGGGTGCTCAACCGCGTGCAGAGCTTCGCCGCAGTGGACGATGAAGCAGCGCTAGCCGATGAAATCAGCGCGATTGTGAGGCGTGAGAACCTCGATATCGCTGTGCCAGAGACGACAAGCGCCATGGTTCAGGTGGCAGCGGCGTTGGCAGGTATCGCCGAGGGTGATCACGTGCATTTGGCCAATTTGCGCGACAGGCTGGGGGATAGCCAAACGGTCGTACCGGTGCCGCGTTCTCGTCAAGAGCCGACCCGCCTCAGCGAACTCGCCGCGTTGGCTCAGATTCTGACCCACCAACTGGCAGATTAGCAGCGACAGGTCGCGGCCGTAGGGTGAGCTTTGCAGCCCCTTGCCACGCTTCGATGTGCTGTCGCCCCATCAGCGCCGAGACGTGGCCCTTGTCGGTTGTCCACAGCCCGATGTGCCGTCTTGCATAGCGCTCGGCGACCTCCACATCGGGAAACGGCAACTGGCCCCAACTGCGAGCCCCTGCGATGGCGAGCCTCGGACGAGTGCGGTCCAAAAATGGCGCTGTGCTGGAGGTGCGACTGCCGTGATGCGGGACCTTCAGCAAATCAACCGGGGCCACCAGACCACGCTGCACCAGCAGGTGTTCTGCGGCGTGTTCCACATCACCGGCGAGCAGCAAACGCCCGCCTCGGGTGCTGACCTCCAAGACCAGCGAGTTGTCGTTTAGGCCCAGGTGAGGGATCGGACCGTGGGGCGGCGGCCAGAGCGTGCGAACATGAACGCCGGCAATGTCGCGCGCTGGTCTCGCCACCCATTGGGTCGCCTGGCTCGTCAGCGCCCGAATCAGAGCCGCGTGTTCGCGCGACCGATTTCCTTGGCCATTGAACCAAAACTCCTGCACCGGCAAGGCGCGCGCCACAGCTAAAAGCCCGTTTTCATGGTCTGGATGGGCATGTGACAGCACCATGATGTGGATCTTGCGAACGCCCATGGCCCGCAGCGCTGGCAGCACCGCACGCCGGCCAACGCGCCCGTCGTCTCCGACCTCTCCGCCGCCATCGACGAGCATCACGGTGCCATCTCCAAAGCGCAAAACGGTCGCGTCACCGTGGCCAACATCGAGAAAATCGACGCGTACTTCACCGTGAGACGGTCGACCGATGACCGGCCGCAGCGTCACGGCCGTCACAATGATGCTCAGGATGGCAGTGATACGAACGGCACGATGGCGATCCGATAAGACCGCCACGGCCAAGGAGACTGCGAGGCCAATACCCACGATCCACCCATCCAGGCCACCCACCTGCACGCACGGCCAATGGCCGAAGGACGTCATCGCGTCCAGCGGCGTCACTGCAAGCTCGGCGGAGATGCGCAGAACAGGCCCAGCCGCGCCAAGGGAAAGGGCCGCAGCGACAAGAGTGAGCAACGCTAGGGGCAAGACGACCAGTCCGACATAGGGGACGACTAGGAGATTCGCCAGCGGGGCGAGTAGGGGGACCTGCCCAAAGAGCGGCACGGATACCAAAGATGTCGACGCCGTTGCGGCACAACTCACCACGAAGGCCCGTTGCACAGGCCCGCCGGCAATCGGCATGCGCGCGCCCAAAATCGCCCCCAACGCGCCGAGCAGCGACAACGTGAGGCCAGCATCGAAGCTCGCCGTGGGTGAGACAACGAGGGCAGCGAGCGCCACGAGCCCCAGCAACTCCAAAGGCGCAGGCCGGGTGCCCGAGGCGCGGACCGCCAAGGCCACCAGCGTGACGCAGACAGCCCGTAGCGTGCTCGGTGCCGCGCCAGTGAGTGCAGCGTAGGCAATGATGACGCCGCCACCGAACCAGAGGTCGCACATCGGCAGTGGAAAGCGCCGAATGACCGCGTCCAGCGCTCCGAGCCGTAACAGGATGCGCAATACCGCTAGCACCAAGGCCAGCACAAACCCGACATGGGTGCCCGATACCGCTAGCACATGGGCTGTCCCCGTTTGGCGCAACGCCTTGCGATGGCCGGCATCGACCCCTGAGCGGTCACCCAGGGCGAGGGCTCGCAGCAATCCACCGGCACGACCGGGTACCAAGTGCGCCATGCCGCGCCGCAGCCGCTCCCGCAGCGCGGCGTGGGTCGAATGTGAAGGCCTCCGCCCTTCGACCGCCATATCAGCCATCGTGGTGACCCGAACCCGACCGCGTAGCCCCAGGCGGCGCCAACGATGCCGAGCGCCGTCAGCACCGGGGTTGAGATAACCAGGCGGCGGATGAACGAATGCCGCGGCGCGGATGACGGTGCCACTGCCGAGGTGACAGGCGCCCGGCGGCAGGGTCAGACGCAACCATCCCGACCTGGGCCGGCAACGACCATTGACCACGCAAGAACTCAGCCATCGACCCTTGATCTGACAGCCATACCGCCGTGTCGTCACTTCACCGGTCAGCCCAATACGCTGGATCGGCCTCTGGGTGCGTGGCAGCGGCAGATCTGCGATTGGAATCCCAATGGGAGCAACGCTCGCGCCAGCCGCTTCGCTACGCACGGGATCGAAAAATGACGAAGTACCGGGTACGGCAGCACTGGCCACGAGACAAAGCGCCGAGGCCGCCAGCACCGGTCCCATGACTGTGGCACCCAATCGAGCGAGACGCCAAGCCGCCAACATCGCCATCCCAACGGCAAAAACCCAAGGCGTGTTCCGCTCTGTCGATGACCACACCACGCTCACCGACCAAGCCACGAGCGCGGCCCATCCCCACCAGCGCCCACGATAATTCACGGCTCCCCCTCAGTCGGGAGACAGACCCCTGGTATCTACGTCGCTGCAGCGCGCAAAAATCGTCGGTTGATGGCTGATTTTTGTTGGTTAGCCGTGACCCACGAACCCCAGCGCAGGCGAGCCCATCTCAGATGAGCGGCGCAGAAATCGTAGGCGCTCCAGCGCTAACACGCCTATTATTCGGGTGTTTTTCGAAGAACCAACCGACCAGTTGTCAGAGGTTTTCGTGCGATGCAAGGGCGCGTCGTGCTTGCGAAAGCATCGTGGCGTGCGTGATCGCGATACCGAGCTATCTGAGCGGGGAGCGGGGGAAATGATCGCTCCTGCGACGGAGCGGCGGCCGGACCCGGGCCCCTGCCAACTTGGCGAATCGATGCTCGCTGCTAGAAACGGTACTGGGCCTCAAGGCTGAAACGTTGCTCGCGATTGGCCTCAAGCCCCGCCTTGGCGTTCTGGATCTTCCTGTCCTTGTACAGAACCGACAAGATGCCGATATTTCTGTAGAAGAAGAAGTGAGCCGCCGCGCGCCACTGCACTTCGTCCAGCTGCTTCTTCAGATCGGTCTCCAGTTTGTCCGGCGCGTTCTTCATCTCGCCAGCGACATAGGCACCATAGTCAGCTGCGAGCAGCAAGCGCTTCGGGATGGCCAAGAAACCAATCTGCGCGACGTAGGCCGTCTGGATCGAATCGAAGGCGAGCTCTTTCTTTGTGTAGCTCTCAGCCAGGATCACGAGACGATTGTGCCGAAAGACCGAGTAGACGTTCAGCGCGGGGTACTTCTCCTGGGCGCGTTGGTCGTATTTCACACCCACGCGGAAGGCCAAGGTCGTCGGCACCGGCGTGTAGAGGAAGGGGCTGTCAAACCGGCTGTAGTGACCGATGGCGTTGACGCCGAGCTGGCCACCGACGGCGTATGTGTAGTTGGTATTACCGTAGGTGAAGTAGCGGCCACCGACGTTACCCGTGAAGCGACCCGACCCGCCGGCGGCGAAGATGCGGAAGCTCAATTTGCCGCTGTCGCCGATGGGACCGCCGACCTCAGCGGACGCGCCATTGCCCTGTTCAAACGCGTTGTACACGTAGTAGGCCGGCTCAAGCAGCAGCTGTTTGGCAGCGGACAGAATCAGAGATGGGGATAGACCGCCGCCGCCGCTGTTGATGTTGACGTAGTGACCGTGGTTGCTGATGGGCATCTGGAACATGGCAAACGTCAGCCGCGGGGTCTTCTCGGCCCGCATACTGAGCAGGTAGAAGCTGTTTTGGATGAGCGGCATCGGACCGAACGAGCGCAGCTGAATGCGCGAAAAGCGCGTGTCCATGGTCTCGTCGCCATCACGGTAGTTCTTGATGTTGTAGCTGTGCCGGATACCGGCCACGACCGAAAACCGCATACCAGCGTTGCCGCGACAGACCGTCACACTGGGGTCAAAGCGACAACCGAAGTCAGCGCAGTCCGTACGGCCGTCCTTGTCGTTGTCGACGCCGTCGGAACAGAGCTGGTCGTTACGCTCGCCGTCCTTGTCACTGCCCTTGCCGAGCAAATCTTCGACGGCCATGCCTTTGCCGAGCTCCGGCACGTCCTCTTCGGGCGCGCCGCGACTTCCTGCGCCGCCGCCGCTATCGAGCGAGCCTTTCCAGGAGCCCTTGCACACGGTGATGCCAGGCCCCTCGCAGCCACGGTCATCGCAATCCACCGCGCCGTTGCCATCATTGTCGACCCAATCACTGCAGCGCGCGTTGGAGTTCTCCAAACCGCCGCCGGTCTTGCAAGCCGGATGCGACTTGAAACAGTCGGCGTCCGCGCAGTCGGTCATGGAGTCGTTGTCGTCGTCTTTGCCGTCGGTGCAACGGGTTTCCTTTCCCTGAGCGCCAACGGCCGGCGCCGGCTTGGGGTTGCCCGCCTTGGCCGCTGGTGCTGCTGTCTCAGGGGCGCCAGCTGCTGCCGGTTTCGCTGCAGGGGCTGTGGGCGGAGCGGTAGCCGCGGGTGCCGTTGCGGCGGGAGCTTTTGCGGCGGGAGCCGTAGCTGCTGGCTTCGCCGCGGCCTTCACAGACTCCCCAGCCTTGGAAGCGCCGGGGGACTGTGCTGCCGGGGCCTTCGCTGCTGCCGCGGCCTTCGCTGCTGCCGCGGCCGCCTCTTTCGCTTTGTCAGCTGTCTTTTCGGCTGCTGGCGCCTTCTTGGCCTCAGCCTTCCCGACCACAGGTGTCTTCGCCTGGTCTGCCTTCGCAGCAGAACTTTCAGGCCGCGGCGGTGCCGCTAGCGTCACGCTTGGCACCATCAGAACCAGAGCCAATACGGCCATCGTGCGGTTCATCTTCCCTCCCCTTGATTGGCACTGAGCCAACACGTCGCGTTCGTCTCGCCGCCTACTGGCAAACTTTCGGTTTGCCTGTGTTGCAGACCGTGCCCTTCGGATTCCAAGCGCAGTCCCAGTCGTCGCAATCGGTAAAACCATCACCGTCATTGTCGATCTTGTCGCTGCAGGCGGCATCCACCTCGGCCGGACTGTCTGTGGGCGAAAAACTCTCTTGGCACGGATGTCTCTTGCCATCCCAGGCATCTGCCCCCCGGCAAGAACGGTCGTTGCAGTCCGCGTACCCGTTGTCATCGTTGTCGATACCGTCTTTGCACTTGTCCCACGTATTCTCAGCGAGGGAGGCGCAGTAGTCCTTCACCGTGGCGATCTTCCCGTTGGGTCCGTCCTTGGTGTACTTCAGGAGCGAGTTCCGACAGGAGTTGTCATTGCAATCGCTGTAGCCGTCATTGTCGTCGTCGGAGCCGTTGGTGCACTGCTCCTCCGACGCCTCGGCGATCGACTGACAATACTCGTAGATATCTAGATCGCTCGACTTACTGCAGTTGTTGTCATCGCAGTCGGTGTAGCCGTTTCCGTCGTTGTCTATGCCATCGCCGCACTTTTTGACCGTGTTTTCTCCAATGGATACACAGTAATCAAAGACAGCGACATCTTCAGACAGGCTGCACGCGTTGTCGTTGCAATCGGTGTAGCCGTTGCTGTCGTTGTCCTTTCCGTCCTTGCAGCTTTCCAGCGATCCTTCCTTTGCATTTTCGCAGGCCTTCAAAATCGCCGGGTCACTCGACTTGCTGCAGGAGAAATCTCCGCAGTCGGTGTAACCGTTGTCGTCATTGTCAAAGCCGTCTGTGCAGTTTTTCAGTGTATTTTCAGGCCCAGACTCGCCAGTGGGCGGCGCGCCGCCGCCTGTGCAGTTGCTCGCTTTGGCGCAGTTGGAGTCCTTGCAGTCCGTGAATCCGTCGCCGTCGTCGTCCTTGCCATTGGCACACAACGCGGCCGTATTTTCGACGCAGACGGTCACAAAGATGCCGTTCCGACAGCCGAAATCTTCGCAGTCTGTATAGCCGTTGGCGTCGTTGTCGAGGCCGTGTTCGCAGGTGTCATTGGTGAACTCGCGGCTGCAGCAAAGCTCGGCGATGGTCTGGCATTTGCGATCGCCGCAGTCGAATTGCCCGTCGTCGTCGTTGTCCATCTGATCGGAACACAGGGCGTAGGAGTTCTCAGGCTGCCACGTGGGAATCTGGGAGACGACTTCGCCACAGTGGCCCGACTCGTATAGGCAGTCGGGATCTTCACAGTCGATCATCCCATCCTGGTCGTTGTCGATTCCGTCTTCACAGTTCTGATCACCGACCTCATATCCCATCACCGGACGATCGGGCTTGGTAAACTTCAGCGGTCCGATATTGCAGCCCCACAATGCCACGAGCAGAACCCATGTGGCTGCAAAGAGCATGCGCATCGGAAAGCGACCCACCTGATGCTGCATCGTTGTTCCCTCGTGATCGGTGTTTTGCTGTGGATCTAGTGCAGACACGATGCCGACCCTGCGCCGTAGCGGCGTTTGAACCCAGCATGAACCATGCACGCGCCGCGTACTTTCGTGGCGATAACCAGCTTGCCGGCCTTTTCCATGCGACTGAGCACCTCATCAAATGCTTCCGCTTGGGCACGCAGCCATGTGTAGCGTGCATCGCGCTCTTTGATCTCGCGGTTGGACTGCAACAGACCGAGATCAGCGTTGAGCCGGTAGGCCGTAGCAATCTCCCCCAGCTGCTTGTCCGTGTAGCGCCCCACGTACAACTTCAACTTCGCCTCAGTCTTCAATGAGACGATCGCCGCCGCCAGGGCCGCAGGCGTCAACGTCACGTCATGCCAGCAAACCTTGTCGCACTCCTGATAGTGCGTCCGATGGCGCCACTTGCGTGACGCACCCGTCGCCGTCGAGACCATGCGATTGTACGGCAGCCCTTTGAACCAAGGCTCGTCAGCGGAGTGCAGCGACGTCACCACGTACTTCGGTACACCATGCGACCACATTCCGACGCGCTTCTTGATGGCCTCCGTCTGCGCCTTGACCAGCATCGGAATTCCCGGGCCCTTCACGCTCATCACATGGGCCAGGCCCTTACTCACCTGACTCAGCGCCAGATCAGGACACCACCACAAGATTCGGCCGTAGCCGTCGCGCTTCATGTCCGAGGTGCAATGCCAGACACCATTGCGACCGTTCAGGGTTCCCTGCTTGGCGTTGTGATAGAGCTCTTTCGCGTGCCATCCACCCCAAGAATGCGTGTTTCCGTAGCTTTCCAGCGTATTGAATCCCGCGAGCCGCGCCTTGGTGCCCTTGAGCGCCCCGCCGAGCACGCGAAAGCTGTCACCATCGTTGAAATAGACCGGCGCCGGCACCCCATTGAGGTACACCTTCGTGCTCGGGAGCGCTGCAGATGCTGAAAATGACTGCGAAACCACCACGAAGGTCGTCAGTGTCATTAGCGTCGTCATGCGTAGAGAGAGCAACTGGCTCATGGCGCCTCCGTGCCTAAGGTCAGCATCCCATCGGACGGTCGTTGGCTTGTCAACCGAATCGGCACTGGATTTGCCGGCCGCGACCGACCCGCACAGCGCACCGAATTGCAGCTGTGCACGGCCTCAAAAACACAACGGCGCGTAACCTTGGGGTCACACGCCGCCATGCGTTGTAGCTACGATGGTCTAGTCGTCAGAGCCGACCATAATCGCAAAGTTGGGCTCGCGGTACTCGTTACGACCGCAGGTCGCCATCACCATTTTGATGACACCAAACGGCACCGAACGGTCAGCCTGGATGATGATCTTGCGATTCTTGCGAATCTTGACGTCGGGATTGCGCTGCTGGAGCTTCCACGCCTTCTTCAGCGTCTCGGCGAGCGGCTTGATGTCCCACGAGGGGTACTTGACCTCGTTCACGTCCGACAGGCTCAGCACCATGTTGCCCTCGAAGAGCAGGGAGCCGGGTTTATTACCCTCGGCGCGGGTCAGCGCGATCATCGGTGCACGCTCAAGCTCTTTCGAGGCGGAAGCCTTGGGCATCGAGATGTTGGGGTTCATCAGCAGCAGCTCACCGGAGGAGCTGAACTGCATGACCAGGAACACCACCAAGATGATGAACATGTCGATCATGGGGACCACGTTGAGCGTGGCGAAGATTCCGCTGGCGCCACCCTCGGTGACATGCTTGGCGACGCTCTTGAGAGCGATGCCATGGCCTGCGCGGGGTCCGGGATTATGAATGGCCATTCGTACGTCCTGTGTCGCTCACGTGAGCGGAGGGGATCGGTCGAGGTTCGGTCGGCTAGTCGAAGGCAGTGAAGCCTTTGGCGCGCAGCAGGTTGATGTCACCCACACTCGGATTCTTCAGGCAGGACTTACCCGCCTCGTCCTCGCAGGAGTGCAACACGGAGTCCAACGTGCCGATCAGGTGCAAGTACTGCACCTTGTCGTGCGCGGCGACCATGACCTTGATCTTGTCCGCGAGCTTGCCTTCTTTCATGAAGCCCGCGAGCGTCTCTTTGAGCTTGTCTTTGTCGTACTTTTTGAAGGTCTGGTAACCGCCGGGGCAGGCACCGTCTTTGCCGGTTTTACCCTGGCAAATCTTCATGTCGCCTGTCGTCGGGATGCGCTTGGGCTGACCCAGCTCCGCATTTTCCGCGTTGAACAGATTCACCAGGTAGCCCGTGGGCGTGATGGCGACGTTGATCTCCGCCTTCTTCTCTGGCTTGTCCTTCGGCGGCGTCTTGCTCGCTTTCGGGAGCGCCTGGTCGACGTCGATTCGCGACAAGCTGGTCCACGCCGCCGAAATGACGAGGAAGCAGATGAGGCAAATAAGGAGGTCGATAAAGGGGACGACGTTGAGACTTGCGTCGGCTACGCCGCCCTTACCACTGGCTGCACCACCCATGGCGCTCTCCTGCGTGCCGTGTCGTTGCGAATCGGGGGCTGAGTAGGGCTGCTACTCAGCCCCCGCCCGCAATCGTACCGGCAGGTGTGGTGACTGTGATCAGTCACCTGGTCCATTACGCTCCCAGCTCACGCAGGGAGGCCTCCCAACTGACGTCGGGAGCACTCCCAACCGAGGTCGGGAGTCGTGGGGCTACTTAAGCAGCGTCTTCTTTGATGTCGCCCATCTTGTTGCGATTGGCGACGATCAGATTCAGCACGCGCACGGTGCCCTCGTTGATGTCAGCTTCGATGGCGGTGGCCTTCGAAGACAGGACAGCGAACGAGAGAACGCCGATGATGCCTGTGGCAAGACCAAACGCGGTGCAGTTCATCGCCTCGGAAATACCCTGGGCGAGAAGCGTGGAGCGCTGCGATGGGTCAACGTCCGGGCGACCGATGGCGCCGAACGTAGCGATCAGACCGGTAATGGTACCGAGGAGACCAGCGAGGGTCGCGGTATTACCGAGAAGGTTGAGGTAGTCGATGCGCTTTTTGATGTGCGGCATCTCGCGGAGGTAAGCCTCGTCCATTGCGGCCTGCACTTCCTCGTCCGAGCGCTTCACCTTGAGCACGCCCGAGTGGACGATGCGAGCGAGCGGGTACTGGTACGTGGAGCACACCTTTAAGACGCGATTGAGATCGCCTTTGAGGATCGGCACCTGCAGGAGTTTGATGAACTCCTCTTTTTTCACGCTGGAGCGGATGTACAGCACGAAGATCCGCTCGAACATGATCGCCAGAATGAAGATGAGGTGCCCGAGGATGGGCCACATACCCCATCCGCCCTCTTCGAAGAACTCAGCAATCGTGTGGAACATCCTGGTAACTCCCTGGGTCAGCTTACTTGCGGCGATTCGTGCCGCGGCGCTGGAAGGACATGTTGGACCGTATCTGGGAGCGCATTGTCCATCGGGTTTGTCGCGTTCGCGACCGACCCTGCGCACCCTCTGCCTTCGCCTGTGAAGCCCGACGATTCGGCCAGTAGACATCAATTCTGTCAACCGGTCGCGCCGACCGGCATCCGCAGTCGAGTGGACGGTATTTAGCACCGCGTTCGCGGGACGGTCAAGTACGTGTGTGGCTATGTCGACCGGTCCCCTACCCAATACCTAGATCGGCGGCAACAAGATTCCGCATTTGGCGTCCATGCGGCGCCGACCACGGCGCCTCAACGCGTTGAATGCATAGGGTTCACTGCACTCATCGGTCCATCTTGCAGGTTGTGGAAGCGCGTCGCCTGCCGAGCGAGAACAGATCGTCGTGCCCTTAGTGAGATTTTGTGAACCCATGCCATTGTCGCCCCGACGGGTTGCGCGGTGCTCCGAGGCGTGGCGCAATCGGCAGGTCGCACCGACTGTGCGCGGAGGTGAGTGATGCGTAGGAGTGATAGCGAAGCCATTGAGGAAGCGTTGGAAGACGCGCCGTTGGAAGCGCTGGCTATGGTGCGTGAGTTGCTCTCTGCCGACGACGCTGATGCGGATGTGTGGGGTTATCTCGCAGATTGTCAGACCGAGTTGGGCGATCGCCAGGCGGCGCTTTCGGCGTGGGCGCACTATCTAACATTAGATCCGCACTGGCCGGAGGCCTATACGGCACGGGCCGAGATCTTCGCTGATTCGGGCGATCTGAGAGCGGCACGAGCAGAGCTGGGACTCGCGACTGAACTGGCCGCGGATGACCCGCGCGTGCTGCGGACGGAAGCCCTCCTGTCCGAATTGACGGGCGATCTCAACGGTGCAGACGTGCTGTACGCCAAGGGTGAGGAGGCCGATCCACTGTGGCCAGCACCGATCCGGTACCGGCGCAACAAGGCGCTTCGCTTCCTTCAGCGGGAGCTTGAGCACCCCAATGTGCAGACGGAGGAGATGCCAACTAGCGCTGAGCCTGGTGGATTTCTCAGACGCGCGGAGTTTTCAGCCACGGGAGCGCTGATCTTGTACTTGCGCAACCTCGAGCGTGATCTGGACGGGGACTCCCAACTCGAAGATCTGCATGACGCAGCCCTCGAAGCCCTCGATACCCTGCAGGCCAACTAGACTCCCAGAACCGCCGTCATTGCGCTTCGCACGCGGCCGGGGGCCGTCGCAGCGGCCAGAGACAGAAGAAGAGTTGTGCGGCGCGATTGTTGAGCTACACCCGTTCGAAGGCGGTGGCGACACCTTGGCCGACCCCCACGCAAAGGGTCGCGATCCCTCTGTTGGCGCCGGTACGCTGCAGCTCGTGAACGAGGGTGGCGCTGATGCGCGCCCCGCTGCACCCCAGGGGATGACCAAGCGCGATCGCGCCGCCATTTGGATTGACCCGCGATGGATCGATCGGCCAGTGCTTCAGCACGGCCAACGACTGTGCCGCAAACGCTTCGTTCAACTCGACGACGTCGACGTCAGACCACGCCCAGCCGACGCGCTCCATGAGTTTTGCCGTCGCTGGAACGGGACCGATGCCCATGATGGTGGGGTCCACGCCGGCTTGAGCGACACCGACGATGCGAGCGAGGGGCTGTAGTCCCAATCGCGCTACGGTCGCTTCACTAGCGAGCAGGAGCGCCGCAGCGCCATCGTTAAGACTCGAGGAATTTCCGGCGGTCACGCTGCCATCTGTGCGAAAGATCGGCCGCAACTTAGCCAGCTTTTCGGCCGTACTCCCGGGCCTAGGCCCCTCGTCAGCGGTAATAGTTACGTCACCCTTACGTGCTGGAACGGTGACGGCGATCAACTCGCGATCAAAATGGCCCGCTTCAGCTGCTGCGATGGCTTTTTGATGGCTCTTCAGCGCGAACGCATCCTGCGCCTCACGCGAAATTTGGTGCTGATCGACCAGATTCTCGGCCGTACAGCCCATCGCTTCCAAGGGAAAGCGCTCCGCGAGTTTGGGGTTTGGGTAGCGCCAGCCAAGCGCTGTGTCCCACATGGTGTTGTTGCCACGAGGCGGGTCGGTGAAGGGCTTGGGAACAGACCACGGCGCCCGGGACATACTCTCTACGCCACCTACGACGAGGAGGTCGGCTTCCCCGATCGCGATACGCCGAAAGCCGGCGTTGACCGCGTCAAGGCCCGAGGCACAAAGGCGATTGAGGGTGATGGCAGGCACGTCAAAGGGAAGGCCGGCTAGCAAGGTAGCCATGCGAGCGACGTTGCGGTTGTCTTCACCAGCTTGGTTTGCGCAGCCAAAGATCACTTCGTCGACGGGCGTGTCACCAAGCGGCGTACGCTGGAGCAGCCCAGCGATACAGTGGGCTGCGAGGTCATCTGGCCTAACGCGAGAGAGGCCACCACCATAGCGGCCGATGGGAGTGCGAACGGCGTCGACCACGTAAACTGGCTGCATCGGGGCTCCTTTGGGGCATAGTGCCGGGCGCATCACGGTCGCGTGCGTCGACCAGCGTTGACGCTACCGGATCGTGGGCGGCACGATGGGCACGGACCCGCAGAATCATGGCGAGGAGCGACAGATGCAAGAGATGCGGGGTATCGGCCCTCAACACGCGCATGCCAGACGCCAGGCGAGACACCCATGTCTTGTTCCGAGCGCCGTCATGGGACTTTGGCTGCTGCTGGCTTCGGCCAGCGCACAGGCGGTGCCGGCTGGCGTGCCGCCTTTGGTCCAGGCGAACAATGCCGCGACGAAGACGACGAAGCGAAGCGGCGGTGTTGGCATGGTGCTCGACGGGCGCGGTGGCCGCATCGTGGTGGCGCGCGTCGTGCCGGGCGGCCCAGCCGCGATCGCAGGAGTGCGGGGCGGCGACACAATCTTGACCGTCGACGGAGCGGCTATTGTTCCCGGAGCTTCGGTCTCCCAAGTGGCGGCGAAGGTTCGCGGGCCGGTAGGCCGAGAGGCCGTGCTGAGTGTTGCGCGTGTCGGCCACAAGGCGCCTGTTCGCCTCACGGTAGTGCGCGCCGATCTGAGCCTGCTTTTTCCCAAGCGTGCGGACAGCGTGTTGGTCGTTGAGTCAGGTTTGTCTTTGATCGCGACCAGCGGTCGTTGGAGTCTTGGCGTCACTTTTCCTCGAGGCGGTGGGGAGGGCGATCTACTCCAGTACCAATGGGCGCTGGTCCCTGCGGGTAAGCGCCTGTCGACAGCGAACGCGCAGCGGGGCCTCGGTGCGGTCGCTTGGGGGCGCGGCGGGGCGACGATTCAAGTCGCGGACTGGCGTCTGGTGCTCAAACGGTGGCCGGCTCGCGGCAAGTTGGTTGTCGCTGCGTCCAACCTTCCTGTGGCAAAGGTGAGCGCAGCGCAGTGGGTCGAGACCGATCCAGCGACGGCCACCTATGTCCGCCCGCGCGGCGCCCCAAAGGCCTATCGAACCACGTGGCCCGTGGGTCCGTGTGTGGTGAAAGTCCAAGCGCAAAATGCCGGCCAACCCCTGATCGCTCAGCGCCTAACGCTGCGATTGAGCAATGCGGCGGGGGCCGTCTTACCAAGCGCAACAGTGGTCACCGACAGCGATGGCAGGGCGACGCTGAACCTGCCAAAGGGGCGGTGGACGATCGTTGGATTGGTGCCGAGTTTGCCGGGTGCCGGCCGGGACATTTACTTCGCTGGCACACTCAAGCCGGGCGCGACGATCGCTTGCGCGAATAAGGCGCCAGAGGAGCGCCAACTCGAGATCATGAGTCCAGCGGCGGCAGCCCAGGGGACACCGCTGCCAGCCACCGCGTTCAATCATCCGCTCGTGGGAGCGCAGTTACCCAAAGTCGCTGTGCGCGCGTGGATGGGCGGACCAAACCCGCTGCCCAAGACACTCAAGGGTAAGGTCTTGCTGCTCTATCTCTGGGCGACTTGGTGTGGGCCGTGTAAGCGCGTGTCACCCATGGTGGCCGAGCTGCATGCACGCCTCGGCGATCGTGGGTTGCTCGTCATTCCGGCGTCGGTCGACCGGGACCGCTTGGCTTTGATCGACTACGTCAGCAACGAGTTGGCGGGGGCCGCGCCGGTTGCTTGGATTGGGCCCGAACCCTTAGCGAAGCTCCCCATTCGAGGCATTCCGACCGTGGTCGCCATCGACGATCAAGGGTTTGTTCGCGCGGTGCACACCGGAACAGGCGTCGGTGTGCAGACGTGGGCGCACTGGCTGGAGGGTCTGCTCGATGAAGCCCAGGGCAAAAAGAAACGGCAGGTCAGAGCCAAGCCTGTGGCCCAAGCTGACGCAGCCAAATCAAGCCTGTCGGCGCGCGATCGTGCGCTGATCGCAGCGAAGCAACGCAGCGCGGCCGCGGCGCGAAAAGCCCGGATTCAAGGCTCAAAATCGAGACCTGGCCGCAGATCGAAGTCGCGCAGCAAGAAGAAACGAAAGAAAAAACGGAAGAAAAAGCGATAGCCCGAGCACGGACGGCTCAGAGGTCACGGCGAGGCGATGGCTTCAGGCTGAACCGCGTGCGACTTCGCCACGAGATGACGGGCCACGAGCGCGCGCATGACGGGAATGGTTGAGACCTGCACGCCTTCGTCGGCGAGCGCATGGGCAACAGCGCACGCTTGCTGACTTGCCCCGTTGCGCCCCAGACGACCGAGCAGCATGGCCACGATCTGCAAGCGATGAGCCAGGTCGTTTCGCCGTGCGGCACCAAACCAATCATCTAGGTGCACGGACAGTGCGACGGCTTGAGATTCAGCCGACTGAGCTTCGGTTTCGCCTGCCATCTCCAGCTTGAGGAGACCGTCCTCCAGCGCGGGAGAGACCCCGGATAGCCAGCCTTCAAAACACGGATCGGAGAGCAGTTGCTCGCTGGCAGACAAAGCCTCCGGACGTGCCTCACCGGCGACAAATCGGTGCAGTGGCTCGATGTCAGCGAGCAAGCGGCGCATCTTGGACCGATCGCCCTCGACGCGCCGAGACATGGACTCCGCTTCGCACAACGCCCATTTGAGCCGACCCGCGGCAAAGTCTGCGGCGACCTCGACGAGCTGCTCGCTGCGTTGTCCTGCCAAACCATCGAGCACAGTCTTGAGGCGGCTGCGAGACATCTTCGGAAGCCACGCGACAGTGTTGAGCCCCTGTTCGGCTTGCACGATCCCGACCAACGCCCAGGCGCCGTGTTCTTCAGCCCAACCGCCGAGCACGACAACTTGGCCGCCCTCACGATCAAAAGTAGAGCAGTAGCTGGGCAGCGGATCGGGCTTACGCGCCAGGCGGACGGCCTTTGCAGGCGTCGCATCAAGTGGAATGTCGGCCCCTCGCTGCTTGGCCCGAAAGAGGAACTTCTTGGCCTGTTTCGCAGTCGATTTGTGGGCGGCGTTGTCCCGGAGATGAACGAGCAACTCTAGCGCATTCGCGCGTTCAGCCAGCACCAACATCGCCATCTCGATGTCCGCGCCTAGCTGCACGCCCGCGAGCGCAGGCAGGCGATCGCTCAGGGGCAAGTCGTGGGCTAAGAGCACCAAGCAGGTCACCACTTCGGTGCCCCGCTCAGTGGGAGATTGACCGGTGGTGAGCCAGTCGAGCGCGATGGTTGTCTTGCGACTTTTGGGCATGGATCAATTCTCCCTTGGGTCGAATCGGCCGCCGGCGGATTGCGCCTCTATAAGACGCTCCTGGCTGGTCCGGAGCGCGGCTAGCCGCTTTTCGAGTCCCGCGATTTCTGTTTCTAGATGCCCTTTTCCGCGCAGCCAGTCGACTGCAGCGCGCAGACGCACCAGCGTGACCGCGCGCCCAAGGGTTTCAATGCTTTCAAAAAGGCCTGGTGAGGCGGTGCTACCGCTGATCGCCACTCGGACGGCCATGAAGCCATCGCCGATCAACGCGCCAGCCTTGGTGACCGACGCCCGCAGCGCCGCCTCGATACCGTCGCGCTGCCAAGGCTTCAAGGCCTCGAGCTGGGCGATCAAATCTTCGAACATCAGCCGCGACCGCTTCGCATCGAGGCGCACGCTCTTTTTCTTGCGGCTGCCACAACCGACCAACAGATGGCGGGCATCCTCGCCCCAACTGACCGTGCCGCGGTGGAACATGTCGATCTGCTGATTCCAACTGGCCAACGTGGGCACGCGCTCCTGCACCAACTCAGCGATCGCCTCCTGGCGACCGTCTTCCTCAAGCCACGCAGCCGCCCGGTTGGCGAGCTGAGCTGGAGTCATGGCACGCAGGTACAGACCGTTGATGTGCTCGAGCTTGACCCGATCAAAAACCGGACCTCCGAGTGAGATTCGGCTGAGGTCTAAGTCCGCTACAAACTCGGCAAAGGTGAACACCTCCCGCTCGTCGGGCATGGAGTAGCCCAGCAGCGACAGGAAGTTGACAAACGCCTCAGGCAAAATGCCAGATCGCTGATAATAGTCGAGACTTACGGGGTTTTTTCGCTTGCTGATCTTGCTTTTGTCGGCGTTTCTGAGCAGTGGCATGTGGATGAAGACCGGCGGCTCCCAGCCAAAAGCATCGTACAACTCCATGTGCTTGGGTGTGGAGTTGATCCACTCCTCGGCGCGAATGACGTGGGTGATCTCCATGAGATGATCGTCGACCACGTTGGCGAGGTGGTAGGTGGGCAAGCCGTCACTTTTCAGCAAGATCTGATCGTCGACCCGATGGTTGTCATAGATGACCGCACCACGCAGCGCGTCCGGCACCGCAGTTGTGCCCTCCGTCGGCATCGCCAAGCGGATGACATGGGTTTCACCTGTATCGGCACGGGCTTTCGACGCAGCCGGATCGTGGTTCCGACAATGACCGTCGTAGCGCCAATCCACCCCGGCGGCGCGTTGGGCAGCCCGAACCTCGGTCAGACGCTCGGCCGAACAAAAACAACGGTAGGCGCGCGCGCTAGCGATGAGCTGCTCGCAGTGAGCGATGTACAAGTCGCTGCGCTCACTTTGCCGATAGGGGCCGTATGGGCCGCCGACGTCGGGACCTTCGTCCCACTGCAGGCCACACCACGACAAACTCTTGAGGATCGCCGCCTCACTCTCGGAGCTCGAACGCTTCTGATCGGTATCCTCGATTCGCAGCACAAACTGACCGCCGTGGCTGCGCGCAAATGCCAGGTTAAACAACGCGATATACGCGGTGCCGACGTGGGGATCACCAGTCGGGCTGGGCGCGATGCGTACGCGGACTGGCGTCTTGGGGACGGGGATGGAAGAGGGGGAGGCAGACATGAATCTCCTGGGTGGACGCAGGCGTCGGACGCGCATCCTGGCTGGGGGCGAGGGACGCGGTCAAGACGGCGCGATCACCACCGTGTCCGCCGCGCGTGGGTCGGAATTTGCGTCCTGCCCCATCTGCAGTAGCACGTCGCTGTCGGTGGCCGCGACCGATCGCTGTCCTGCCAATAGCGCAGCGAGATCTGCTTCGGCCACGTCGATCCTGTCGTTGATCACCAATTGCCAGGGGAGCGAGCTGTCCCTGACCTGCTGTAACTCGGCACGGGCAGTCCGCAATCGGCGGCGCAGGGTCTGGTCTGTCTCCGATCCACGGCCCTCCAAGCGACTGACAAGCACAGCCCAGCTCGGCGGCACGATGAAAACCAGCAGTGTCTGATCGGCGAACTGGCGATGTAGGTTGATCGCGCCCTGGATGTCGATGTCGAAAAAGAGGTCTCGTCCAGCGTCGATATGACGCACGACTTCGGCGCGCGAGGTGCCGTAGTAGTTGTCATGCACCAGGGCCGACTCGACGAACTGACCATCGGCTGCCATCTGCTCGAATTGAGACCTGCCGATGAAGTGATAGTCCTGACCGTCCGTCTCGGTTGCCCGCATGGGCCTGGTGGTGTGACTGACGCTAAAAGCCCGTAAATTCGGGCTCGCAGCGATCAGTCGATGAGCTAGCGTCGTCTTGCCAGCACCGGCTGGACCCACAAAAACGATTAGGCGCCCCTGGTTGGCGGACTGCATGAGGTCTCCTTCGTACGGAAATCAGGCGCGTAGAGCACGGGGTTAGGCGAGATTGAGAACTTGCTCGCGGACCTTTTCCAGCTCCACCTTGGCAGCGACGACGCGCTCGGTGATCGCCAGGGCACCACTTTTCGAGCCGACCGTATTGAACTCGCGGAGGAGTTCTTGGGCCAAGAACCCAAGACGCTTGCCTGGCCGCTCCTCGCTCAGCGCTGCTTGCACTGCATCCAGATGCCCGCGCACCCGAACCAGCTCCTCGGTGATGTCACTTTTGTCGCTCAGCAAGACCACTTCTTGGGCGACCCGGGCCGGATCGAGCTCCTGACCGACAGCCTTCAGCGCCTTGGCGACCCGCTCATGGAGACGTGCGCGTTGCTGAACCACGACGTCTGCGCTCAAGTCATCGAGCTCCGCCTGGAGCGCACGCAACGTGGCCACGCGGCCGGTCAGGTCGGCCGCGAGCGCCGCCCCCTCGGTCTGGCGACTGCGCTGCAGCTCGGTGGCGGCTTGCGAAAGGGCCGCGAGAACCAACGGTTTGACCTTGTCCGCATCCTCCTCAGGACGCTGCACAGTCATGATACCGGGTTGCATGGCGATGGTTCGCAGATCGGGACCATGAGCCAGATCAAGCGCCTCTGAGACTTGACTGA
The DNA here is from genome assembly GCA_023954815.1 of Myxococcales bacterium. GTDB lineage: Bacteria > Myxococcota_A > UBA9042 > UBA9042 > UBA9042 > UBA9042. Next base: position 5,758 of record JAGSHB010000020.1, on the reverse strand, counting down.
GCGCCGCATACCACGCCTTTGCCAAGGACAGATCCACGCCCACCTGGGGGGCAGTCTGCTGATCGCGGCCCACGTGGACGCGCACCTCGACGTGTCCGCGCTCGATCGTCGTCTTGAGCGTGCGCGTCAAGTCACGCTGCAGCGGCTGCAGGTCAGACGGCATCTTGAAACGCAGATCGAGATGACGGTGATTGACGCTGCGCAGTTCGACGACCACATCGATGCCGTCGGCAGTCGCCTGGGCCTGGCCGAAACCGGTCATGGACTCGGGCACGAGACGCTCCTCATGATGGAAATTGCCCGAAAAATCAGGCCGAAAGCTGAAAACTGACCGCGCTAGCGAGCGTGCCTAGTGAGCGGGAGCTGCAGGCTGTTTGGGTGCATCCCCTGCTGGAGCCGCCTCGGAAATTTCAAGCGGTTCCGGCAGCTTCTTCACCCCGGCGAGGCCGAGGTGCTCGCGGATAGCGTCCTGCAGTTGCCGCAGGGTCTCGGCGCGACGCCCGTTGATGAAAAACGTCGGCGTCCCATCAACCTGCGCCTCACGCCCTTGCTGGTAATCGCGCTCGACAGCCTTCTTCGACTCTTCGCTCTTCACGGCCGCCTGAAACTTCTTGCCATTGAGGCCCAGCTTCTTGGCGTACCCCTTCACGTCTTCCCATTTGAGGGCGTGGTTGTTGGCAAAGAGGGTGTCGTGCATCTCCCAGAACTTGCCCTGTTGCTGGGCGGCCCAGGCTGCACGCGCGGCGCCCTCGGCGTACTCGTGGGCTTGCCGCAGCGGGAAGTGCTTGTAGTAGACGGCGACGCCATAGTGCTGCTGGAGTTTCTTCAGCGGTTTGTAGGCCTTGCTGCAGAAGGGGCACTGGAAATCGGAGAAAATCACAACCTTGACCTTACTCTTCTCCGGTCCCACGCGCGGGGCGCCATCAAGATCGAGCTCCACCACTGTGTTGAGCCGTTCGATCTCACGAAGCAGCAACGCCAGGATCTTCCGCTTGCCGTAGCCCTGCTGCAGTTTGTAGCTCACAAATCGGACCAAACGCGTCGCCATAGCGCAATCGCCCGCTGCCACCGATGCCTTAAACGAGCGAGGCTTGCCGCAGGGATCGAATTGATCTTCCAAAATCTGGGCCAAGATCTTCACTTCGGCCGGATCGAGGCCCTTGGTGTCCACACTTTTCGGCAGGACCGGCCCCTTGGGCACAGCGGCTGTGGGTGGCGTCGCTTGTTTGGGCAGCGGCGCAGGTTTGGCGATGACGGTCTCCACCGCCGCCGACTTCGAAGAATCGGCGTGCTTGCAGCCCGACAAGCCCAATGAGAATAAGCTCGCGGTCAGGGCCAAGGTCAGGAAAGTGCGGGGTGCGATGATTGGGCTCACGGGTCGTCCTCCACGGACAGCGGTTCGGGGCCCGATGATGCGGCGCGCGTGCCAAGGCGGCAACCCTCGTGCATGCTGCGACCCATGAATCGGACCCTGATCGCCCTCGGAGCCAACGTCGCTGATCCAAACGGTGGCGTGCGGCTGGGCTGGTCCGTCGTGGTGAGTGAGTTGGGGCTATCCGATGCCAGACTCAGCGCTGTCATCGAGACGGCGCCAGCGGAAATGGCCCGAGGCCCCCGTTTTGCCAACGCTGTGGGGGTCGGCTATACGACGGCGGCGCCGCCGGTTGTGCTGGCGACGCTGCATCGGATCGAAGCGGCCTTTGGTCGAAATCGGACGAACGAGGGCCACCACGGCAATCGCCCCCTGGATCTCGATCTGCTCGCCATGGGACCGCTGATCATTGAGGATGAGACGTTGACCCTGCCGCACCCGCGCATCCTGCAACGCAGCTTCGTGCTCGAGCCCCTGCTGGAGTTGGTGCCCGATTGGGTCCACCCCAAGACCTGTCAATCAGGCTCTGATGCGCTCGCTCACCTTCTTGCTTCCCAGAGAGAGCAGCGATGAAAAACGTATCCATCCTGCTGCTGATTGCCGCACTGTTCCTTCCCGGTTGCAGGCACGCGGCCTCCCCCGCGTCCCCGTGGCAGAGCGTCGCAATCGACGCGCCGCCGCCAGGTCTTGTGCTCATGCAGGCGCCTGCCGATGGCACAAATGTCCTGCGTGATCTGCACGGCGCCCTAGCCGCACTCGAAGGCCGAAAGTCCGCTGCACGCCTGTTTTTAGGGGCCGCGGTGAGCTGGGACGACGCCACGCTGAAGGCCTCACCGGGCGCGCGCAAGGTCGCGATCGACGCGATTTACCACAGCGTCCAGGCGGGTGTGTTGGGTGAGCAATTCCGACAGATTCGCGATCTCGTCGATCGCATGGTCAAGCTCGCTCCGACAGCGGCAGAGACCCACTTCGCGCTGGCCTACCTACGCTGGATCTTGCTCTCTGACGGCAAGAAAAAATCCGCCCGCGCGTCTCTCGCGGACGACGTCATCCGTGATCTGCACAACAACCTCGATGCGTTGGTAAAGAAATACCCAACCTTTGACGGCCCCGGTGACTTTGATCGGCAGCGTATCCGCATCGAACGCGATCAGGTCGCTTTGATGCTCTCCGGCGCCGTCACTCCCACACACCCGTGAAACTGCGCGGCCTCTGGTTGGGGGGCCTGCTGCTGTTGGCCGTGATCATCGGCGCGACGCTCTTTGCGGACGCCCGACGTCTGATGGATGTAGCGCAGGACTTTCCCTGGTGGACCATGGCCGCCGCCATCGGTCTGTCCACGGCCAACTACGGTCTGCGCGCGCTTCGATTTCGCAGCTACATGGCCGCGCTGGGCACACGATTGGGGCTCACAGAGAGCTTTCTGGTCTTTGTCGCAGGTTTTGTGCTGACGGTGACCCCAGGGAAGATGGGCGAAGTCCTCAAGGCGTGGCTGCTCAACAAACGTCGGGGCGTGCCCGTCACTCAAACGGCGACGGCTGTCGTCGCCGAGCGTGTGACCGATGTGATCGGCCTGCTGATCATCGCGTCCTTTGGTGTGGTGCACTACGGCGCGCACCTGTCGCTATTTGTCGCCATCAGTGTGCTCACCACCGCTGGCATCATCGTCGTGGGCCATCCGAGCGCGCTGCCCAAGACCCTCGATTGGCTGGGGACCACAGTCGGTACCCGGCGCCCGAAGCTCCGTGCGCTCTGCGATACCGCGGCGGAAATGCATGGCGTCCTGCGGACCCTGTGCGCCCCCCGACTGTTGGCCCAAGCGGTCATCCTCGCGACGGTGGGATGGATGCTCGAAGCGGTCGCGTTTCGCATCCTGCTCGACGGCATCTCCGCTGGCGGCAGTCTGGGCGGAGCGACGGTCATCTACGCCATGGCCACGCTCTTCGGTGCCGCATCGATGTTGCCAGGCGGCGTCGGCGGCACAGAAGCGGTGTTCATCGCCTTGAGCCTACAACCCATCTTTGCCTTCGGAATCGATCGCGCTGGGGCCACGTGGGTCACCCTGCTGATCCGCTTTGCGACCCTGTGGTGGGCGGTCATTTTCGGGGGAATTTGCTGGGGATTGCTGCGCTTGCTACCCGTGGCCTCGGCTGACGAGAGCAGCGCGCCTCCATCAGCTCAAGATGCAAAAAACGCCTGAGCTTACAATGTTTTAGGGCGAAACCGGCTTCTTATTCTTCGCTTTCGACCGCATGGCCAAAAGCCGCAAGGCGTTGTCCCTGTAGAGCTTGTTGAGCACAGCGTCGGGCAGCGCGATGGCGTCGACCTTCCAATCGCCCTGGATGGGGCTGGGGTGTGCGATCTGCTTGCCCGAGCCCTCAAGGTAGCGAAAATGCGCCTCATAAAATGGCCGGACATCGGCCATAGTCGGCTGTACCTCGCCATTGGAGCCGAGCATCAGGTAGCTGTCGCTGATGCCGATGTCGGTTCCGAAGAGCACGCGATCTTGGTGCCGCAGGAAGAACGCTTTGACCTTCGCCGGTGGGTGACGCCCGAACTCACCGACCCGCGCTGAGATGTCGATCCACATATTCGGCAGCGCCGTCATCATCCGGTCGACGCGATCGAGCTCTTCGGCTGCGTTGCCAAAATGCACCGCGACGAAGATGGTCTTTGGATGCGCCTTGAACAGACGTTCGCTCGCGTCGAGGAGCGCTGACCAACTGGGCACACCGGCCTTGTTGAAATACGACCAGCCTGGGTGCGCGCCGAGCTCAGCGTAGCGCTCGTTGGTGGTGTCGGGCCGCTGCCAGAACGCCTTGGGATCGGCCACGTGGATGCACACCGGAATCCCGAGCCGTCCCGCTTCCGAGAACAGCGGCGCCATGCGGTCATCATCTGGCAGCACGAGCTTACCGCTCTGATCTTGGGCGCCCAAACCGAGGGCCTTGCTCACCTTCAGAGCGACGTAGCCGTGCTCGGTGACCGCGGTACGCAATCGCCCAGCCTCGCGCTCACCCCAACCGGGTTTGCCGAAGCCGCGCCAGTCGATGTTCATGGCGTTGAGGATTCGATCGCCGAAATAGCGGCTGAAGACCCGATTGACGGTCCACTGTCGGCCACCGCCGCGCCCACTGCCGCCGCTTAGATTGACGATGCGATCGATGCCGTTGCCCTTGAGGATGGCTGCCAGACGATCGGTGCCGTAGATGTTCAAATGCCCGTGAAAATCGATGATTCCCGGGCGTTTGTAGCCTGGACGACTCCACGGCGGAGGCGGAGCGGCGGGCGCGGACGCCGAAGAGGCCGCGGCAAGGGCAGGCGATGCGGTGGGTGACTCAGCAGGCGTGACCTTCTGACAGCCCAGCAGCGCAGTCAGCGCCACGGTGACCCATAGCAGCGGCAGGGCGGCGTGACGCGCAAGATGGGCTCGCGGAGGCTGGATGAGCTCTTGCATTGCACTCCTCAGTCCGCATGCCGTCAGAATAACCAGAGCGTCCCGCGATCCGCTGTAGCGACGGAGCGGAGGCTACGGCCGAGGACGCGTCGTCCGCTGCTCGATGGGCTTACGGTGGCCCTGTCCCTGGAAGATCCGCTGAACGTAGATACCCGGGGTGTGAATCTCGTCGGGGTCGAGCTCGCCGGGCTGCACCAGCTCTTCGACCTCGGCGATGGTGATCTTGCCAGCGGCGGCCATGATGGGTCCGAAATTCCGCGCGGTCTTACGAAAAACGAGGTTGCCCCACGTGTCGCCCTTCCAGGCTTTGACGAACGCGAAGTCGCCGGTCAAGGCAGTCTCCAGGACGCACGGCCGACCTTCAAAATCGCGGGTTTCTTTGCCTTCGCTGACCAGGGTTCCGTAGCCGGTTGGCGTATAAAAGGCCGGGATTCCAGCGCCACCGGCGCGGATCCGCTCGGCGAGCGTGCCCTGGGGATTGAGCTCCACCTCGAGCTCGCCGCCCAAGAACTGACGCTCAAACTCTTTGTTTTCACCGACGTAACTCGACACCATCTTCTTGACCTGCCGGCTCTGCAAGAGGACGCCGAGGCCGTCGTTGGTCACACCGGCGTTGTTGGAGATGATCGTCAACCCGCCCGTGCCCTTGTCATTGAGGGCGGTGATGAGGTTTTCCGGGTTGCCGCACAAACCAAACCCCGAGCTGAGCACGGTGGCGCCCTCCTCCAGATCGAAAATGGCGTCGGTGGCGGTGTCGTAGACCTTGTTCATCCATCACTCCTGGGCTGCCAATGCGATAGCCCCGAGGGCGGGGTTCTGTCAATCGTCAGTGAGAGCGCAAAAAGGCAAACGGCGCGCCCGGAAAAGACCGGACGCGCCGTTTGCATGAAGCGCTACGAATTACTTCGCGGCAGCCGGCGCAGCGGCCG
>JAGSHB010000208.1 GCA_023954815.1 Myxococcales bacterium | reverse complement strand
TTGCGGCCACCCTCACCGCCGGCACGCAGCTCCTCGGCGAGCCGCAGGATGGCCCTGAGCTGATCCCGTGCCAGCGCCTTGGTCGGGTAGAGCAGGAACGCGCGTGCCCCCGGCTCGTTCATGAGCGTCTGGAGTACGGGGAGGAGGAACGCGAGGGACTTGCCGCTGGCGGTACCGGTCGTGATGACGACGTTCTTGCCTTGGAGGGCGTGGTCGATCATCTGAGCTTGGTGGCTGTACAGCTGAGAGATACCGCGCTGCCGCAGGGCCTCGTGCAGGGCAGGGTGGAGTGTCTGTGGGATTGGAGCGTATTGGGCCGGCCTGGGATCAATGTCGTGCGTGGCGATGATTCGGTCAGAAAATCGAGTGTTTTTGAACATCGCAGGGGCCTCGTTCGGGGCGGGAGCTTGGTGAGCGTCGAGCGTAGCTAGGGTACGCACTGCTGAACAGATGTCCAGCTACCCAGATGGTCCCCCGCTGCTTGACACAATCGTTGTGGCCACTGAACGTCGATTCAGACCAGCGACCCAGGAGCCAACCGTGATCAGCCCGTCCCTTCGATTCATCTCTGTCGCCATCGCCGCTTGCCTATTCTGTGGCTGCAAGGGCAAACCAGCCGCCGTACAGCCCACACCAGCAGCGAAACCTGTCGCGGCAGACAACCCGAAGAAACTTGCCGCGGCCGCTGCCGCGTCAGACGACAAAGCCGAACCAACGAAACCAGCCCCGTCCGCTCCGCCAACAGCGCCAACAGCGCCAGGCGCGGCGCCGAAACCAGCTCCGTCCGCCCCGCCAGTCATGGAAGTCGATCCCAGCGCCTCAAAATCCGTCAAGCCGTTAGATCTACATGGAAAACTGCCAGCCGATGCCAAGGCACCCGGCAAGTTCATCACCGCGCTGGCTTGGAACGACAAGTACGGTCGCAACGCCCTGGTCATCGGTAAAGCTCGCTCAAAGCACGGCGATCAAGTCACCGAACGCCTCGTCGCCGACTACATGGTCTGGGAGGGCGACTCATGGACATCGCAGCGCAAGTTCAGAGAAGTCGTCGCGAAATGCGAGTTCGACATCACGCTCGTCCCCCAGACCGGCAAATGGTCCATCACCGACTTGGACAGCAACGGCGTCGCCGAGGTCACGTTCGCCTATCACACAGGGTGCCGCTCGGATGTGAGCCCCATCACCCACAAAGTCCTCATATTCACCAGCGACGGAAAAGGCGGCACCGCCAAGTACGCGCTCCGCGGCTACACCCTCATCGACAAGGTCGGCGGCACATTCAAGGTCGATTCAGCGTTCAAGAGCGCACCTTCTGCGTTCCTCGCCCACGCCAAGAAAGCCTGGAAGCTGACAGTCAACGAGCGCATGTGAGTGCGCCTCCTCCCCATCTACAGCGGGAGATGCACCGTCCGTACAATCTTGCCGCTCACCGGCGACACAAAGACCAACGTCTCGCCGTCCCGGTCACCGGTCACGATCTCATCTGCAGTGGGCAGCAGATTCGCGTGCCATGCGACAAACGGCAGCTTGATGGTGTCCAAGGTGCCTTTTTCTACCCGCAGCCGATGCAGACCATCATCGCAGATCCACAGCTCTTTGCCTTTCACCCGCGGTACGACCTCATGAAGGTCCAAGTTTGGGCCAGCCAGGGTGCTGCCCGTGTCCGCGTCTAGGTCAAATAACGACAGCTTCGCCGAGCCGTTCCAGCCTGCCACCACGACAAAGTGGCCATCGCCCGTGATGAAGAAGTTGATCAGGCCCGAAAATGGCACTGTAAGTTGCTCGATCTTCAGGGTGTTGATGTCCATTGCGAGCAAGTCTTGGCCGTCGTTCTTGCCGTCCTTGTCTCTATCCACGTCGCGGTAGCTGATGATCGAGCTGCCGTCAGACGTGAACCCGACCGGCCCTTTGGCGTTGTCCACGAACCGAACAGTGCCCATCTTGCCAGCCAAGAGATCGACCACAGCGAGCTGGTGCATCGGGGTTTCTTCCTTGTTTTCAGATATTTTCAGCAGTGGAAACACCACGTAGCTATCGTCGGGTGCTACACCTACCCACGAAAAGGAGAAGAACAAGTCGGCTCCATATCCTGGAAGCACGACGTCCATCAGCTGATTCGCCCAAAACCCGTCTCCGGCGGTCTGAAAAGCGAACTTTTCAAGCGTGTCCATCCGCCAAGCCATCAGCCGCGTCTTTTTCCAGCCGGCTTGCCACTTGTCCTTATTCTGGTTGTCGCGCCACGACGCCATGACCAGCAGCGTGTCGCTACTTCGGGCCCACATGGCCTCCAGCCAATCGGCATTCGACGGCAGCGCGCGTGTTTTCAAGGTCGTCGTGTCGATGAGCAGCAACGGGATCGACTTGTGTTTGTTGTCTGCCACTGCGATCCAGCGACGGCTCGGCGACATGCGCGTGCCCGCGTACCTCGCATCATGAACAGCAGAGGCCATGACCTTGAACGTGGTGCGGTCCAGCAGGGTTAGCTGCTCTTTGCCGTTGCTCTCGGCCATGACCAACACGCCGCTGTGCGGAAAGAGGACCCGCACATCCCCCTGGCCATCCAGCGTCGCGATGGGTTTGGGTGTCCCCTTGTGAGGAACAGCCCACAGACTCTTGATCACGCCATCGCCTGTCGCGTCGGGGCCCTTGCGCAGCACGAAGCTGGTGTCGGTCACGTGATCGACGGCGATGGCACCGAGCTCCATAAAGGTGTCTTGCCCGGGCGTGTTGTCGCCGAGACTTAGCCCGGTACACGCGGCCACAGCGAGCAGCAGGCTCGGGATAAGTCGGCGAATAGAGATGGTGGGACTGTGCATTGAAACCCTCCGCGATCCGGCTGCCCCGTCGTGGATCGAACGTGGTCGGTTTCAAAGCAATGGTCGTGCCAGTATGAAAGTCATCACAAGATCAGGGACTTGTGCGAGTTGGTGTGGGGCGGGTGGAGCATGGAGACTCCACAGCCGGAGCAGCCCTACGCCGCACACATACCTACCAACCAAGTTGCCGAGCCGCGAGATCACGCAGGATCTCTGATGCACCGCCGCCAATCGCGAGCACCTTGCTCTCCCGGAAGATGCGCTCCACCCGTGTGCCGCGCATGTAGCCCATCCCGCCCAGGACCTGCACGGCCTCGCCCGCGACAAACTCGAGCGTATCGGTAGCTAAGGTCTTCAGCATGCACACCTCAGCCACCGGTTCCTTGCCGCCATCGATCGCGCGCGCGGTCTTCTCCAACAGCGCTCGCGCGGCCGCGGTTCGCACCGTCATCTCCAGCAACTTGTGCCGAATCACCTGGCGCTTGATCAGCGGGCGTCCGAACGTCTCTCGGTCCCGCGCCCAACTCAACGCGTCTTCAATGCACACCTCCGCAAAAGCCACCGCCATCGCCGCTAGCATCAGCCGTTCGTGGTTGAAGTTATGCATCAAGCCCAAAAACCCCATGCCCTCACTGCCGCACAAGTAGCGCGCAGGCACCTGTACATTGTCGAAGGTCAGATGGGCCGTGTCGGAACACCACCAGCCCATCTTCTCGAGCTTGGTGCGGCCAATTCCGGGCAAAATCCCTGGAATCGCAAGCACGGAGACGCCGCTGGCCCCCTCGCCGCCCGTCCGCACGGCCGTCGTCAGCCAATCTGCACGCATGCCGGAGGTAATGAACGTCTTCGTCCCGTTGACGACAAACACGTCGCCCTCACGCCGCGCCGTCGTGCGTAGGTTCGCCACATCACTGCCGCCACCGGGCTCCGTCACACACAGCGCCGCGATGTGCTCCCCAGTCAGGAGCTTCGGCGCGATTTCAGCCGCAAGCTCGTCACTCGCCAACGCCAAAATGGGCGGCAGCGCGATGCCGTGACTCAAGAGGCCAGCGATAAGCCCTCCCGCTCCCGCCTTCGCCAGTTCGTCGGTCACCACCAGCATGGTCTGGCTATCACTGGGTATGCCGCCTAGCTCCTCTGGATAGCCGAGTCCCAGCAAGCCCACGGCGCCAGCGCGGGCATACAGATCGCGGGGAAAAGTTCCAGCCTCCTCCCACTGATCGATATGCGGCACGACTTCGCGCTGCACAAAACGGCGCACAGTGCCGCGAATTCCAGATCGAAATGCTGCGACCTCGTCGCTCATCGGTCGGCTCTTTGACTGCGAAACAGCGATCCGACCGATGGCATGGGCGTCGGCTCCGTCGCTGCGGGCTCACGCGTCTCTGACTCCAGCACAATCGGTGCGGTTGCCTCGGCTCCAGTCGCGGACTCGACAGGCCCAGCCTCGCCGCCTTCAAGCAGCGAGGCCACAGCATCGCAAGCCGCCTTGGCCTCGGCGACGGCTTTGCCCAGGGCAGGGTGGTCCGCTGTCTTCGCGTGGTTCGCCAAGCGTTCAAAAAACGGCCATAGGTAACCGAAGTCTTTGCCAAAGGAAGAATCCGCCATGCTACCTCCAGTCGCTACCCCTCCACCTTGACCGCGCTGCCTCTCAGATGCAACGAATCGCGGTCTACGTGGCCATTTTTTCGGCGAGATGACAACTAGCCTCCTCGTGCGGCAGCATGCGCGCCCATGTCCGTCTCTCCGTCTACAACTGCCGCCCCATCACGCTCTCCGTTGACTCGCCGGACAGTGGTGTATGGCGGCATCCTCTTCGCCGCCGTGGCCCTCATGGAACTCGGCGCCAAGGTGCACAAAGGGCTCCGTCTGTCCGGCGGATCAGCTAGTGGCTCCGAGCTGCTGGCCGTCGTCGCCGGTGATCTGCTCTTTGTCGCAAGTTGGAGTGTGCTTTGGCTGGCAGCGCTCCAGATCGCCACGGGTTGGCGTAAGACAGCCGTGGCCGCGGCGCTGCAGGTCAGTACCTTCGCCATCTTGGTCTTTCTCGTCGTTGAGCACGCGTTCTTCCTGGTTACAGGCGCGCTGCTGGATTGGGATCTGTTGGTCTACACGGCCGCTCATCTGTCCCGACTGACGAAAGTCATCGCCAGCGAGGTGGGGGCTGGATCGTGGGCGGCCCTGGTGGTCGTCGCTTTCGCTGGCGCTGCGCCGTGGCTGTTTCGCCCCACGGGCGCCAGCGACGAGCGCGCCCTTTCCACGCCGACACCCCGTATCTACAGCGGATTTGCGGCAATGCTGCTGCTGCTGGCCGGTCTGCAGTTGCTTCTCGGAGACGGTAAAATAAGCGCTCAGTTGCAGCCGATTCGCACCAACACAGTGGTCGAACACGCAACAGATGCGTTCCGCCAAATTGTCGCAAACGATGAGTCTCGGGCGGCCCTCGCCAGCAGGCCCGTCGAACCCCTATTGGTGGTTCGCGGCCCCAAGACCAAACGGCACAATGTCGTCGTTGTGGTGCTCGAGTCGGTGCGCGCTCAGGCCCTCGGGGTCTACGACGACAAACTGACCACAACCCCCTTTCTCAAGACGCTCGCCAAACGGGGGCTGACCGCAAATCACGCGTACACAGTCGTCCCCCACACCACGAAGTCGCTTATCCCCGTGCACTGCGGCCTCTATCCAAAGATCACACCCTACTTTGACGAGGCCAGCGAGGGCGCCATGCCGTCCGACTGCCTCGCGAAGGTGCTCGACAGGCAGGGCTACCGCACCCACTACATCCAGTCGCCCGAGAGTATCTTTGAGCGGCGCAGCGATCTGGTCAGCGCGTTTGGGTTCAAGAAGCTATCGGCCAAAGAACAGCTGCCATCGAAGGGTTTCGAGAAGGTCGGTTACTTTGGCTACGAAGACGACGTGATGCTCAAGCCAGCGCTCGACTGGGTCGCTGAAAAGAGCGATAAACCCTTCTATCTGGCGATGCTAACCGCAACTTCACATCACCCATATCAAGTGCCTAAAAAGTTTGGGAAAAAGGACTGGGGTCAGTCAAAGAAACTCAACGCCTACTACGACTCCATCTCCTACACCGACAGGTTCTTGAAGCAGCTCTTCGCTGGATTTGAAAAACAGGGACTGCTGGGTAGCACCATCTTTGTGCTTGTTGGCGATCATGGCGAGGCGTTTGGCGAACATGGCCGCTTTCAGCACGATCAGACGCTCTATGAAGAGGGGCTGCGTGTACCGCTCATGGTCATCGGTCCTGGCGTGCCGAAGGGCAAGCTCAAAGGTGGGCTCTGGCAGCACATCGACATCGTCCCAACGGTCCTCGATGCGCTGGGGCTTGACGTCGCAGCAGGCGAGCTGCCCGGCAAGAGCCTTCTCTCGACAGAAGGTCACAGTCGGCTGTACTTTTCCTGTTGGCGCAAGGAGACTTGTCAGGCAATACGTACGCCAACACGTAAGATTATTCACTACTTCAAAAAGCGTGACCCTGAGTCCTTCGATTTGACCAAAGATCCGGGCGAAAAGCGGGATTTGGTAGCAGCGGGCGAGATCGAAGCGGCGAGCCTGCACGGCGATATCGAAGAGATGAAGTCGTGGGCCGAAGGAATCAACGCACGCTACAAGGGCCAAGAACGCCGTCGGCGCTACCCGTTCATCACCAAGTCGCGCCCAGCGGACGTGGGTACGCCAGCGGATGTCGTTTTTGATGGCTGGGCGCGCCTCATTGGCTACAGCATCGAAAACCCCAAGATTCGGGACGATCAAGCCGCCTGGGTGACCACCGTCTATGAGGTTGTGGGCAAGGCACCGAAGAACAGCTCGCTATGGATGCACGCCGCTGGGCCCAAAATTCGCGGCAAGAGCAAGCGGGTTGTGGCTGACCATGTGCCGGTAGCCGGTAGTTACCCCATCTCCGAATGGCAGAAGGGGGATTTTATCGTCGACAAGCACTGGTTGAGGATGAAACCCGGTCATCCGTCCGGCAAGTATGAGATTACGTTTGGCATTTGGGATAGCAAACGCAAACGCCGCGCAGTTCCCAAGGGTACGGGGGCGGAGTTAACCCCAACGCGCGGTGTCTTCATCGGCTCGCTGCAGGTCATCAATCGGCAGACGGGCAAGGTGACCCAACGCGACCCACTGCGCCATTTGTCGAAGGCGGAGCGTACGCGGGTTGAGCGGCCAGCTTCCAAAGAGACCTTGGCGAAGCCTGCACTCGCGCGCTTTGGCAAGCACATCGTCCTTCGGGAGGTCACCCGCAACAGTCGCGGCTGGAACGCCACGTTCACCATGGACAAAGACATGCCGCGTTGGAGTGACGCCTTTGTTCACTTGGTTGGCCCTCTGCCAGACGGCGTCACGACCACCGATTCTGGACGTGTTGTAGTACATGGTAAACCCGACTTTTCAGAGATGAAAAGAAAGGGGAAACGTAAGTTCAAGAATGTCGCGGTTCGCCCCTTTGGTCGCGGTCTTCCCTTCCACACCTGGCGCGCCGGTTGGGCCGTCACCATTTCGCTTGGGGTGTCAGCGCAGCGCAGTTGGCCGCAGGGTCGCTACGGAATCTGGCTTGGTTTTTGGGATCCAAACCTACCGAAGCCGCACCAACGATTTCCCATCGTCAGCAAGCAGCCTATCGACGCAGACCGTGTGCTGGTGGGCATGTTCGACGTGTCTCCGGGCAATCAGCCCACGAGGTAGGCGCCACTCCGACCACGGAGGGGCGTCAACCCGTCGCACGTAAACAACTGGTCACAACGGTCTCGCTGGCACGGCGTCGCCGAGGCGGTTATGATGCCCCCGACACAGACCCTTGTTACGTACTGAGAATCAAGCCTTCGCCGTTGGTTGATGTTCCTAATTCGCCTACCAGATGGCCCGCCGCGCGCCTGTGGCGGCGCTTTTGACAGACACGCCCGCTGGCAGGTGCTGCTGGTGTGCTCCGCGCTCTGGGCGTGCGGTGGCGATGGTGCGCCTGCTTCTTCTGTTTCGAGTGACGTGCAGGGGGCCGGGCACCTCGATGCGTATTCGGACACCGATGCAACTGACGCAGCGCAGGCAAACGATGGCGCCGTCCATTCTGATGCCATGGCAGCCGACGGCCACACGGTTGATGCGGGCGACGTCATGCAGTTGAGCGACGCACATTTCGATGCGACAGGCGACCTGGATGCGGACGCGAGCGTCGTCGTTGGGCGCGCACCAAGCGACGCGAACGCTGCTGCAAATGCTGACGTCGCGGCCTCGCACGACGGCCAATACGGGGACGGACTTGGTTTGGATGGGCAGCCAACCGATGCGCCGGCTGCTGCAAAGAGCTGTTTTGTGGGGGGGCCGCCTGGTCCTGCAGATGCGGTCTTGGTGCCGCCGGAGCCAAGCACGGCGCTGTGCCCGGCCGCCGGGTTTTGGTCTGGCCAGACCAAGCCCGCTAGTCTCGCTTTGCAGTTGGGAACGACCGATCCGAAATCCGGGTTCAAGTCGTGGGGGCACGGCACCTGGGCGCCTATTGTTCATGGGCCGCAGGGCGGGATTCACATTGAGCTTTCCGTGCGCTTCAAATTGCCCGGTCTCCAGGCTGCCCTGGTCCTCAATGAGACCTTCAAAATGAAGGCGATCGTCAATCATGGATGCAAATCGGCGAGTACACCCTCCACCGCCACGTTGAAGCTAAAAGCCGACAAATTCGGTGTTTTTGGCGCGCGCGCCGGCGGCGCCCAGACCATGATGGTGGTGTTTCCCGTCACCTCTGCGCAGTCTGGATTGTATTGCGGGCCTTGGCTTGTGGTGCACATGTATGTGCAACACCCCAAGACCGGCGCATGGGGCTTCACCCACCAGACCATCCGCATGTACGATACGTGAGTATATGACTCGACGGGCCGCCGCTGTAATCGCATCTCTCGCCATCGCTACGTTGCTGGCCGTCGTCGCTGCACTTCAGCCGAGCGATGAAACGACGCAGGCTGACGGTCCCATCATCGCTCCCCCGATCAAAGCGCTGCGCTCTGAGGCCATCTCAGGTCGCGTCATAGACGGCCGCGGCACGCCCATCGAAAAGGCAACTGTGCACTGCGATACCACCGCTGTTCAGACCGATGCGGCGGGAGCGTTTGCGTGTCCGGTTTGGGACGAAGGCAGGCACACCCTCGCCGCTCACGCCGCCGGGTTTGCCGATCTGCGTGCGACCGGAGTGGGGCGAATGGCGATTGATCTCGACGCCTCCCCGCCGCCCAAACGCACAGGCTGGGTGATGACGCTGCGCCGTCCAGTGCAAGTTTCGGGTAGGGTCGTTATGGGGGCACAACCAGCCGCTGGCGCCGCCATTGTTGTGCGTTTCACGTCGGCTCGTGGTCTACGGCAAGACCTACCGTCCTTTGTCTGGCATCAGCGCGTTCGCACGGACACACAGGGCCGCTTCTCGGTGACGGGTCTACCCGCCGGTCGCCTGGTGGTGACAGCACGTAAGGGCGGGGTTGGCTCGTCTCCACCCATCGATCTGGCCGCCGGGCAGCGGCGTGCGGGGCTGCTGATTACCTTGCGAGCTGCGGCTTCGGTGAGCGTGACGGCGACATCCTCAGGTGGCGGCCCGTTGCGGTCGATTGTGCGGCTGCGCTCTGTTTCAGGCGCGGAGTTGAAAGGCACGTGCGACGGTCGCGGCCGGTTTCGATTTGACGGCGTCCCTGCCGGCCAGTGGACACTTGTCGCCACCGCGCCCGGCCACTACGCCACGAAGCCCCAGCCGCTGGACCTACGACCTCAT
>JAGSHB010000076.1 GCA_023954815.1 Myxococcales bacterium | reverse complement strand
GAGCCCTTCGGCCCGCGGCAAGGTGTCGCCCTGCCCCGCATACGTGATGTCCACCGGGAAGGTGCGCCCCTCGCCGTGGAGATGAACGCCGCCCATGGCCTCGGCTATGACATCACCAGCAACCGTCGCGCTCATCACCCCCAGGGCCAGACCGCGCGGGATTCGGTGTTGCTGCAGCACGGCGAGCAGTAAATCTAGATCCAAGGTCCGCTCGTGCAGCTCATCGAGCCACACGACCGCAAAGTCCGACAGGGCCGGGTCTCGGGCCAACATGCGCAGCGCCACGCCCGGGGTCACGTATAATAACTGCGTCGCCGGGCAGCTCACGTCCTCATCTCGAACCCGATAGCCAACACGGTCGCCAACCCGCCCCGCCTCAAGCTCCGCCACGTGGGTCGCCAAGGAGCGACACGCAACCCGCCTGGGCTCGACCACCAAGGTCTTGCCAAGGGTCAGGGACCAACGCGGCACCTGGGTCGACTTGCCCGATCCCGTCGGCGCAGTGACGACCACCGGCCCCTCGGTGAGCGCCGTCATGACCTCGGCGCGCAGGGCATCGATCGGGAGCTGTCTGCCGGTCATGGGGTGCCTCGCGTTTGGCCCGCCATCTCCTCATCGCGGGGCACAATCTGCCGAAAGCGACGAATCAGGATGAACGTCACCGCAAACCACAGGGCGATGACGACCAGCGTCGTGCCGAGCACCCACGAGGTCAGCCCCAATGCGCCCAGCCCAAGCAGCAAAAGGGACGCGCCGCCCTTGGCCGTGCGGTAGGTGAGCATGTCGACGATGGACTTTCCGGCTGTTTTCTCGGGGTGAGACAGCGGAATGTAGAGAATCTCTTTGGCAGAACGGAACAGGGTGTAGTCGAAACACTTGCTGGCAATCTTGAGGGCCGCGGCGAAGGCAAACGCGGGCGTCACGAGGAAGCTGACGACCGCAGTGGCCAAGAACAGCGGAATCGACAGCAGCGTCGGGGGCACACCCACAATTCGCAAAATGGGGCCCGTCAGCGCGTTGAGAACGAAGGTGCCCACCGACACAAAGGCGTAGATCTGGCCGATGGTCTGGGTGCGCTCATCAGTATTGGGCACCGCGGCCACCACCGCTTCGTTGAAGGAGAAATCGATGAGGGTGATGGCGGTCTGGGTCAGCGCGACCACCGCCATGATGAGCAGCAGAAAACGACTCTTGCGCACCACCGCCCACGCCTCGGAGATCTGGGGCTTGTGCTGCGTGGTCGGCGCCTGGGTCTCGGCGGCGTGATGGCCAAGCCAAACCGCAGCAGCGGCACCGCCCAGCAGCATGGGCACAAGAATCCACAGCGAGTTCATCGAACCCACGCTCTTGGCCAACGGCCCCACCGCGAGATTACCCGTCAGCCCGCCAATGGAGCCGATGACGCCGAAAAAGCCGTACACCCACCGCGCGGTGCCAATGGCGAAGACGCTGGCGCAAAACGAGTAGAAGATCTCGACCTGTACGACCATATAGACGTCTTTCCAGGCGTAGAGCAGCAGGTGCGCGCCGGGCAGATCCACGGCAACCGCCCACTGCAAGGCCGCCAACATCGCCGCTGCAATCACCGACGCAGCTGCGTACAGACGCGGCAAGCTCGCCCGGGTGATGAAGCGATTGTAGATGAGCACCGAGGCAGCCATGAGCCCAACGACGCTCAGGTAGGCGTACGGCAACCCTTGGTGGCCATGTTTGGCGAGGAAGACGGACTCCACAGCCGGCCGCGCCATGCTGTAGCCCATCATCATGAAAAAGCCGATGGCGCTCAGGCCGCCGACGCGCAGGTTGCGAAGGTTGCGCTCTTCGGGGCTACTCAAGCTCGTCCTTGAGGCGAATCGTGCTCTTCAAGTCGTTGAACTTGCCTTCAATGGCAGCGTAGGCAGCGCGAATCCGGTCCATATCGGCCGTCATGTCGCCGGTGGGAACGAAGTGGTCGGCGATGCCCATCTCTTTGCGCGAATAGTCGATAAAACCGCAGATAATCGGGACATTTGCTTCACGCGCGATGTGATAGAACCCGCTACGCCAATGATCTCTGAAGCCACGTGTGCCCGACGGCGGCACGGCTAGCCACAGCCCGCCCTCCGTCTCGCGCAGCAGACGCGCAGCCTCGCCCACGAGCCCGTGTGGCGCCGACCTATCCACCGGTCTACCTCCGAGCCACTTGAGCGCGAAGCCGCCTGGTGCGCTAAAGAGCGAGTCCTTGCCCAGCCACGCCATGCGAACCCGCAGCGCCCAGGACACCCCCAACATGTGTGGCAGATCCCAGTTGGTGGTGTGCGGTGCCGCGATAAAAACAGCCCGGTCGACACCAGCCGGCATCTCACCAATCAGCTTCCAGCCCAGCGCCCGCATCCACAGCTTGCCGAAGCGATGGAGTGGCTTGATCGGCTGAGGACCGCTATGTGTCGCTTTGCCAGTCATGTTGCCTCCACGGCTACTTGCGTGCTTTCGCCTCGCCGAAGTGCTTGGCCTCGATCTTGTCGTAATAGTCGATGACCTGACGCACATATTTGCGCTTTTCCAGGTACGAGCCGGGGTAGAACGAGCGCTTGAAGCCGTAGATGACGATGGACTTCAAGTCGCGGCGGTCCACGCCAAAGTGCTTGACGGCCAGGGCCAGCTCTTTCGTGACAGTCGTATTGCTGACCGTGCGGTTGTCCGTGCAGATGGTCGTCGACACGCGGTTTTTACGCAGGCGACCGAAGCTGTGCTGGTCGATGGACTGCATGTCGGGGTTGGTCTGCAGGTTGCTAGTCAGGCAAATCTCCAAGGTGATGCGCCGATCGGCCACAAACTCACCGAGGCGGCTGACGTAGTCTTCCTTGTCGTCGATGTTGCTCGTCGCAGAAATCGCCGACGAATCCAGCAGGTAGGTGCCGTGACCAATGCGGTCGGCATGGAGATCCGTGACCGCCTGGAAGATGCTCTCGGGACCGTAAGCCTCGCCCGCGTGCACCGTCTTGTTCATGAAGTGCTTGTGCACAAAGCCAAACGCCTCTCGGTGATCCTCGGCCGGATAACCCGCTTCCTCACCAGCGAGGTCAAAGCCAACCACCGGCAGGCCATACTCATCACGGGCGATGACCGCCGCACGCGCGAGCTGCAAGGACGCTTCGCGGTAGATGCGTTTGTCCGGCGAGAAGCGATGGGCGCTCACGAAGTTGGCGAAATACTCCGAGAATCCCGCGGTGAATTTGCGCATGGCGCTGACGATGATGCCGTAGCCAAACGGTGGCTCAGCGCCAGAAACGACCTCTTTGCGACTGTTGAACTCATCCCCAGCCTTCTTCAGCCCGCGGTTGACAGCCTTGAGCACCATGATGGCGTTCATATGCTCGTGCACGTGCAGCTGCGGCGCGAAACGCACCTCCAAGTAGCGCACGCCCTCGGCTTGATTGTCCTGGGCAAACTCGTAACCGGCCCGCTCCAAGGCGACCTCGCTCTGCATCACGGCGCAGAGGTACGAAAAGCCGTGCAGGTAGTCGCCCAAGCTCTCGTAGCGATCCTTGAACACCAGCTCGCGCAGCCCTTCTTCGGTGTAGCTAGGCAGCTTGACCCCATACTCTTTGGCCAAATCAATCAGCGTCGTGATGCGCAACGAGCCGTCCAAGTGGACGTGCAAATCGGTCTTCGGCAAATCGCGCAGAAAGGCCAGGGGGATCGCTTCGGTGTTCAACTTTTCTGCCATGCGTGTGCTCCTACGACATTGAGGTGCGGCAGAGTATGCCCAACACACCCAGGTGGCAATCAGCGCGCGGCTGCTCTCCTGCGTTATCAGGGGTATAGCTGTGTGTTCAGTGGCTTTTCGTGCCGCCCCCTACTTCGATAGCTCGGCGCCGCCACTCATCAGCACGCCAACTATTTCCGAAGCCGCCGATCGATCGCCTCCGCCGCATCCCGCCCCTCGCGAATCGCCCACACCACCAACGACGCACCCCGCCTCGCATCGCCACAAGCCCAGATTCCTGGGGTCTCCGTCTCAAAGGAGCGAGCGTCTGCAGCGATTCGACCTCGGTCATCGCGGGCGATATCGGCGCCGTCAATCGGCTCAACACCGACAAAGCCCACGGCGATAAGAGCGAGATCGACATCGACCGAGTGTAGCGAGCCAGGCACCGACTCCATGCGGGAGCGACCGTCAGCGCCAAGCGTCCATTGAACTCGCTCCAATCGCATCGCTTTGAGCTGACCACCCTCGCCTTCAAAACCGCGCGCGACCAAGCTCCAGCCACGCTCGCCCCCCTCTTCATGGGACGATGAATCGCGCAGGATCATCGGCCACCAGGGCCACGGCATGTCTTCTGTGCGGGCAGACGGCGGCGCGGGTTTGTAGTGGAAGTGCTGCACTTGGCTGGCGCCCTGCCGCAGCGCCGTCCCAAGACAATCGGCCCCCGTATCCCCGCCACCGAGAATGACGACGCGTTTGTTCACTGCGTACAAGTCGCCAGATTCCACCGACTCGCCTGACACCAATCGATTGGCGTGGCGTAGGTAGTCCAGCGCTCCGACGACGCCCTGTAGGTCGGCGCCAGGCACGTCCAGTCGCCGCTGTTTTTGCGCGCCCGTGGCCAGGAGAACGGCGTCGTGGCGCTGTTGCAGCTCCGCCAGTGACACGTCGGACCCAACGTTGACGCCCATCTCAAATCGCACCGATTCGGCCTCCAGCTGCTGCACGCGCCGATCGATGTCCGACTTGGCCAACTTGAAGTCCGGGATGCCGTAGCGGAGCAACCCGCCGACGTGTGCATCGCGCTCGTAGACCACCACGTCGTGCCCTGCCCTGGCGAGCTGCTGCGCCGCGGCCATTCCAGCGGGGCCTGAGCCCACAATCCCCACCGAACGACCGGTTCGCTCGGTGGCCGGTAGGGGTTGAATCCACCCCTCGGACCACGCGCGCTCCGCCAGAGAACGCTCGATTTGGCGAATGGTGACCGCATCGTCCGTCAACGTACGAACGCAAGCAGGTTCGCATGGCGCAGGGCACGTTTTACCCGTAAATTCAGGAAAATTGTTCGTCGCGTGCAGCCTCGCGGCGGCCTCCTGCCACTCGTCTAGGGCGACCGCAGCGTTCCAGTCGGGGATGTCGTTACCGAGCGGGCAGCCGTTGTGGCAAAAGGGCACGCCGCAACCCATGCAGCGTTCGGCCTGCGACTGCAAGACCTCGCTCGGCTGGGATTGCTCGACCTCACGCCAATCCAAGACCCGCAGCAGCGCGTTGCGTTTCGGCGCCTCAATGCGGCCGGTCACCGTACCGACTCGTGACTTGCCACCCACCTAGGCCCCCTTCGCAAAGCGACGTGCAGCATCATCTGAGAGCGCATCCCACTTGGCGCGATACGCGTGCGGTGTCACCTGAACCACCTGATCGCGCACCTTGTCCAAGTCGCAGAGCAGTCGCCATGCCAGGTCGCTGTGGGTCTCTCGCCGATGGCGCTGTAGCAACTGAATGACCTGACGCCAGCCAGCCGTGTCCGGTCGCGAGAGGGTCACGCTGTCGCTGTTGATGCGGTCTGCGAGGTCTCCGCGCTCATCGACCACCCAGAGCATGCCGCCGCTCATGCCTGCAGCCAGGTTTCTACCCGTGGGTCCGAGAATCAGCACCTCACCGCCCGTCATGTATTCGCAACCATGGTCGCCGACACCTTCCACCACCGCGGTGGCGCCGCTGTTTCGCACGGCGAAGCGCTCGCCGGCTCGCCCTGCGACGAAGAGGTGGCCATCGGTCGCGCCGTACAGCGCAGCGTTGCCAACCAGCACTGGGTCCTCGGTGTAGGTGGCGTACGTAGCTGACCGCACCACAACGCAGCCGCCAGCCATCCCCTTGGCCACGCCATCGTTCGCTGAGCCCTCGAGACTCATGTGCAGGCCGTGGGTCAACCAGGCACCGAAACTCTGACCGATCGCACCGCGCAGCAGGAGACGCAAGGTCGCTGTGGGCAAGCCCTGCGGACCGAATTGCCGCACAATTCGCGAAGAGATAAGGGTGCCGACGCTCCGGTCGACGTTGGAAACCTCGCGCCGCACGACCGCCTTCCGGCGATGGGACAGCGCGCTCTGCACTTCGCTCCAGAGCGCGCGGTCAAACGCGGCGGCTTGAAGTGACAACGACGGCGCATCGGTCCGACTGAACTTGGCGGTACGACCCTGTGGACGCCACAACAGACGCTGCAAATCGAGGCTTTTCGCTTTGTCGTGCACCTTTGCGCCCGCCTGTTCGACCAGCAGATCGGTGCGGCCAATGAGCTCGTCCAGACTGCGCGCGCCCAGGGCTGCCAGCTGCTCGCGCACACTCTCGGCGACCCACTCCATGAAGCGCACAATATGCGCTGGCGTCCCCGGGAAATGGGCTCTGAGCGCTGGATCCTGCGTCGCGATACCGACGGGGCAGATGTTCTTGTGACACACCCGCATGAGCACGCAACCAGAGGCCACCAACGCAGCCGTACCAAAGCCGAAGAGCTCAGCGCCCATCATCGCGGCTAGCAGCACATCGCGTCCGGTCTTCAGCTGACCATCGATCTCCACTTCGACGCGTTCCCGCAGGCCGTTGGCCATGAGAATCTGCTGCGCCTCCGACAGCCCGAGCTCCCACGGCAACCCGGCGTGTTTGATGGAGCTCAACGGCGACGCGCCCGTGCCGCCGCTGGTGCCACTGATCAGCACACGGTCCGCACCGGCCTTGACCACGCCCGCGGCGATGGTGCCCACCCCTGCCCGGCTGACGAGCTTGACGCTGATGATGGCGCGGTCGTTTGCCGCACGCAGATCGGCGATGAGCTGAGCCAGATCTTCAATCGAGTAGATGTCGTGGTGAGGCGGCGGCGAGATCAGGGTCACACCCGGGGTCGAGTGGCGTGTCTTGGCGATGAACTCGTCGACCTTGTGCCCCGGCAGCTGCCCGCCTTCGCCCGGCTTGGCGCCCTGAGCCATCTTGATCTGAATCTCGTCGGCTTCGAGCAGGTATTGCGGTGTCACACCGAAGCGACCCGACGCGACTTGCTTAATCGCGCTGCGCCGACTGTCGCCATTGGCCGCGGGCACGTAGCGGGCTGGATCTTCGCCGCCCTCGCCGCTGTTGGAACGCCCACCGACGCGATTCATAGCGACGGCCAAGGTCTCGTGGGCTTCTTTGGACAGGGATCCGAAACTCATCGCGCCGGTGCGAAAGCGGCGCAGGATGGCGCTGGCTGGCTCCACTTCGTCCAGCGGCACCGCTGGCCCGATAGCTGTGGGGGCGAGCAGACCGCGCAAGCTCAAGGTCGCGCGTTCGCTGCGGTTGGCGCGGGCCTCATAGCGGGCAAATTCCTCGCGCTTGCCGCTCCGGACCGCATGCTGAAGCAGACCGATAACTGACGGTCCGTAGGCGTGCTGCTCACCCTCACGATGCCAGGAATAGCGACCACCACGATCGAGCCCGCCCGAGACGGAATGGCGCTGCGGAGGCGTAAAAGCAGCCTCATGGCGCGCCAACGCCTCCTTGCTGACGCCCTCCGCGCCGATGCCCCCGATCTGACTGGCCGTACCCGGAAACCAACGCTCGGTGAACGCGTGGTCCAGACCGATGGCCTCAAAGATACGCGCTCCCCGATAGCCCGACAGCGTGGCGATGCCCATCTTGCTCAGCACCTTGCGCAGCCCGAGTTCGAGCGCGTGGAGGTAGTTGGTCTGCGCTTCGACGACAGAACCCAGCGTCGCCCCCTGCCTCTCGGCGAGCTCGGCAATCGTCTCCAACGCCAACCACGGCGCAACCGCACCGGCGCCGAATCCGAGCAGCACAGCGACGTGCATCACCTCGCGCACCTCGCCCGATGCGACCACGAGCCCGCACATCTGACGTAGCCCCTCGCCAATGAGATGTTGATGCACCGCCGAGGTCGCCAACACCGGCGGCAGCAGCGCTTGGCTGGGCGAGAGCACACCCTCGTCACTGAGAATGAGCAGTTCGGCGCCATTTCTGGCCGCCTCCTCCGCCCTGTCACACAGCCCCTCCAGCGCCAACTCGAGCTGCTCACCAGGCGTATGGTCGAGATCGAGCGGCATCGCTAGCGGTAGGGTCACCACCTTGAAATTGGGCACCATTCGCAGGGCTGCTAGCTGATCGATATCAAGCACAGGCCCGTCGAGCGTCAGCTGCGTCCTGGTCGTGGGCTCGTGCCCGGGCCACAAATTAGCCTCTGGTCCCAGGCTGGTGGTCAGGCTCATCACCACACGCTCGCGCAGCGGATCGATGGGCGGATTGGTCACCTGAGCGAAGTGTTGCTTGAAGTAGTGCGGTAGCAGCTGGGGTCTGGGCGAGAGCACGGCGAGCGGCGTGTCATCCCCCATGGCCCCGATGGGTTCCTTGCCGGTCCGCGCCATGGGGGCCAGCAACAAGGCGACGTCCTCCTCGGAATAGCCAAAACCGCGCTGAAGCCGCTGTAACTCGGGCAGGGGGCGCTGTTTCGCGCTATCTGTGGCGGCCGCCTGATTGGGCAACTGCGTGCGATTGGCAGCCGCCTTGGCTTGCCAATCGTCTTGCGCAGCGAGCCGGTCGTCGATGGCGTCGGTCTGCAAGAGCTCACCGGTGGCCAGATCCAACTCCAAGATGCCGCCTGGCCCAATGCGCTCGCTGCGTGCGATCTGCTCCGTCGGAAGGTCGAGCACGCCCGCCTCCGATGCGAGAATCAACACGCCATCGTGGGTCAGCTGCCAACGGGCGGGTCGCAAGCCGTTGCGGTCGAGGGTCGCGCCAACCTTGGTGCCATGATTGAAGATCACACAGGCCGGTCCATCCCACGGCTCCATCAAGCCGGCATGCCAATCGAAGAATCCACGCAGATTGGGAGAGAGATCTACCCGATTTTCCCAGGCCGGCGGGATCAGCATCCGCATCGCATGGGTGGGACTGCGCCCCGATGCCAGCAATAGCTCCAGCGCGTTGTCCAGATCAGCTGAATCCGAGCCGTTGGGCTCCAAGATGGGCGCCGGAAAGACGCCGTCGAGCAATGGTTCCCGCGCCTGCATCCACGCGCGATTGCCACGGCGGGTGTTGATTTCGCCGTTGTGAGCGAGGCCGCGGTACGGGTGCGCACGCTGCCAAGCGGGAGCGGTGTTGGTCGAAAAGCGCTGATGCACAATCACAAACGCACTCTGGCAGCGAACGTCAGCGAGATCGACGAAATAACGTGGAATCCTATCCGGTACGACCAGCCCTTTGTAGACGATGGTGCGGTGACTCAACGACGCGATGTATAGCTCGCCGCCCGTCGCCGCACGCCGAATTCGCAGCAGCCTGAGGTGCAGCGCGGCTTCGTCCGGCGCGTCATCCCACGTGATAAACGCCTGCGCATGATGGGGTGCGTTGGCGGCAGAGACCGGTCCCAGGTGACGCTTGCGCACGGGAACATCTCGCCAGGCAACAATGCGACAATCGTTTGATTTCACGGCCGCCGCGAGCGATTTCCGCTGCGCTTTTTGCGTCTTTGCGTCAGCTGCCATCATACACATGGCGACGGCATATCCACCGACAGGCGGCAGTTCGACCTGGGCCTGACCCGCCCGCCTCGCCGCACGATCGGCGATGTGAGCGCCGCGCCGCAGCACCTGACGAAGGAGCGCGTCCGGGATCTGCAACAACACGCCGGCGCCGTCGCCATCGAGCGGGTGAGCACCAACAGCGCCGCGGTGCACCATCCGCTCCAGCGCGGACACCCCCTGGGCCACGATTTGGTGGCTAGGTTGCCCCGAGGTCTGGGCAATCAACGCCACGCCGCAGCTGCCGCGTTCATCTGCTGGTCGGTAGAGCCCCGCCCGCGCTGCCGCGTCGAGTGCCCGTCGCCCCTGCATGGGGTCGTCCTTCATCATCCTCGTTCTCCTATTGTCGCTCGGTCCGCGTGCGTCTGTAGCCGGCATGAAACGGGCGCTGGCGCGAACCTAATCGGGGACAACCGCTGGTCGCTCGCCGCTGCGTTTCTTACGACGCCGCTTAGGCGCTGACGGCTCCGGCATGGCCAGTGGGCCCCGTTCCAGGGTGGTCGACAACGCAACCATGGTCTCGGTCTGCACGATGCCCGGCACCGCCCGCAGCTCTCGTATGAAGCGCTCCAGCGTGACCGTGCTCTCCGTTTTCACCTTCAGCATCAAGGTGTGCGCACCCGTAATGTGGTGGCACTCCGTCACGCCGCGAATTGCGGTAACCGCGGACTCGGCGGTGTGCAGGTCAGAGCCAATCCCGACTGACACACCAATGAATGCGGTGACATCAAGGCCGACTGCGCGACCGTCTAGATCGATCTGGTAGCCGCGAATCACCCCGCGGCGCTCCAGTTTTCGCAGCCGTTCCAGCACCGATGGGGCAGACAACCCGACGCGCTCTCCGAGCCGTGCCAGCGGTTCTTTGCAGTCACGCTGCAACGCATCAATCAGTGTAGAATCAATAGAATCCAAACCTGCCACAACGCCGCCCCTTATTTTTTTCGGCTTGCCCACGGACTTACCAAAGAAGATTTAGGGTAGCGATCTATGACGCAGTGTGTCAATGAGGGGCGACGTCACATCGGAGCAAGCAAATCGCGTAGGTGAGCACCGATGAGGCAGCCGGTTTTCCGCAATCGAGTTGATTTTCCGAGGCATGCGCGCGAACTCGGCTGCTATCGTCGCCTAGCAGTGCCTTGGTTAGCACAACATTTCAGCAGCCAATGGGGACTGATTGTGTCGATCTGGGGACGCCTGAGCGTCATTGGGTTTGAACCCAGCGCCATCATCCGCAACAATGCCGGCGTCCGCGTGACGAACTCCCTCGCTGCGCGCCCCTCCTTCCGTCACGCGAGATCCACGACATGCGCCACCGCTCTTCCATTTTGAACACGCAAACCCGCCGGCTGTCCGTCGCTCAGGCCCTGCTGGTGGTTGCCGCCGCTGCGTCGCTCGTGCTCTCCGGCTGCGGCAGTGAGGGGGACGCCGCAGACAAGGACGCTGGAAAGAAGGTCGCCAAAGGCCTGGGCAAGACGCTACCGGGACCATGCAGCACCACGCAGACCAGCGCCACCGGCAAAATCTACAAGAAGATCTTGGAGTACAAGTGGGACGCAAAGGGCAAGCCACTCGAAGAAAAGAGCGGGCCGACAGCGTCTGACATTGGCGCTGACACCTACACCAAGAAGTGGACCTGGAATCCAGACGGAACACTGGCCAACGAGTTCTTCGAGACCTCCGGCCCGGAGCCCAACTACGACTGGACCTACACCTATGACGCCAAAGCCCGGAAGGCGACGCGCAAGGGCACGCAGACTGGATACGGCACCGAGGACTGCAAGTACGAATACGAGGCTAGCAGCAAGGACTACAACCTGCTGTGCAACTTCGAGTACGAAGAAAAAGACGACGAGGGCAACGTCACTGGCACCGTCAAGGGCACCTACAGCGTGCAGTACATCTTCGGCATGGGGCAGATCACCGAGCGCCACACGGACGGCAAGGGCGGCACACCGTCGCAGGTCACGCAGCGCTTTGACAAAGACGGCAACCTCATCGCTATCGAGCTCGATAGCACCCTGCGCGGCTACCCAGAGCACGTGACGGCGTTCAAGTACAACGACAAGGGTCAGATGGTGGAGCGGACGGTCGATAGCGACGCCGATGGTAATCCTGAGCTATCGACCAAGTTCACCTTCGACGAGTGGGGCAACAAGCTCAAAGCGGTCTTTGAGGTCGCCAATGTCGGTGTCGATCGCACTTGGGCGTACGATTACAGCTGCTGGTAGACCGAAAGAGGCTACTGCCCGGCGAAGATGATGCGTTCTCGGCTCAACATCCTACCGGTCGCCCACACCCCGACGCCGGCGCAGGCAAACGAGCTGACCGCTGCGATAACGACCATCGCACTGGAAGGGAACTCCCCGCGCAGCGCATCCGTGATGAGCAGCTGCTGCGACAAGGCTGGAACGGCAAACATCCACGTCGATGGCCGAATCGGCATGATGGTGGCGATAACGCCGGGAATCATCGGCAGAAAGAGCAGCACACTGAGCCAAGTCTGCGCCTCCTTGAAGCTGCGGGCGAAGGTCGCCACGTAGAGCTGCGCCGCCGAGGCCAGGGGCGCCAGGGGCAAGACCACCATGGCGATCAGCACGACCTGAAGCACGCCTAGGTCCCCACGCACGCCGAGCTCCTCCAGCGGCGCCAAACGCAGACTCAGCACCGATAGCAGCAGCGTGATGACGGCGCTGGTGGCGCTAAAGCCGGTTGTCACCAGCCACTTTCCCAAAGCGAGCTGCCCTCTCGGCACCGGGTTGAGCAACAACGCCTCCAGACTGCCGCGCTCGCGTTCACCCGCGGTCGAATCAATGGCTACCTGCATCCCCCCGATAAAACAGGCCAAGATCACAAATAGCGGCACCACCGTCAGCAGGTTCGCGGAGTGTTTCTGAGGCGTGGCGAGGTCGACCTCGCTCAGCTTGATCGGCGAAATGACGTTCGGATGTATGCCGCGCGCCAGCAGACGGAAGCTCGCAACGGAGCCCGAATACGCCCGTAGCAGCTGTTGGGCCCTGCGAACATCCGCGGCCGATGAAGTACGCGCGTAGTCGGCGATGACCTCGATCTCTGCCGGCTCGCCAGCGACGAAATCACCCGGAAAATCAGGCTTGATGACGATGAGCACGTCAAGTCTGCCGTCGCGCACCTGGGCGTCAGCGTCGGTAGGCGCGGCATGGAGCTGCAGCCCACGGCCGCGCAGCCAACTCATCAACTGGGGCGCATGCTCGCCGCCTCGAATGGTCAGCGCAGGTGCCTCGCCGCTGCCCATGGTGCGCGCGAGACCCGTGAACATGAACCCAATCATCACCGGTCCCACCAGGGGAAAAACCAGCGCGCTGAGCAAGGCGCGCCTATCCCGCACGGCCGAGAGCCACTCCACACGAGCGACGGCGCCAACAACGGACTTCATGCGGCCCCCGCCATCGCCTGGTCGGCCAGGATGCAAGCCACGAAGGCATCTTCCAGTGACGCGGTCTCGGTGACAGCCATGAGCTCGTCGGCGCTACCCATTTGGATCACGCGCCCGCCCACGATCACCACGATGCGGTCACACAGCGCGGCGACCTCCTGCATGATGTGGCTCGAAAAGATGACGCAGCGCCCCTCTGAACGGAGCCCGCGCACCATCTCACGGACGGCGCGTGTGCTCATGACGTCCAGACCGTTGGTCGGTTCATCCAGCAGGATGCACGGCGGATCGTGAATGAGCGCGCGGGCCAGCGCGACCTTCATGCGCTCGCCTTGGGAAAAGCCCGCCACCCGCCGGTCGATGATCCCCTTCATGTCCAAACTGTTGCAAATTCGGGCGATTCGCTCGCCCATGACGTTCGGATCGACGCTGTGCAGCCGTCCAAAATAGACAAGGTGCTCGCGCGCTGTGAGCCGTGGATAGAGCCCGCGCGCGTCCGGCAGCACCCCGATCAGTCTACGGGCAGCGAAGGGATCGGCGTGTACGTCCACGCCCTCAATCGTCACGGACCCGACGTCTGGCCGCAGCAGCCCCGAGATCATCCGCATGGCAGTGGTCTTGCCCGCCCCGTTCGGCCCGAGCAGCCCGGTGACCTGACCATCTGGGGCCAAAAACCCGACGTCACGGACCGCATGCACCTCTCCGAAACGCTTCGCGAGTGCCTGCACCTCGATCATCTAACGCTCCTCCGTGGGTGCATCGTGCGGGATGAACCGCAGCGCGGACAAGTGCGGGCGGTGCCGATTGTGCCCAGGTCGTAGCCGCCGCATCGAGGTGGCGTGTCTTTGAATGCCGGACCGTGCCATCATCTGGCCATGATTCAGCGTCTGGTTCTCCACGTTCTGCTCAAGCTGCTGCTCGCTGCCTTCATGGTGGGCACGTGGATCGACCAGCGTTGGCTACCCAAGATGGGGTTTCCGCGGAATCCCAGCGCCATGGCCGCTGATCCCGACTGGTGTATCGCCCGGCTGAAGGCGGCAGGTGCCCTGCCGGAGGACGCGGAGATCACCGCGTTCAAGGTCGAACCCTACAAGACCAACGAGGCCTTTCGCTCACTGGTTGCGACTGTCGACGTGCACTTCACCACCGCTTCCGGCCCGGAGATCAGGCACTTCCTCGCGAAATTTGCGCCGCGGGTGAACTCGCTGCGTGACCACGCGGTCTACCTGCTGCAAGAAAACGCCGTGAAAGAGGCAGGCGTCTACGGTGAGCTGTCAGCAGATCCCGCGGTAGCGACGCCGCGCGCCTGGATCGCCGAGGTTCACAAGCCCTCGGGCAACCTGTGCATCGTGATGGATCGCCTGGTCGATACGGTCGAAATCAGCGAGCGCGATGGCTGCCCCGCCCAAAAATGTGGCCTAGCGATGGATGCCTTCGCTGCCATGCATGCACGCTATTGGAACAAGGACGAAGCCACCTTTCTCAAGGTCGTGCCCGACCCTGTCATCGACTACATGGGCTCGCTGTTTGAAGGGGATGATGCCGAGCTCTTTGGCGACCTGATTCGGGCGACGTGGCGCCACGACTCTCTGCCACCCGCGACGGTCCTCCACGGCGACGCGCGCGTGGGCAATATGCTGTTCCCGACCGATGCGCCGGGTAGCGCGTTCGCCTTTATCGACTGGCAGGCCGCGCGCAAGGGCAAGGGCGTGTTCGACGTCGCTTACTTCCTGGCGTTGAGCGTTGATGCCGACGTGCGAAAAGACAATGAGCAGGCCCTATTGGATCGCTATCACCAGGGGCTGATAGATGGCGGCGTGACCGGCTACGACAGGGAGACGCTCTTCGACGACTACCGTCTGGAGCAAATGCTAGTGCTCGGCTTTGTAACCCTGCCCTTCATGAGCGCTGAATCGAGCACCACGCGCGACAATACGACGGGGCTGGCCGACTTGGGCGAGGTGTGGACGCGGCGCATGATCGCGGTGGTGGACGACCTGGACCTGCTCTGGCTCGCTGACCGCACGGGCTCCGACGCGGCGAAGTTGAAGCTCGCGTTCGAGCGCTCCAATGCGCGGGCTTGGGCGACGTTGGGCGAGACTGGCGAGGCGGGCCCAAGGGGCGAGTCAGGCCGGACCCGGTAGGTGGGAACAGCGACCACAAACGACCGACCGGCGTCACACGAGCCGGAATTCGACCTCATTTTGAAGGCCATTTGCCCTTCCTAAGCCCGTGGATGACCTGCAGAGCCCATTGAGGTGGTCCAAGGCATATTAGGGGGTTCGACGCCGGAGAGGCCGTCTAGGAGCCCGCTAGCGATCCGGACGCGTCTCGAGGCGAACCATCGAGGAAGCGACCGCGTCGCCCAGGCGGCTATGGCGCGGGCCCAGATGGGGTCAAAAAGAACGCCGGCCGCTGCGACGACAGCTCGCACGCTGGTGCTGCACTCGGCTCCGTAAAGAACGCTGCGATGGCCCGGGGACCGCAGCCCTTGCTGGCGACGCTGTGCCCCATCCCCCGAAAGACGATGTGATGCGAATGGGTCAGGGTCTTCATGGCGAGCGCTGCCCACCGCGGCGGCGTGACGGGATCGGCTTCGCCGCTCAGGAGCAGGGTCGGCACATCGCTGACGACCGCCTTGGCGTAAACAGCATCCGTTTGGGTGACCGACGAGGGCCACACCGCGCAGGCCTGACGCATGGGATCGACCGCGTGGCGACCGAGGAAGGTGCCAGACACGGCGGCGCTCAGGTCGACTGCGGCGAGGCGAGGCGCGTCTTCACGGCAGACGGTCGACAACATCAACCCGACGCTCATGCTCTCGGCCGCACCATGGGAAAGCAGCAGCGTCTGGGCCACGAGGGGCTGCCACTGCCCCGAGAGCGCCTGATCGATCACCAGCGGCAACAGGGCGGCCAACTCCGCGCTGTAGAGCAAGCCGCGCACGGCCATCGCGACGCCGGCTCGTGTCAACTTCAGCGTGACGGGCCCACCGGTCACAGGATGGCGAACCTCAACCGTCGGCGGCACGGCACCCAGGAGGCGACGTAGACTGCCGCGCACCCGAGGGAATCGCTGACGGCACTGCAGATTGGCCTCGCAATCACGCACGACCAGCTGCCAAGCACGCTCCGCATCTGTGGCAAAAGGGGCGAACAGGCGCATCTGCGGGGGCGCGACGCTGTCGAGCACAGCGGCTCTGATGGCCTTGGGATGACGCCGCATCCAGGTCAGCGCGACCCGCGTGCCGTACGACACCCCGAGCACATTGACCTGCCCGAGTTGAAGTTCCTGGCGCATCTGCTCCAGGTCATCGACCGCGTTCGCGGTGGTGTATTGGCTCAAGTCGGCGTTGTAGGACTGCGCACAGGCCGCAAGTTTGTCCGCCGGAAACTCAGCCTCAAAGAGATCACGTAGCCCTTTGGACCCAACATCTTGCAGGTCACATCCTAGCGCCCCAGACCGCCCAGTGCCGCGCAGATCGACGAAGAGGAGGTCCCGCGTCCGGCGCACGCGACGCAGCCCGCCGAGCACCGACGCCGCCACGTGACTCGCGCCTTGGCCCGGACCACCCGCGATGAAGATGAGCGGAGAGTCTGCGTTGGTCTTGGAAGACTTGAGCCGCGCCACGTGGATCGCGATTTTGCGACCGGTCTGTCTGCCTCGGTTCTCAAAGACGTGTGTGACGGCACACTGGGCCGGCTCAGCGAGTCCCGGCAATCGACAGGAAGTCCACCGATGAGCGTCGGTCGACACCGGCGACTTCGGCTGCTGACAGGCGACAACACTCAGCAAGAGCGTCGCCAATGCGGCGAACAGGCGCATGACGTCAAGAGTCCACAAAGAAGTGAGAGGAACCTGCGAGCTAGCTACCGGACGCTGGAGGCCGAGATACGGCGGGCTGTGTCGGAGCCGCGGGCGCCGCTGGAGGCGCTACGGGAGTCGGGGGCGCCGGCGGCTTGTAGGCGGTGTGCCAGTCAACAAAGTCAGGATGCAGCTTGACGTTCTTGCCCTTCGCGACGCGCACCAAGCCCTTCAGCGTCTTATTAGGCCAACCCTTCTGAATCATGTTGACGAGCCAGGCTGGCAGCATGCCCTTGGGGTCAGTGTGAACCTCAACGGTCAAGCGCGTGCGCTCGCCTGGCAGGCCTTCAAACTTGTAGTAGGTGCGCTCGACCTTGCCGCGCACACAGCACGACTTCTTCTTGGCGCGCGGATGCTTGATGGAATGAATCTTGGCCGTAAAGATCCGCTTCTTCTCAAATAACGTCGCCTTGGTACGCAGCACGTAGTCCCTGTCGCTGACGGGAAACGGCAGGTTGAAGCGAATCCAGTACTTACGCTCAAGCTTACTGACAACGTGAAGCTCCTGGTCGTCATCCCAAAGGTCGACCCACTTCGAGCGGCTCTTTGGGTTGGCGAACACCGCGATGACTTTGGCGATGTGGACGTTGGCGGTCATCACCCCGCGGAACGCAAACATGTTGCTCCCCGGGACCTTCTGCCGCGTCACGCGGACACCGTCTTTCGTAGACACCAGCTCCCACTTTCCGTGAGAGGCAGCGGCGCTCTCGACTGGCAACGTCGTGATGACAGCAGCCATCAGGGACAGGGCAATGAGGGCGGGCTTCAGCTGCGTGGGGCGCGACTTGGGGAGGGACAGAGCGATCACGGGGCCTCCAAACGCAGCGGAGGGCGCACGAAATACGCGCGGAATCGCTGCGGCGGTGTGAATACCCCGAGACCCTAGGTAACCTGAGCGAGACGCACAAGCACGTAGATTCGCCGCCCCCGTAATGAGGCGACAACCGTTTGAAACTATGAACTTAAAATTGGGACCAAATCGGGCCAAGATGCGCGATTTCGGCCAGCGAGACTAACGCGCGCGGTAGGTAATGCGCCCGCGGGTCAGGTCGTAGGGCGACAGCTCAACCGTCACCTTGTCGCCTGGGAGGATGCGGATGAAGTACTTGCGCATCTTGCCCGAGACGTGAGCCAGAACTTTGTGCCCGTTCGCCAGCTCAACACGGAACATGGCGTTCCGGAGCGGCTCGACAACAGTACCTTCAACGATGAGACCTTCTTCTTTGGCCATGTAGTTCCCTGGTGGCGTGCTCTGACTGACGTCAGACCTGAGCCGGTAGCGCGGGTTAGCCGCGCTGAAGTGCTAGCAATGCCGGCACGATGAATCATGCGCCGAAGCGCCCGCTTCCATCCAACATTGAATCGAAGCGGCGAAAGTGTACGGAAAACGGGGAGAGACACAAGGCCAAGTTCCACAGGTAGGCGACAGCAGACCCTTAGGTCGAACGTTCAGCAGGCAGCCGTGGTGCGTTTTGGCGTTGTGACCCAGCCGGTTGGCCGCTACGAGACCCATAACCGGCGACAATCTCTCAATGAGGGTGGCCCTCAGCGCCGTGGTCGTGTCCCCCATGGTCTGCATGGGGATGGTCGTGACCGCCGTGGTCGTGTCCCCCGTGGTCATGCTCCCCATGGTCTGCATGGGGATGGTCGTGGCCGCCGTGGTCGTGGCCGCCGTGGTCGTCGTGACTGTGCGGCTGCAGCATCAACTCGGCGGAGTTGGTCGCCTTCCCGGCTGTCGTGACGCGCACGATGACAATCGACGAAAACGCTTTGCCCTGCAGCCAGGCGCTGGCCTCACCCTTGCTAGGAAAGATGAAGTAGTTGGTCTTCGCCCC
Source organism: Myxococcales bacterium (assembly GCA_023954815.1). Lineage (GTDB taxonomy): Bacteria > Myxococcota_A > UBA9042 > UBA9042 > UBA9042 > UBA9042. Next base: position 9,753 of record JAGSHB010000076.1, on the reverse strand, counting down.
GCGGACGTTCGCTTGGCCACTTTCGTCTTTGTTCGTGGTCTTGTCGCGCACGGCGAGCGCGACGGTGCGATTGCCTTTGTCGATAAACTTCACCGAGAGCTGTGTGTTCATCGCGACATCAAGTGGCTCCTTGCCTTCTTCGTCTTTGCTCAGCCACAACTCCAGATCGCCCTTGTCGCCGTGGAGCTTGAGCTCGACATAGCCGTCGATTGGCGCGTTCTTGCCACCGATACGGCCGACTATGCCGCCGTGCCGCGTCTTGGCGTGGGTGTGCCCGCCAGGACCGTGCACATGCTTGACCGCAGGTGCAGCTTTGACGCCGTGTGGACGGACCGACGCACGCAGGTCCTTGCCATTGGCCCGGAGACGAAACACGAGCTTCTGCGGGGCGACGCTGTTGGCAGCAACCGACGCATGCAGGTGAAGTGCGCCATCTTCCACGACGGCCTTGGACGGCGGGCTGAGGCGCTTGCCGCCCTGCCCTTCGACCCACATGTAGAGATTGGCCTTCTTCCAGTCGGCCCCAGCAGGCGCTTTGGTTACTTTGGCCGAGACCGCCGATTCCTTGCCGGCGCCAAGATCGCCCAGTTGGGTCAATTCCAGCTCGTAGCCGCCGATGGCCAGCTTACCTATCCCGTGGTTTGTTCCGTGGTCGCTTGCGGCCTTATCCAGCTGTTTTTCAGGCGCTTTATCCGCATTCGGCCGCGGAACCGCCGGTTTGGGCTGCGTTTTCACGGCCGGCGGCGTGACCGCCGGTTTCTTGTCGCTTGCCTTGCCGCATCCCGCGACTGCCAACGACAGCGTGACGACACAGAGGGCGGTGGATAGGGAGAACTTGTTCATTGATCGACTCCTTCGACGGCATAGCCCCCTGCCCGGCGTACGATCCGGTGCTGGTTGCTACGAACCGTGCCATGGGCAAATACCAGTGGATAGGCCACGGGCAAGACAAATAGATTGAGAAGCGTTGAGGTGACGAGGCCGCCCAACACAACGATGGCCAACGGGGAAAGCAGCTCGCTACCTGGCTCGCCGGCAGCGGCGACGAGCGGCAGCAGCCCCAAGATCGCGGTCAACGCGGTCATCAGGATCGGTAGCAGACGCTCCGAGGCCCCCTGACGAACCGCCTGCATCAACGGCATCTCTGCCAGCACCTCCAAGTGACGGGTGTGATTCACCAGCAAAATGCCGTTGCGCACCGCAATTCCCGCCAGCGTGATGAACCCGATGAGGCTCGCGATCGAGACCACTGGTGCCGTGTAGTGGCCGCCCATGCCCAGCAGCGCCATGGTGTTCGTCAAGAGTTCGCTCAGCGAATGTGGCGTGGTCACGTACATCGCCACCACACCACCGATGAGCGCGAGCGGTAGGTTCACCAACACCAGGAGGCCGCCGCGGAAGCTCCCCAGCGCGACCCGCAGCAGCAGCAGACAGATCGCCAAAGCCGCCCCGCCCCACAGCATCAGCGTGCGGCGAGCGCGGCGCTCGGCCTCAAACTGGCCGCCATAGTGGACCTCGACGCCCGCCTTCCTCGCGATGGGATCGACGATGGCCTGGGCGGCTTGAACGACGTGTCCCAGGTTATGACCGGCATCGATATTGGACGAGACGACCGCTTTTCGCCTGCCCTGATCGCGACTGACAACGACTGCGGCGCTCTCCGGGGCGACGGTCGCGACATCGCTCAGCCGGACCAACTGACCCGCTTGACCGCGCAAGATGAGGTCCTCCAGTTGCTGCCGACGCTGCCGTGCGGGAGCCGCTAGCCGCACAACGACGTCGATTTCACGGCCGTCCTGACGCACGGTCGCGACGGTCGCTCCTAGAAAGGCGGCGCTGACCTGGGCGGCGGCGGCAGCCGGAGTCAGCCCCCAACGCGCCAAATCCTCGCGGCGATAACGAATGGGCAACGTGTCGACGAGCGCCTCTCGATTGGCGTTGACATCCCGGGTGCCGGGCACGTTCTTGAGCGCGCGCACGGCCTGCTGGGCGACGTCTCTGAGCAGCGGCAAGTCGTCTCCATAGAAGCTGATCGCCAGCGCTGCCGGGGTACCACTCATGATGTGCGACAGCCGGTGTTCAATGGGCTGACCGACCATGGTGCCGATGCCAGCGACGTCAGCGAGCACCTTGTCAATTCGCCGCCGAACGTCCTCCTTCTCAGCCCCTAATGCCAAGCGAACATCGAGTTCGGAGCTCCAGACCGGTTCGGCGTGCTCGTCACGTTCGGCGCGACCGGTCCGACGCACCACCCCATCGACGCCCTCCAATTGGCTCAGACGACGCTCGACACCGCGGGCCAGACGATCGCTCTCCGGCAAGGACGTACCGGGCGGTGCCATCAGGAAGACGGTCAGTGAACCCTCGCTAAATTCCGGCAGAAAGCTGGTCCCAAATGTCGTAGCCAGACCGCCAGCACCGATCGTCATGGCCAGTGCGGCAGCCAGCACCCAACGGCGATGGCGCAAGGCCACGTCGAGCGCAGGCTTGTAGGCTGCCACCAACCAACGGGCGAAACGACTGCTCCCATGTCCCGCAGCGTCTTCCGGCTTCTCTCCGCCCTTCAACATGAGCAAGCAGAGCACCGGGGTGACCGTCAACGCGACCCCCAGCGACGCCATCACCGCAGCGACATAGGCGAGACCCAGCGGCTGAAAGAAGCGCCCTTCCAATCCCTCCAGCTGAAGCAGCGGCACAAACACCGCGCAAATAATCAGCGTGGCGAAGACCACCGAACTTCGAATCTCATTGCTCGCCTCAAACACCACCTGGAGATGCGGCCGTCGCTCCGGTTGAGGCAGCTTTCGATTCTCGGCGACGCGGCGGATGACGTTCTCCACGTCGATCACCGCATCATCGACCAGCTCGCCGATCGCCACCGCCAACCCGCCCATCGTCATGACGTTGAGGGTGAGCCCCATGCCCTGAAGAACGACCACGGCAGCGGCCAAGGACAAGGGCAGCGCGGTCAGCGTGATGAAGGTCGCGCGCAGGTTCATCAGAAACAGCAGCAGCACGCCTGCGACGATAATCATCGCATCGCGCAGCACGTGGCCGACTTGGTTCACGGCGCGCTGGATGAAGTCCGATTGGCGAAAGGCGTGGCGATTGAGGATGACACCCGGAGGCAAACTCGGCTCCAGCTGATCCAGCGCCTCATCAACCGCGGCCGTCAGGGTCAGGGTGTTGGTGCCAGGCGCTTTTTGGATGGAGAGAACGACCGCCTCATGGCCACCGTCAGCCGCCGTTCCCCGCCGAGGCGCACCACCGAGGGTCACGTCGGCGACCGCATGCAATGGAATGGGAGCGCCGCCGTCCGCAGACACCAGGGTGTCGCCCAATCGCTTCGCATCGAGGGCCTGCGCCCGCTGTACAATCGACTTCTCACGGCCTTGTGTGTTGGGGAGATAGCCAGCCGAACGCGTGCTATGGGCGGCCTTCGCTGCTGACACCACATCGCCCAAATGCAGCTGATGTCGCAGTAACTCCGCCTGCTGGACGCGTACCTGCAGCTCGGGAAGCCGCCCGCCGATCGCCACGACCTGGGAGACGCCTGGCACAGAGAGCAAGCGACGCCGAATGGTGAATTCCGCCAGAGACCGAAGGGCCAGCGGCGTCGCCGTCGGCTGTGGACTTGCGTCATCTGCGCGCAGCGAGATCAGCATGATCTCACCCGTAATCGACGACATAGGCGCCAGTTCAGGATGCGCACTGGCAGGCAGGCGTTCGCGAACCGAATCCAGTCGCTCCCCAACTAGCTGTCGTGCACCAAGTGGGTCAGCGCCCCAGTCAAACTCGACCCACACCAGCGACAGGCCCAGGGCGCTGGCTGAACGCACCTTCCGCACGCCCGGAATGCCGGTCATGGTGGTCTCAATCACCACGCTGACCTGCTGCTCGACCTCCTCAGCGACGAGGCCTCCCGCCTCTGTGAGAACGACAACTCTGGGGGCGTTGAGCTCCGGAAACACGTCGATGGGCAACGTCGACAGCGCACCCAGCGCGGCCACCAGCAAGATGCCGGCGCCGCTCAAGGTGAGGCCCGGATAGTTGAGCGCGGAGGCGATGAGACTACGTAACATCAGTCGTCCTCCGGGCCGGCATGAAACGAGCCGTCTGCGTGAAAATGCCCCTTAATTTCAGACCTTTTTGAGCTGGCGAGCTTCAGTTCATAGGCGCCGGCGACCACCACTTCATCGCCGACGTTGACGTCACTGAACACCGTCACCCAGCGGCCATCGTCCGAACCCAGGTCCGCCTCCACGCGAATGACCTTGTCCAAGTTCTTCGGATCGCGGCGAAAGAAGACGTCATGCAGGCCATCCCGCACCACCGCATCGCGTGGGATGGCCACCTCCTTGCCTGTCGGCCCGGCCACGACGACCTCGGCGAAGGCGCTCGCCCCCGCCCGTGCCCAGGTCGGTGGCTTCTTCAACCGAATGATCACGGGCAGGGTCCGCCGCGTGGCGTCGGTGACCAATCCGAGCTGTACCGTCCCGATACTCAGCTTCTCGCGGCGCAGCACTTCACCGCGGCGCTGGGCGGGAGCCACAGATCCCGGAACGACTGCGGCTTGTGCGCCCGACCGAATGCGACCGATATCTCCTTGGAGTGCCGTCGCCACAAATCGCAGCTGCCGTTCGTCGGTGACCTCAACGACCGTCGCCCCGCGGGCAGCCCATGCACCCGGCCGTAGACCAATTCGACTGACGATGCCGTCGGATTTGGCTCGCAATTCGATCACCGAGAGGCGGTCCCAATGGGCCGCGTGGCCATGTCCCCCACTGCGCTTACGATGCGCCCGAGCCGCGTGCCCCTTGATGGGCTTCTTGAGCTGCGGAATCGACAAGCCAGTCGCGTCTGAAAGCTCCCGCAGTTGGCCGACCCGGTGATGCCGTTCCCGGGTGATCTCAGCGCGGGCGCCGTCGACACGAATCTTAAGCAGGCGCACTTCTGTCCGAGCTTGCAGGATCGACTGCTCCAGCGATGCGCGGCGCACGGAGGCTGCCGAGAGTCGCTGCGCCCGTTTGCGCAAGAACCGACCACGGCGCTTGGCCGCGGACAACTGTGCGTTGAGGAGCGACCACGATGCCTTCGCTCGCCGGATCTCATGCTCCGCCTTGTGCAGCTTGTGTTGCCGCTCCCGCAGCTCCGGTGCGCGAACGGTTGCAAGCAATTGGCCAGCGGTGACCCGCTCGAGTTCCTTCACCGCAAACTCCACGCCGCCGGCCAATGGTGCGTGATACGTGCGCGTTGCGGTCGGCTTAAGCTCGAACCGCCCGGGTAGGCGCAGGGTCCGCTGAACTGCCCGCAGTTGTGCCTTCCTGAATACGATCCCCAGGTTTGCGCGCACCGACGCAGGTACATCGACCCGATTGGTGGGCACCAACGGCTTCGCGAGGTCGGCTGGATGAGCTTGCTCTGCTCTCGCCGTCTTCACTTGTTTGTCAGGTGGCGTCCCTTGGGGCGCGTGTGACTCGTGACCTGACTTTGAACCACAGCCGATAGCGAGCGGAAGCAGACCGAACGACAGGACCAATGCAATGATACGGTTCATGGGTTCGCTCCATCTCTTGCGGCTTGCGAAGTGACCGGAGCCCCCCGCCCAAGCGCAGCGTTCAATGCGATTCGTGCACCGCCAACAGCGCGCTGAGCCTCTAACTCTGCGAGCCGCGCGGCACGTGCCCGGGTCAATACGTTTTGAATGAGCAGCGGATCGAGCTCCCCCGATTTTGCCAGCTGCGCCAGCCGCTTGAGCAATCCGTTGACCGCCGGGATGAGTCCAGTGCGAACCGTCTGAAGACGCGACTCGGCGAGGCGCAACTGGACTCGCGCGTCGCTTGCGTCGGCAACCAGCTGTTGAACCGTCGTGACCCATTGCCGACCGCGTTGGATGCGCCTCGCCCGGGCTCTGGCGATGGCCCGATAGCTGCCGGTAACCAATGAAATAGGGAGTCCAACCCCCAGCCCGATACCGACTCCGGAAGCGGTTCGCTCCAGACTGGGTCCAATGCTGAGACTCGGGATCTGCTGGGCGATGGCCCCACGCAGCGCCTGCTCCGCCGCCTCATAGCGAGCCAAGGCCGCGTGCGCTGTCGGATGATGTTTGCGAATGATCGCCGCGTCAGTCGACCTTGTCTCAGCTTCGTCCCCAGAGATGGAGGCCAGGCCAGCGCTAACGAGCAGCCGCACGCGTGCGGAGGGAAACAGTCCCATGGCGCGAAGCACCGCTCGGCGCGTCAGCGTCTCCGTCTGGTGCGCATTGGCGAGACGCCGTTCGGAGTCGAGTAGCGCCAACTCAGCCACACCGCTGCGTGCCACCGACACTTCGCCTCCAGAGGCCAAGGCTCTGGAGGCAGTGACGAGGGGTTTCAGGGTCTTCACATGCAGCGTCAACACGCGACGACGCCGGGTCGCTATCCACCAGGCCAGCCACGCGCGCCTCAGCGACACGCTGGCCTGCCATGACACCGCTGCCAGATCGTGCCCAGCAGCCCGAGCTACGAACTTCGCCCGGCTCCGCGCGGCCGCAGGTGCACTGGACAGTGGGATAACCACCCGAAAATCGAGTTCGGTCATCCACGTATTTGGCGCGCCGGTTCCGCGCCTCGCGATGCCGTTGAACTGCGGATCAGGCCAGCGCCCAGCGGCCGTGCGACCGGCATGAGCGACGCCAGCACGGACGCTGGCAAGCCGCACCGTCGGATGAAGTGCTCCGGCGATGATCGCCGCCTCGCGGACATCGACCCCGTCAGCGATGCGAACTGCCGCATTACCTCGCCCTATCGCCGACTTGACCGTCGCGGCCGGTTGTTGTTGCCATTGGCGGACCAGCTGCTCGACATGTACCGGGCGACGCGTATACGTCTGGCACCCCGACGCCAAGGATGACGCCGCCAGCATCAGCAGCAGCAGCAGCAGCGCAGAGGCGGCTCCTCTCGTGTTCTTCATGGTGATCCAGACACCACACCATGGCCCACAAGACCCATGGCGCAACGAATTCTAGGCAGCACGCGGCAACGATGCTGAGTAATCAGTGCTTTTAAGTGATTTTGCGCGACTCAGCGCGCAGTCGGCCGACCATAGGCAGACGGCCGAGCAGATCCCTAGATTCGAACGCGTTGTGTGCTTGCGTAGACGGGCAATCCGGCTGATGCCTCGGATGTACGCAAGCCGACCCAGGCCGCATGAACAGGCCAAGCGCTCAGTTCCACGATGACGCTCGCGGGTGACACCGCTGCCACAGTCACGCCCTGACGCACCAACTCCGGTAGCTGGCTCGGAGCCTCGTCCAACGGGCAATGGTCGTGGTCTACGAGACCGCATTGCTCGTGAAGATCGGACGCCGAGCTAGCGGTCCCTGCCCCGCTCGCGTGCCCGCGGACGTGGTCGACGTGGTGGACGTGGGCGCGATGAACATGGCCCCGAGCGCGCAGACGAGCGGACAACGCCCGATGACGATGGGTGTGGCTGCCCTTGTCTGCTTGGTGAGCAGGGCGTCCGTGACCGGCAGGCCCATGTCCAGCGTGCCCATGCCCAGCGTGCCCATGTCCAGCGTGCCCATGTCCGTTGTGCTCGTGCCCGGCGTGTGCGTGCCCATGTCCGAGGTGTTCATGCGCATGCCCCGCGGCATGGGCCGCAGCATGTTGAGCGCTAGACAACCCGGCGGCGCCCAGCTGGGCAGCGAAGAGCATAGCGAAAGCGACCGTGGCCAAAGCAGCCATGGGCCAGAAGCTCGAGCGACGCGGATCGGCCGGGGTGACAGTCAAAGTTGGCGGTTCCTCTGGGGCGGGTTGAACGGTCGCCACAGTGCAGGTGATCATGCCCAAAGGTGTGACTCGAGGCAAATGGCGGTCTCCTAAGACAGTGCATGTCCTGTTGTAGTCAAAGTATTCCCAACTTCATGCCTAGGGGTCTTGCGAGCGGTGGCGGGAGTGCCGTATTCTGGTGGCTCGCTCGTTGTCCAGCGAACCGGCCAAGCCCCTCGGCTTCGCCACTATGACTGCACAGGAAATGCCTCATGAAATTGTCTAATCGCGCCGTTCGATGTCTGTTGACGATGACGCTCATCACTACATTGGCCGCCTGCGGCAGTGATCCCGCCCAGGACACTGGCACTGGCAGTGGTCAGAAAGAAGACATCGGCGCTGACACGGGTGGTCTTGACCTGGGCGATGCCTTCGGCTCTCAGGACACCAAGGTCGCTCCAGACACCGCCAAGGTAGACACCGGCACCGAGCCCAAGGACACGGGCACCGAGCCCAAGGACACGGGATCGGTCACGCCCGACGTCACTGAGTCTGACACAACGACATCGGACGCCCCCGCCGGCTCCTGCGTTGGCTTCTGCGGGAAGTACCAAAACGGATCAGCGTGCCAGTGTGACAGCACGTGCACGAAGTTCGGCGATTGCTGCGGCGACTTTGAGAGCGTATGCGGTGGCGACACAACCACGCCTGATGCGGGCGGACAAGAAGACACGTCGACCCCGGACGATGGCGGCGGAGCCGCGACTGAATCTTGCCAGGGCATCTGCGGCAAGTACGTGGCCGGCAATAAATGCCAGTGCGATTCAGGCTGCACCCAGTACGGAGACTGCTGCAAGGACTACGACAAACTGTGCAAGAAGCCGGGCTGCAAGAGCGACTCAGATTGCGACGACAAGCTGACCTGCACGACGGACAAATGCGTGAGCGGCACCTGCAAGAACACGCCTGACGCGAAGATGTGCGTCATTGACGGCGCCTGCCACAAGGAAGGTGCGACGGATACCAACACCTGCTTGGTCTGCAAGCCAGGCGACAACCAGGAAGATTGGACCGTCGATCTCGCCGCCACCTGCGACGACGGCAACAGCTGCACCTCAGGCGACACCTGCCAAGCTTCCGGCGCCTGCAGTGGCACCAAGACCGGCAACTGCTGCGCCAAGAACGCCGATTGCACGGACGGCAACGCTTGCAGCGAAGGCACATGCGACCTGACCAAGGGCACGTGCTCCTTCAAAGCGAAGGCGGGCTGCTGCAAGGAAGGCGTCTGCTGCGATTTGTCGAGTAATACGGCCAAGTCGAAGGGCACGCCCTGCAGCACGGAGTCACAGTCCGTCGAGTACAAGTGCGACGGCAAACAGGTACAAAAGCGCGAGGCCTTCCCCAGCTGCGATGGCAGCAGCGTCGGCACCTGCCCCACCGCCAAGGCCAACTGGTCGTGGACTGGCTGGCAGACCATTCAAACATGCACAGCTGACCAGACTTGCAAGGCGCAGAGCGGCGGCGCACCTATCTGCGAGGGCGGCACGTCGACAGGCTGCAAGGGCGCCTCCGACTGCGATGACAGCAATACCTGCACAAAAGACAGCTGCTCCGCTGGTAAATGCAGCCACCAAGCCATCGCCGGCTGCTGCACCTTCGCCAGTGACTGCGACGACGGCAACGCCTGCACGGTCGATTTGTGCGAAGGCAACAAATGCAGCAGCGCGGCCACGCCATGTGTACCTACCGCAGACTGTGAAGTCGCCGCATGCGACGCGAAGACTGGCGCTTGCAACATCAGCGTGAAAGCGGGTTGGTGCAAAGTCGGCGACCAGTGCGCAAAGGACGGCAGCAGCAACCCAGCCAACAGCTGCCAGACCTGCTCGTCGACGAAGAGTCAGTCCGCATGGTCGGTGACCAGCACGTGCGCTTGTAGCTCAGGTGCCTGCTGCGACGTCGGCAGCGGCGTCATCAAAGACAAAGCAGCCAAGTGCGACGACACCGT